>JAJYTA010000192.1 GCA_021793295.1 Actinomycetes bacterium
CTACATCCGCTGTTCGCGGTGCGAGCGCTACATCTGCCCGGACTGCATGACGGCGGCACCGGTGGGCTTTCATTGCCCGGAATGCGTCGCTCAGGGCAACAAGTCCGTGCGACAGGGCAAGACGGTCCTCGGTGGCGCCGTACGCGAGCGCGGCGACGTCGTCACCAAGACGCTCATCGGTATCAACGTCGTCGTCTGGTTGTTCGGTCTCGTCATCGGGACCAACGGGCCGCTCGCCCGCGATCTGGCTCTCGCGTCCCAGGGCATCATCAACTGGACCGAGGTCACCGCACGGTTCGGGCTGGTCCTGGGTAGCCAGCAGGATCTCTATTCCATCGGCATCGCCGACGGTGAGTGGTACCGACTGCTCACCGTCGCGTTCGTCCACGAAGAGATCTGGCACATCGGCATGAACATGCTCGCACTGTGGATCCTGGGCAGCGCGCTCGAGCCGGTGCTCGGGCGGTGGCGATTCATCTCGCTGTACCTGATCTCGGCGCTGGGCGGGTCGGCGGCCTCGCTGTCCGCGGCGTCTCCGTACTTCGTCTCGGTGGGCGCCTCCGGCGCCGTGTTCGGCCTGATGGGCGCGTTGTTCGTGATCATGCGCAAGCTCGGCCGCCAGACCGGCGCCGTCGTGGCGATCCTGGGGATCAACGTCGTCTTCGGGTTCATGGTCCAGGGCATCGACTGGCGTGCGCATCTCGGCGGGCTGGCGATGGGCAGTCTGCTGGCCGCCGTGTTCGCCTATGTGCCCCGTCAGTACCGGCTGCCGGCTTCGATCGCCGCTTGCGTCATCGGTGTGGCCGCAGCTCTGGCCGTGGTCGTGGTGCAGATCGCCTAGATCACCAACGTCGAAGCGCTGTGAGATCGCGTGCCTGGAACGGCGCGATCCACAGCGCTTCGACGTCTCCTGCTCCTGAGCGCCTGTCCCGCAAGTGTCCACACCCGCCAACGGAAGTTATCCACAGGCGTATCCCCAGGTGGGGATGAATTACAAGCGTGTAATCACAGGTGTGCAATACCTTGTGGACAGCGGCAGCTTCCCAGGTCAGGCTGTGTGGAAGGTGCTCTGCGCTACTTCCACTTGGTGGCGGTCATGAAGCCGCCCACGATCAGCCCCATACCGATCAACAGGTTCCAGCCGCCGAGATCGCGGATGAGCGGAAGGTCCTCACCCACCAGGTAATACGCCACGATCCAGATGAGGCCGACGAGGAGTAAAGTGACCATGGTGGGGGCAACCCACGGGCTGGAAGCCAACGGGTCCTTGCCCTCGCCCCGGTCCGGCGGTGTGTAGTCGTCCTTGCGACGGCTGCGAGACTTGGGCACGAGTTCCGTCCTCTCAATCTTGACGGTTGTCAGGTCAACGGTGTGTTCGGCTAGCGTAGTCGTCAGTGCAGGCGCCCGCCCACACCGCGATGGCCTCGACGTGACGCCAGGAGGTGGCCGCCATCGACCAGCAGCCCGGCCCGGGCCGCGGATGGAAGCTCGCGGCCCCGGTGGCGCTTGCCCTCTGCGGCACCCTGTTGGTCATCAGCGCCAAGGCCGCCGAGGGCGATGACCTGCGTGGTAGCGACATCCTGGACTTCTCCGACCTGGTCCGCACCGAGGAACAACGGGTCCGCGAGCTCGAAGATCGGGTCGCGGACCTGACCGCCGAAATCGAGAAGCTCGCCGCGGCGGCCGAGAGTAGCCAAACGGCCGAGGTCAACGAACGTACCGAAGCCCTCATGACCCATGCTGGTCTCACTCCGGTGGCCGGGCCTGGCTTGACCGTGACGCTGGACGACGCGAAGAACGTGCCGAAGGCCGATGGGAACTCCGACGAGGTCAACGTCGAGGACTACATCGTGCATCAGCAAGACCTCGAGGGCGTCGTCAACGCGCTGTGGGCCGGCGGAGCCGAGGCGATCACCGTCATGGATCAGCGGTTGTCGATGAACAGCATCATCCGCTGCCAAGGCTCGGTGCTGGTCCTGCATGGCCGGACCTACTACCCGCCGTACACCATCACCGCCATCGGCGACCGCGAGGCGATGCGCAAAGCATTGAACGACTCGCCCGCTGTGGACGAGTACCGTGCGTGGGCCGACCTCGTGGGGCTGACCTACGACGTCAGCGACGAAGGCACGGTCACCATGCCGGCCTACTCGCTCGGAGGGAGCACCACTTCGTGACGCCACGCATCCTGGTCGTGGACAACTACGACAGCTTCGTCTTCAACCTCGTGCAGTACTTGGCGCAGCTCGGCGCTGAGTGCGAAGTGCGCCGCAATGACGACATCGGCAGCGTCGACGGCTATGACGGCATCCTCTTGTCGCCCGGCCCCGGCACCCCCGAGAACGCCGGCGGCTGCGTCGATCTGGTTCACCAGGCGGCTGGACGAATCCCGCTGTTCGGCGTGTGCTTGGGCCTGCAGGCCATCGCCGTCGCCTACGGCGCCACCGTCGAACGCGCACCGGAGCTCCTGCACGGCAAGACCAGCGCGGTCCACCACGACGGCGCGGGGGTCCTGGCCGGGCTGAATTCGCCGTTCACGGCGACGCGATACCACTCGCTGGCCGTCGATCCGGCGAGCGTGCCGGCCGAGCTCGCGGTCACGGCCCGCACCGAGGGCGGCGTGGTCATGGCACTGCGCCATCGTGATCTCGCGGTCGAGGGTGTGCAGTTCCACCCCGAATCGGTGCTGACCGAAGGCGGGCACCGGATGCTCGGTCAGTGGCTGGCGATCTGCGGCGACCCCGACGCGGTGGAGCGGTCGGCGGGCCTGGCGCCAGTGGTGCACCACGCACCGGCACCCAGCCCCGTGCCGTCCTGACCGCTGCTGGTGCAGGGGCCCGACGGTACGAGGCGCTCGGCGAGAGGATCGGCTCGCCGGTGATCAGCCGGCGCCGATGATCCCGCCCTCCTGGTCGCCGTTCCATTCGTTGCCGGTCTGGTCGCCACCATCGCCGCCGTCCCCACCGGTGTCGCCGGTTTCGTCGCCGCCGTCCCCACCGGTGTCGCCGGTTTCGTCGCCGCCGTCGCCGCCCGTGTCGCCGTTCTCGTCGCCAGAGTCCGTGCCGTCCGTGGGCTCGTCGGTGGGGTTGTCATCGGTGGGTTCGTCGGTCGGCTCGTCAGGCCGCTCGGCGACGCTGATGATGACCGTCTCGCCTTCGTCGACTTCCTCCCCCGGCTCGGGAACCTGCCGGAACACGGTCCCCTCCGGCTGATCGGCAGGTTCGGTGACGACGTCGGGAACGAGACCGAGTCGCTCGAGCTGAGCCTCGGCCTGTTCCTGTGTGGCGCCGATGAGGTCGGGAACCTCGACCGTCTGCGTGCCGTTGGAGTAGACGATGTTGACCGTCGTGCCTGGCGGGACGGCCTCACCACCGGCCGGCTCGGTCTCGAGGACCTCACCCTCCGGTCGATCGCTGTTGCTGGCCGTCTGGTTGCCGACGTTCAGCCCGGCCCCCTCGATCGCGTCCCGGGCCTCCTGTAGCGATGAACCGACGACGGATGGGACGGCGACGTCGTCGGGCGGCACGCCGACGAAGATCGTCACCGGGGTCTGCTCGTCGACCCTGGTCGACGGTGGCGGGTCCTGCTTGACGACCGTGCCGACCTGGTCCTCGTCATCCGTCGGCTGCGACTGCGCTCGCACTTCGAGGTTTTCGTCCGCCAGCCGGGCCTCGGCCTGCTCCTGCGTCATGCCGACCAGGTTCGGCACCGTCGCCTGCGCCGTCCCGCCGGACTGAAAGACCAGATAGCCGATCAGCCCCGCGATGGCCAGAACCGCGAGCGACCCGAGCGCGACCGCCCACCAACTGAAGCCACGGGGCTCGTCTTCGTCGTCCTCATCGGGCAGCGGAGTGTCGTCGTCCAGCGGCAGCGCCTCGGTTTCCGAGGCCGGTGGCGCGTGGGCGATCAGCTGCGTGGCCGCCGATGTGTCGGCCGCGGCCGCCACCGGCAGACCGGCCGCGGCGCGTTCGAGGTCGGTGCGCATGTCGTACGCACTCTGATACCGCTCGAGCCGGTCCTTGGCCAGCGACTTCATCACGATCGCGTCGAGGTCCGGCGGGATGGTGGGGTCGAGCGCCGACGGCGGCGTCGGCATCTCGCGTACGTGCGACACCGCGACGGAGACCAGGGACTCGCCCACGAACGGTGGCCGCCCGGTCAGCAGCTCGTACAGCACGCAGCCGCTGGCGTAGAGGTCGCTGCGGGCATCGGCCTGCTCGCCGCGGGCCTGCTCCGGCGAGATGTACTGCGCGGTTCCGACGACGGCGGAGGTCTGTGTCAGCGCCATCCCGGTGTCGGCGAGCGAACGGGCGATGCCGAAGTCCATGACCTTGACTTCGCCGGTCGTGGTGACCATGACGTTGCCCGGCTTGATGTCGCGGTGGACGATGCCGGCCCGGTGGCTGTACTCCAGGGCATCGAGCACGGCGATGAGCACCTCGATGGAGCGTTCCGGGGTGAAGCGCACCCGCTCCTGGATCATCTCGCGCAGCGTCTGGCCCTCGACGTACTCCATGACGATGTACGGGATGCGGTTGCCGTCGATGTAGTCCTCGCCGGTGTCGTACACCGCCACGATCGTCCGGTGGTTCAACGACGCGGCGGACTGGGCCTCCCGGCGGAAGCGGGCCTGGAACGTGGCGTCGGCGGCATGGTCGACCCGCAGCATCTTGAGCGCCACGGTGCGGCCCAATCGGGTATCGCGCCCGCGCCGGACCTCGGCCATGCCGCCACGGCCGATGACCTCGCCCAGCTCGTAGCGATCTCCGAGGAGTCGCGGCTCGTTCATTCTGCGGCCCTTTCTCGTCTCGACCTCGCGCACGCGAACCGTACCGGTATCGGCATGCCCGGTGTTGCTCTTGACCGAACAGTGGAGGTGTGCAGGGTGGTCATGACCCGAGTACCGCCTCCATCACAGCGCGGGCGATCGGTGCGGCCAGCGCGCCGCCGCCGATGTCGCCGCGGGCCGTGTCGGGAGCTTCTTCGATGACGACGGCGACGGCCACCTTGGGCTCGTCGGCCGGCGCGAACGAGGTGAACCAGGCGTACGGCGGGTCGTCTCGTCCGGTCTGCGCCGTGCCGGTCTTGCCCGCGACCTCGATGCCATCGATCTGGGCATTCGAACCGGTGCCGTCTTCCACGACCCCGACCATCATCTCGGTCAGCTGTTCGGCCGTCTCCTTGGACACTGCCTGGGAGCGCTCTTCGGGTTCGGTCTGTTCGATGGCGCTGACCAGGTCGGGACCGCGGACCTCGCGGACCAGGTAGGGCTCCATCAGCACGCCGTCGTTGGCGATGGCCGCGGAGACCATGGCGATCTGCAGCGGTGTGGCGGCGACCTCGAACTGGCCGATGGCCGAGTACGCGGTCTGCGGCTCGTCGGCTTCGTCGGGGAAGACGCTCGTGGCGGCGTTCATGTCGTCGTTGGTCAGCGGCTGGGTGTTGAAGCCGAAACGTTCGGCCTGCTCGCGTAGCGCGTCGTCGCCGAGTTCGTTGCCGAGGTAGGCGAAAGCCGTGTTGCACGAGATCCGCAGCGCCTCGATCAGGTTGGTCGTGCCGCCGGGGCCGCACTCGCCGTCGAAGTAGTTGCCCAGCGTGTTGTCGGTGAGCGGCAGGTCGTACTCGGCCGGGCCGGGGATGTCGGTCTCGGGCTCGATCTCCCCGGACTCCAGCGCTGCCGCGGCGGTGACCAGCTTGAACACCGAGCCCGGTGGCAGCCGCTGGGCGAGGGCTCGATTCAGCGCCGGCTGGTCCTCGTCGGAGTCGAGCGACTCCTTGGCGGCGGTCTGCTCCTCGATGTCATGGCTGGCCATCGCATTGGGATCGAACGATGGCCGGTTCGCCGCGGCGAGGATGGCCCCGGTCTCGACGTCCAAGGCGACGACGGCACCCTTGTAACCTTCGAGGCCTTCCCAGGCGGCTTCCTGTGCGGCTGGGTCGATGGTGAGCTTGACCGCGCCGCCCTTCGGGTCCTCGCCGGTGACGAGGTCGATCAACCGGCGGACGAACAGGCGGTCGTCGTCGCCGGAGAGGATGTCGTTCTGGGCCCGCTCCAACGCGGTGCGGCCGTAGAAGTACGAGTAGTAGCCGGTCAACGGCGCGTACATGGCCGGGTACGGGTACTCACGCAGGAACGCGTACTCGCTGTCCACGGGGACCGACCGGGCGATCGGGGTGTCGTCGGCGAGCAGGATGGGCCCCCGTTCACGGGAGTACTCGTCGAGCAGGACGCGACGGTTCTCAGAGCGAGCGTTCAACTCGTCGGCCCAGAACCCCTGGACGTAGGTCACGTTGACCAGCAGCGCGAAGCACAGCAGGAGGCAGCCGGCGGAGATCCGGCGGATCGGCGAGTTCATCGGATTCTCACCACCTGGGTGACCGCGGTGTCGTCGGACGATGACGACGGCGGCGGCGCCGGGCGGCGGGCAGCGTCGGACAGCCGGATCAGCAACGCGACCAGCACCCAGTTCATGACCAGTGACGAGCCGCCGAGCGACAGGAACGGCGTGGTCAGGCCGGTCAGCGGAATCAGCTTGGTCACACCCCCGAGGACGATGAACACCTGCAGGAAGAACCCGGCCGCCAGTCCTGCCGCCAGCAGCTTGCCGAACGGATCACGCATCAGCAGCGCTGCCCGCAGCCCGCGCGTGGTCAACAGCGAGTAGAGCAGAATCACGGCGATCAGCCCGGCCAGGCCGAGTTCCTCGCCCAGGGCAGCGCCGATGAAGTCGCTCTCGGCGATCGGGATCATGTCGGGCCGGCCCTGGCCGAGCCCGGTGCCGAGCAACCCGCCGTAGGCCAGGCCGTACAACGACTGCGCGATCTGGCCGGTGGGGTCGACGAACGGGTCGAGCCAGGTGTCGACGCGCTGGGAGACGTGACTGACCACCGCGTTGGCGGCGAGGCCACCGGCGCCGATGAGCAGCAGGCCGAGGATGATCCACGAGATCCGCTCGGTCGCCACGTAGATCATCAGCACGAAGATGCCGAACAGCAGCACCGAAGGGCCGAGGTCGTTCTGCACGACCAGGATGCCCAGTCCGGCCAGCCACACCAACACGATGGGCCCGAGATCGCGGGCCCGGGGCAGGTCGATTCCCAGGAATCGCCGCCCGGCCAGCGCGAGCGCGTCGCGCTTCTGCACCAGATACGCGGCGAACGCGATGATCAGGATGATCTTCGCGGCCTCACCCGGCTGGAAGGTCATGCCGCCGATGTTGATCCAGATGCGCGCGCCCCGG
>JAJYTA010000193.1 GCA_021793295.1 Actinomycetes bacterium
GATGCCGGCTACGAAAACACTCGCACCGTCCGGCCCGGCGGCACGCCGGTGCAGTTGCGTGACGTGATCGTCCGCGCCCGCCGCCTTTCCTGACCCATCGTTGCTCTTCTTCGCACGTCGCGGCCTCCCGCCCGCGACGCCGCGTCGTGCTGCCCGCGTGCCCGGCCAGGCAGACCAGAACCGGAAGGAACCCGACCATGACCTTCGCCTCGCAGGGCAGCGCGATGGACCCCGCGCCCGTCATCGACGATCCACGGCGCAAACGAGCGATCCTGTGGGCCGTCGGTATCGCCCTGATGGCCGTCGTCGCCTCTGTGTCCGGGTTGAACGTCGCTCAGCCCCAACTGGCCGCCAGCTTTGCCGCCTCCCAGGGGCAGGTGCTGTGGATCATCAACACCTACACCCTCACCCTCGCCGCACTACTCCTCCCGCTGGGCGCGGCAGGTGACCGGCTGGGCCGCAAGCCGGTCCTGATCACCGGGTTGACACTCTTCGGCGTCGCGAACGTCGCGGCCGCCGTCACCCCGGTCATGGGCGTCATGCTCGCAGCGCGCTTGCTCAGCGGCATCGGCGCGGCGATGATCATGCCCGTCACTCTGTCGGTGATCACCTCGTCCTTCCCTGCCAAGGAGCGCTCCAAGGCGATCGGGATGTGGACCGCGGTCGCAGGTGGCGGCGGCATCCTCGGCATGTACCTCTCCGCCCTGCTCGTCGACGTCGCGACCTGGCGGTGGCTGTTCGCCCTGCCTGTCGTGCTGACCGTCGCCTCGCTGCTGATCGGCATGCGCGTCATCCCGAACTCCCGCGAAGCCACCGGTCGTTTCGACACCGTCGGCGCGCTGACCTCCATCGTCGCCGCCGTGGGCTTCACCTTCGCCCTCCATGAAGCACCGTCTCGGGGCTGGTCCGACCTGATCGTTGCGGTCCCCCTCGTGTCAGCCGTACTCGCCACCGTCGCATTCACCGTGTGGGAACTGCGAACCCCGGTCCCGTTGCTCGACATCCGGCACTTCCGCACCCGCGGGCTGTCTTCCGGAACGACACTCCTGCTCGTTCTGTTCGGAGTGCAAGGCGGCGTCTCCTTGGTGCTCTATCCGTTCTTCCAGGTCGTCCTCGGCTGGAGTGGACTGCTCGCGACCTTGGGACTGATGCCGATGGCCCTGTTGATGATGTTCGCCTCCGGTCTTGCGCCCAGGCTCGCCGCGCGCACCGGCCCCAGAGCAGCCATGGTCACCGGACTCGGCCTCGCCACCATCGGTCTCGCCTTGATGGCCGGATCCGTGTCCGCCGAAGGCGGCTACCTCAGTGTCCTGCCAGGCCTGATCGCCATGGGTATGGGAGCAGGGTTGGCGATGACACCGTCGACCGAGGCCATCACATCCTCACTTCCCCGCGAACAGCAGGGCGTAGCTTCCGCACTCAACGACCTCACCCGCGAACTCGGTGCCGCCCTGGGCATCGCGCTGCTGGGCGGACTACTCGTCGCCGGATACCGAAACGCCATCTCCGAACGCCTGAGCGGAGTACCCGACGAGCTCAAGGCCACCGCACGTGAGGGCATCGCCAACGCCACCGCCGTGTCCCAGCACGCCGGCGAGCACGCCGAACAGATCCTGCTCGCCGCCCAGGACGCCTTCATCGCCGGCTGGCGCCAGTCCATGTGGGTCGGCGTTGCAGTCATGGCCGTCCTCGTCGTCTTCGTTCTCTTCCGAGCGCCCAAGACGACTGAGGCCGCGCTATCCGGTGACCAGGTTCGTTCTCTTCCGAGCGCCCAAGACGACTGAGGCCGCGCTATCCGGTGACCAGGCGGATCAGGAGCTTCGCCGTGGCCTCGGGTGACTCCACCGGGAAGTGGTGGGTGCCCAGATCGACGAGCACGAAGTCGATGCGGTCGCCGTAGCGGTCGATCGCTTCCGGTACGACCAGGTCACGGATGGCAAATGCGGTGATCGGCTGTGTGGTCTCCTGCAGTGCCGCGTCCATGTCCCAGCGCATCAGGCCTTCGATGGAGCGCACGCCTGCGGGCTGCCGCACGGCGACCATCTTGCGGAAGTGTGCGTCCTTGAGTTCCGGGTGGGTGCCCTCGGGGGATCCCCCTTCGACCAGACCCCGCACCGCCCCGGCGAAGTCGTCGTGAAACCCACCGACCATGGCCTCGACCTGATCGTCGCTCATCGCGGGGAACAGGCCCAGGTAGTGCAGCGCGTCGAGCGCGACCACGTGCGTCACCGTGTCCGGGAGCAACCGGCCGACCTCCACGGCCACCGCCCCGCCGAGGGAATGCCCTGCAACGATCACTGAGGTCGCGGACTCGGCCTCCAGCACAGCGGCCACATCGCGGGCGAACTCCGCGATGGTCCAGGTGTCCCGCGCCGAGCGCGATTCGCCGTGTTCGGCGAGGTCGATCGCGAGCACGCGGTAGGACTCGGGCAGGTGGTCGGTCACCGCGTCGAAGTCGCCGCGGTGGCAGGCCCAGCCGTGCACGAGTGCGAGCGTTGGCCCACCAGCCGGGCCGCTGGCCGTGTACCGGATCGTCGTACTGTGCGGACGGCGAACCTCGAGATGCTGTGTGGTCCTACTGGTCATGGTCATGGGTTTCTCCTTGTCTCACGGTGTCTCATGTGACTGCGTCATGCCGGCTAGGCGCGCCTGATTCACGCGCAGAACGAAAGCGGTGAAGGTCAACGCGACGATCACGAGGGCGTAGATGGTGGTAGCGGTCAGTAGGCCCAAGGAGGTGACGGCGATCCCGCCCAACACGGCGGGCACGCTGTTACCGAGGTAGTTGATGACATTCGCCAGCGCGAAGACCGCGCTGCGCTCGTGTGGCCGGGCGATGCGGGCGAAGGTGCCGAACGTCGCCAGCACCGATCCTCCGAAGCCGACGCCGGCGACGACAGCGCCCGCGGCTGCGACCCAGACGGCGTCCTGCGTCACGCCGGCGAGCGAGGTCAAGGTGCCGATCCCGAGCAGCGCCGATGACGGAGCCAGCAACCACGACGCGGAACGGGACCGGAGGACGAGGACCGCCAGGGCGCCGGTGCCCGCCAGGAGCGTGACCACGATGCCGCCGATCAGCCTGTTGTCCAGCCCCAGCAGCTCCGCGGCGACGGACGGGCCGAGCGACAGGTACATGCCGGCCAGCGCCCACGTGGCGATCATCGCCGGCACCACCGGAACGATGTCAGCGCGCAGATGCGACGGCATCGCGACCCGGGGCCGCAGGGACCTCGCAGCCCCGGGCAGGCGCTGCGAGGTCTCCGGCATGAGGAAGACCACCACAGCCGCCAGCACCATGGCGCCCAGGAGGACCGCGTAGACCAGCCGAGTCGGTGCGGGGGCGAACTGAACGAGCAGACCACTGCCCAAGGCCCCGATGGCCAGGCCGCTCAGCGGCCCGACAGAGGTGACCACGCCGGCCCGTCCGCGCGAGGGCTCCAGATCGACCAGCGTGGCGCTCAGCGTGGTGGTCGCGACCCCGGTCGCGATCCCTTGCAGCACTCGGGCCGCGGACAGCATGAGGACGTCCTGCGCCGTCAGGAACAGCGCGAGCGAGCCGATCTGTAGGGCGATGGCGGCGCCGAGCGTCGCTCGACGGCCGAGATGGTCGGACAACGCGCCGAAGACGAGCAAGGAGCCCAGCAACCCGAAGACGTAGAGGGCGAAGACGACGGTCAGCACCCAGGCCGGGAACTGCCACTGCTGCTGGTAGACGACGTAGAGCGGGGACGGTGCGCTGGATGCGGCCAGGAAGAGCACAAGACTGGCGCCCACCCAGGGGAAGAATCTCGTTCCCGGTGCGCGGAGCCGACCACCGACGGGTGACGGGGCAGCCTCAGAGTCGACGGACACGAAGACCTCGCAATGATCGTTGCGTTAGTGACTGGACAGCCACTCTAACGCAGCCTTCATTGCGATAATTCGCAGTGATCGATGCGATACTGGTCACATGGCCACCGCTACCGAAGCGCAGCACATCGAACGTCGACCCGGCGGCCGCTCCGCACGAGTCCGCGCGGCCGTCCACCAGGCCGTCAGAGAACTGCTCGCCGGACAGACCGGGGATCAGCTGACGATCCCGATGGTCGCCAACCACGCCGGAGTCCATCCCACGACCGTCTACCGACGGTGGGGATCCATCGGCGACCTGCTCACCGACGTCGCCACCAGCCGATTCTCCGGTGACTTCGTCGTCCCCGACAGCGGAAGCCTCCGCGAAGACCTCGAGCGCTATGCCGCGGACCTCGCCCGCGACCTCAGCGATCCCGACACGCTCGCCCTGGTACGCGCCATCATCGGCGCAGGCGGTGAAAACGCCGAGATCTGCCGAGCCGAACGACAGGAGCAACTCGAAGCCATCCTCGAACGCGAACACGCCCGCGGCAACGAACTGGCACCATCCATCGAACGCGCCATCGACGGACTCCTCGCACCCCTCTACTACCGGGCGGTGTTCACCTCGAAGAAGCCAACCCCGGAATGGGCACGCTCGCTCGTCGCGCACCTACTCCCGGACTGAGCCGCTTCTGGGACGCCCGGACTGGGTGAGCCCCGATGGTGACTATCGCGCTGCGTCCAGGTCGGCCAGGTCCAGGACGAAGCGGTAGCGCACGTCACCGCGTTCGAGCCGGTCGAAGGCGTCGTTGATCCGTCCGGAGGGAAGCACCTCGACGTCGGCGGTGATGCCGTGCCTGGCGCAGAAGGCCAGCAGCTCGGCCGTGGCGGGCCGTCCGCCGCTGCCGGCCGAGCTCAGGTGCTTCCTGCCGATGAGCAGATCGAGCACGTCGACGGAGACCGTGCCCAGATGCCCGAGCAGGCTCAGAGTCCCGTCCATCGCCACGAGGTGCAGATACGGGCGCAGTTCGTGCGGGGCGGAGATGGTGTCCAGGACGACGTCGAAGCGGTCGCGGGCGGCGGCCATCTGCTCCGGGTCGGACGACACGAGGGTTTCGTGGGCGCCGAGGGCACGCGCGTCGTCGGCCTTGCCCTTGCTCCGGGTGATGACGGTCGTGGTGGCGCCGAGGGCGACGGCCAGCTTGACGGCCAGGTGCCCGAGCCCGCCGAGACCGACGACGGCCACGCGTGATCCCGGCCCGACATCAAGCGCCCGCAGCGGTTCCCACACGGTGATACCCGCGCACAACAGCGGTGCGGCCGACGCCGCATCCAAACCGTCGGGAAGGTGGTAGGCAAACCCCTCCCGGACGACGTACTCCCGGGAGAAGGCCCCAAGGGTGGTCATCCCGTCGTGTCGGTCGGTGCCGCCGTAGGTGAGCATGGGGAACTGGCGGCAGAAGTTTTCCTGTCCAGCCCGGCACGGATCGCACGTTCCGCAGGAGTCGACGATGTTGCCCACGGCGACGCGGTCGCCGACGTCGAAGCTCGACACGTCCGGCCCGGTTGCGGTGACCACGCCCGTGAACTCGTGGCCAGGGACGACCGGTGGACTTCCCGGCCCGGGATGGGCTGCGACGGCGTGCAGGTCGGTGTGGCAGACGCCGCAGTAGTCCACGCGCACCGCGATGTCGTCGGCTCGCAGATCACGTCGCACGAGGCTCGCACGCCGGAGCCCGCCCCCGCCGCTCGCCTGCCAGCCGGTCGTGTGCCTCATGTGGTCTCCAAACAAACAGAATGGTTGGTTTATTTGACGCTATGACAGGTGCGTCCGGCTTGGCAAACCGACCGGTCTGTTGTGCACTGGTGGGATGACCACGGGACCTGTCACCGCGCGGGGCGTCGCGACACGACGGCGCATCGTCGAGGCGGCCATCGCCGAGTTCGCCAGGTACGGGATCGCCGGGGCGCGGGTCGAACGCATCGTCGGCGACGCGCGAACGAACAAGGCACAGCTGTACGCCTACTTCGGCAGCAAGGAACGGCTCTTCGACGCCGTCTTCCTGGAGTCGCTCGAGCACATCGCCGACGCAGTCGCGTTCGATGCCACCGACCTGGCGGACTGGGCCGTCCGGCTCTACGACGAGTACCTGGAGAACCCGGACCTCATCCGGCTTGCGACCTGGGCGCGCCTCGAGCGCAGCCCGGAAGGACGTCTCGCCCCGGAGGTCGAGAAATTCGACGACGCGAAGATCCGGGCGATCGCGCAGGCCCAAGCGGACGGCATCGTCCGCTCCGGCGACCCGTACGACTTGATGGCCCTGGTCATCGCCATGTCGATGACCTGGTCGCCCGTCAGCAACGTCTACGCCGCCAGCGCCGGCGAGCCCACCGACCGGCACGACCAGCGGCGAGCCCTCCTGCGCGAAGCGGTGCAGCGCGCCGTGGCGCCGTAACACCCGCCTGGCCAGGCGCAGCCGGGTGGTCAGGGGACTTCTCGGAACCCCGGTCAACACGTCCCTGACCATCCGGACCTGGCGTACAGCCTGCGCGTTAGCGGAGTTGTAGAGCGTCGACCACGTGGCTCGAGCAGTCAGCTCAGGTGCGGGACGACCGACGTCCCGAAGTGGCGCAGCTGGGCTACCGGGTCGGCGACCGGCCAGATGAAGACCGCGTCGACACCGGCGTCGGCGTAGCGAGCCAGCCGTGCGGCGCATATCTCGGCTGGCCCGATGAGCACCTGCTCGGCGAGCGTGACCGGGTCCCGGCCCAGCATGTGAGCCAGGGCGTCGAGTCTCGTCCGCGATGCGGCATCGGAATCGGTCAGGTAGGTCCACATGGTCGCAAGGGCGATCGGAAAGGCGCGCGTGTCTCGTCTGGCCGGCTCCAGGACGCGGTGCAGGATGTCACGGCCGGCGGAGATCTGGTCGGGTGTCGTGTTGTACGCCGACGCAAGCCATCCATCGCCGAGGCGGGCCACCCGGCGAAGTCCGGCCGCAGAGCCCCAACTGCCGATCCAGATCGGGATCGGCCGGGCCGGCCGGGGCTCCAGGGCGGGTGTGTCATAGAAGCGGTCCGGTGTCGGCACGCGTTCCTCGGTGAGCGAGGAACGGAGCACTCGAACCGCTTCGTCGAACCGCGACCAGCGCTCCCCGAACGGCACCCCAGCCGCGTCGTAGTCGGCGGCTGAGGATCCCGGGCCGACGCCGAGCACGAAACGACCACCGGACAGAGCGTCCAACGCTGCAGCAGCCTTGGCCAGGGCCACCGGTCCTCGGACCACCGGCAAGGCTACGGTCGTGGCCAAAGTCAGGTCGACACTGCGATCCACGACGGTGGACAGCGCGACGATCCCATCCAGCCACGACCGTTGGAAC
>JAJYTA010000194.1 GCA_021793295.1 Actinomycetes bacterium
TTGCGGCTGTCGGTGCCGTGGGGAACCATCGCCGTACTGACCGGCGCCGTCGTCGCGTTGGCAGCGATCCTGATCGCGGTGCAGGCCATACTCACCAGGCGGCTGGACGTGGCCGCCGTCCTGCGGGAAGGCGGGTAGGTCTGGTGAGCATCTGGACGCTGCTCAAGCGTGGCCTGCTGACGCATCGCACCGCGGCCATCGTGTTGGCCCTGGTGGTGGGGGTGGGCGCCTTCCTCGGTGCCGCGGGACCGCGGTGGATCGACGACCGCTTGGACCACACCTTGCAGGAGACCATCGCCGGCTCCGGCGACACCGCACAGGTCTCGGCCCGCGAAACCAGCGACGTCATTCCGGCCCGGTTCGACAGCGAGATCGAGGACCTGCGCGAATCGGTCGCACCGGAGCTCGGTGACCTGCTCGGCGCAGGACGCTGGTCGGTGTCCACCGGCGCACGGTCCTTCGGCACGCTCAACGACTCTGTCGTCGACGACGGGCTGCGCCCCCGGCGGCTGGAGGTCCGGGTTCCGGACGCCCTGGACCGGCTCGTCGAGGTCGTCGACGGCGATCTGCCCGCCTCGGTCGACAACACCGCCGACGCCAGCATCATCGACGTGGTGGCGACGCGGCCGGTGGCCGAGGCGCTGCGGCTCGAGATCGGCGACGTCGTGAGCTTCGAGCGGCGCGAACCCGCAGGCATCCAGGCTGTCGATCCGAACGAGTCGGCGCGCACCCCGGCGGTGCGGCTGACCGGTCTGATCGAGCCGACCGACCCCGGCGATCCGTTCTGGTCCGACGCCCGCGTGGCGCTCGAGCCCGACCTCGGAGCGCCCGGCGCCGAGCCGCGGATCACCACCGGCGCCCTGATCGGCCGGCGCGACGTGCTCCAGCCGTGGCTCACGGCGACCGCCGACACCGTCGACACCGAGTGGCATGTCGCGATCGATCCCGCGCGAGCCGACAACTCCGAGGTCGAGGCCGTCGTCGCGGAGCTTCGCCGACTCTCGACGGCGACGATGTGGTCCAGCGGCCTGGTCGACACGCTCGAGCGATACCCCGCACAGCGCTCGGCCGCTGAAGGCGTCGTCGGGTTCGGCATGATCTCGATGGCGGCCCTGTGTGTCACGTTGACGCTGCTGTCCGCCCGGTTCCTGGCCGAGCGCCGTCGTGATGAGGCCCTGCTGGCCCGCACGCGCGGGGCGACGTCCGTCGCGGTGGCCCGGTTGCTGGTCCTGGACGCGCTGGTGCTGTCCGTTCCGGCCACGCTGGTGGGTGCGCTCGCGGCCGTGCTCGTCGTTCCCGGCGGGTGGAGTGGGCTCGGCACGCTGCTCACCGCCGTGCCCGCGGTGGTCGCCGTGCTGGCGGTGCCGGTCATGACGATCCGAGCCGCCCGCGGTGCGCCGGCCGCAGCCGACGAGCGCGCGGACGTGGCGGCGCTGCGGCCCTCGGCGCGCCGCCTGGTCGGTGAGGCCGCAGCCGTCGTCGTGGCCGGGCTCGGGCTGTGGCTCGCCGGAACCCGCCAGCCCGGTGCCGGCGTCGACCCGGTGGTCTCGCTGGTGCCCATCGTCGTCGCCGGCGCGACCGGCCTGGTGATCTTCCGCGCGATGCCGTACCTGCTCGCCGCGCTCATGCCGGTGTTGCGCCGCACCGAGACGCTCACCGCGTTCCTCGCCGTCACGCGCGCGGCGCGGGCGCCGGCCCACGCCGTGTTGCCGGTCATCGCCTTGCTCGTCGCGATCGGCGTGGCCACGTTCGGCGGCACCGTCCGCGCCAGCGTGGACGACGCCCGCCACACCTCGTCGTGGAACGCCGTCGCCGCTGATGCCGTGGTCACTGCGGACGCCATCCGCGTCGACCAGGAGCAGATCACCTCGATACCCGGTGCCGACGCCATCGCCACCGGCACGGTCTTTCCGTTTCAGCGGCCGATCAACCTCGACAACGGCCGGGCCACCGGGCTCGACGTCCTGGCCGTCGACGTGCCTGCGTGGCAGGAGGTCACCGCGTCGGCGCCGGGTCGGCCCGACGTGTTGGCCGCGCTGTCCGGCCCGACGGAGTCCGGCGCGCCGGCCGCGGTGCTCAAGGGCCGGGTCGACGTCGTCGATGTGGGCGACCAGCTGGAGGTCACGCTGAACAAGGACACCACCGCCGTGGTCGAGGTGGTGGCGATGTTCGCCGACGTTCCCGGCTCCACGTCCGGCACGACCCTGGTCATGCCGCTCGCGCCGGTGGCCGATGCGGCACAGCCGTGGCCGGACGTCATGTACATCAGCGGCGAGGTAGCCGCGGAGTCCGTCGCGAGCACGCTGGGCATCGCCACCGACGACGTCTCGTTGCGTGCAGACGTGCTCGAATCCATCTACGGCGACAGCGTGCTCAACGCGGTGCTCGACGTGTTCATGATCGTCACGGTGGTCAGCGCCGTGCTGGCGGCTGCGGCCGCGGTGATGAGCCTGGCCATCGGGGAACGGGTGCGCGCGTACGGCCTGTCCGTGCTCCGCACGATGGGGCTGACGACGCGGCAGTCCGCCGTGCTGACGGCTTCGGACGTCATACCGGTGTCGGTCGTGGCCGCGGCGGCCGGCATCGGCGTCGGGACGGGAGTCGGCCTGGTCATCGCGGATGCGCTCGACCTGGGTGCCTTGTCCGGCGCGTTGTCCGGCGGCGCCATGCAGGCCGTGACGGACCTGCCGTCGGCCGCGGTAGCGGCGGCCGCGGTCCTCGGGGCTGTCGTGCTGGGCATCGTGGGCGCCGTGGTCAGCGGGCAGAGACGAACGGAGGTGCTGCGCTCATGACGAACGGGTCCAGCGAGTACGACATCGTGTGCGACAACCTGGTCCGGATCTATCAGACCGAGGGCGTCGAAGTCGTCGCCTTGCAAGGGCTCGACTTGCTGGTGAAGCCGGGCGAGCTGCTCGCCGTGGTGGGCGCCTCGGGGTCCGGGAAGTCGACACTGCTCAACATCTTGTCCGGCAACGACGTCCCCACAGCGGGGCGGGCCACCGTCGCAGGCCACGACCTGCTCGAGATGTCGGGCAGCAACCGCGCCGCCTACCGGCGCGACGTCGCCGGGTTCGTCTGGCAACAGACGGCCCGCGGACTCATGCCGTTCCTCACCGCGGCCGAGAACATCGCCCTCCCGCTGCTGATCAACTCGATGTCCCGCGCCGAGCGGACCGCCCGTGCGCACGAACTGCTCGAACTGCTGGGCATCGCCTACTGCGCCGACCGCCGCCCGAAGGAGATGTCCGGCGGCGAGCAACAACGCTGCGCCATCGCCGTCGCCGTCGCCAACCAACCGCGTGTGCTGTTCGCCGACGAGCCGACCGGCGAGCTCGACTCAGCCACGGCCGACGACGTCTTCGCTGCCCTGCGCCGTACCAACGAGGAGCTCGGCACCACGGTGGTGGTCGTCACCCACGACCCCGGCGTGGCCGAGCACGTCGACCGTACGGTCGCCATCCGGGACGGTCGCACCTCCAGCGAGACGCTGCGGCGTACCGAGCTGACTGCCGAGGGACACGAACGAGTGGTCGCCGAGGAGTACGCCGTGCTCGACCGTGCAGGGCGCGTGCAGCTTCCGCGGGAGTTCGTCGCCCAGCTCGGCCTGCGAGACCGGGTCCGCCTCGAACTCGAACCCGACCACGTCGGACTGTGGCCCGGCCATGCCGGGCAGGACGGGGAACGCCGATGAACCCGATGGTGACCGCCGACGACGTGATCCGTCGATACCAGCGCGGCCCCGACACCGTCGAAGCGCTGGCCGGCGTCACCCTGTCCGTGGCCCCCGGCGAGCTCGTCGCGCTCGTCGGCCGCTCCGGGTCGGGCAAGACGACGCTGCTCAACCTGATCGGCGGGCTCGACCGGCCCGACGGGGGCGAAATCACCGTCGACGGCGGCAAGCTCGGCTCCATGGACGAAACCGCGCTCCTGCGGCTGCGCCGGGAACGCATCGGGTTCGTCTTCCAGGCCTTCGGGCTGCTCCCCTACCTCTCCGCCCGCGAGAACGTCGGCGTTCCGCTGCGGATGCTGCGCACCCCGGCCGCCGAACGCGACCGGCGCGTCGACGAGCTGCTGCGCGTCGTCGGCCTCGAAGCCCACGCCGAGCAGCGTCCGGCCGAGCTGTCCGGTGGGCAGCAACAACGCGTCGCCATCGCGCGCGCCCTGGCCACCGAACCCGGCCTGCTGCTCGCCGACGAGCCGACGGGCCAGCTGGACTCCGAGACCGGCCACACGGTCATCGGGCTGATGCGTGACCTGGTGCACAACGCCGGCAGCGCCGCCCTCGTGGCGACCCACGACCCCAGCGTCGTCGCGTACGCCGATCGCGTCCTGCACCTGCAGGACGGACGTATCACCGACCCGGACTGAGCCTCAGCCGCGGCGCTCCACGATGCCGCGCGCGAAAGCTGCCTGCCCGACGTGCTGGCAGTCGTCGTTGATCACGCTGACCAGCCGGACCCCCAGCGACACTGCCGGTGTCCACGACTCGTCGACGATGCGGTCGAGGTCGGCGTCGGACAGCCCCTCGACGAACGACCGCGTCCGCGCGTGCACGGCGTCGTGGTAGCCGCTGAGCAGCTCAGCGCTCACCTTGACCGCCGCGACGTCGTCGCTGGTGTGACCATAACCCGTGGCGGCGGCGTCGAACGGCAGCCCGAAGCGGTCGGCCCACCCCTCGGCCGTCCACGCCTGGTCGATTCCGGCGACGTCGGAGACGTGATCGTCCTGGACTCTCGTCAGGTGCCAGACCAGCCAGGCGATCGAGTTCGCTTTCGGGTCGAGCCGTACGGCGAGCTGATCCACCGACAACCCGTCGACCGCAGCGTGCACACTCTGCCGGATCCGGTCGAACGCGTCGGCGAGCAGGTCGGCACTTCTCACGTCCATCACTCCTCACGATGTACCGCGCGGTTCACGCCCGGTTTGACAACCACCGGGCCACCCTGGCTTAGGGTGGTTCCCTGTGACTCAGGCTTCGCACGACTGGTGGCGCAACGCCGTCATCTACCAGGTCTACATCCGTTCGTTCGCTGACGGTACCGGCGACGGCGAGGGCGACATCGCCGGTCTTCGGAATCGGTTGCCCTATCTGCACGACCTCGGCGTCGACGCGCTGTGGATCAACCCGTGGTACCCGTCGCCGCTGAACGACGGCGGCTACGACGTCGCCGACTTCCGCGACATCGACCCGCGCTTCGGCGACTTGTCCCAGGCCAAGGCGCTTTTGGACGAGGCGCACGGGCTGGGGCTGCGCATTCTGCTCGACATCGTCCCCAATCACAGCTCTTGGGATCACGAGTGGTTCAAGCAGGCTCTCGCGGCGGAGCCCGGTTCACCGGAACGGGCGCGGTACATCTTCCGCGACGGTCGCGGTCCGAACGGCGACGAACCGCCCAACAACTGGCGCAGCGTGTTCGGCGGGTCAGCGTGGGAACGGATCACCGAACCGGACGGCTCACCCGGCCAGTGGTACTTCCACATCTTCGACGTCTCCCAGCCGGACTTCGACTGGTCCAACCCCGAGGTGCGCGCTGAGTTCCTCGACATCCTGCGGTTCTGGTTCGACCTCGGGGTCGACGGCTTCCGCATCGACGTCGCCCACGGCATGGTCAAGGACATGACCAAGCCCGACATCCCCTACGACGAGTCGGGCCTGCTCGACCGGCCGAAGATCGCCGACCACCCGTTCTTCGACCGCGACGGCGTGCACGAGATCTACCGCGGCTGGCGGGAGCTGGCCGACTCCTACGATCCGCCGCGGCTCTACGTGGCCGAAGCCTGGGTGGAACCACCGGAGCGCCTGGCCCGCTACGTGCGCGACGACGAGCTGCACAGCGCGTTCAACTTCGACTACCTGAAGGCGGCGTGGTCAGCCTCGGACCTGCGGCGTTCGATCGACGAATCGGTCACCGTGCTGGCCTCGGTGGGCGCGCCGGCCACCTGGGTTCTGGAGAATCACGACGTCGAGCGCGTGGTCACCCGGTACGGGCGCGAGGTCACCGCCGCCGGCGAGGGCAGCAGCCGCATCGCCGACGGCCCGGTCGACGAGCGGCTCGGGCGGCACCGGGCGCGCGCGGCGGGGCTGCTGATGCTGGCCCTGCCCGGCGGGGCGTACATCTATCAGGGTCAGGAGCTCGGCCTTCCCGAGGTGCTCGACCTGCCCGAGGACGCGCTACAGGACCCGGTGTGGGAGCGCTCCGGACGCACTCGTCGCGGCCGGGACGGCTGCCGCGTACCGCTGCCCTGGACCATCGACGGCCCTTCGTACGGCTTCGGCTCCGACGGGTCCTGGCTGCCGCAGCCCGACGGCTGGGGCGCGCTGTCGGTCGAGGCCGCCGAGGCCGATCCCGGCTCGATGCTGCACTTGTACCGGACCGCTCTGCGGATGCGTCGTGACATTCCCGCCGCCGAGCCGGTGGACTGGATCCAGGTCGACAACCCGGACGTCCTCGCCTTCCGGCGCGGGACCGGCTTCGTCTGCGTCGTGAACCTCGGCGCACAGCCCGTCGCGTTGCCCGACCATCGCCAGGTGCTCCTGCTCAGTGGTGAGCTCACCGAGGACGGCATGCTGCCCACGGACACCACGGCCTGGTTGGCGACCTGACGGTCGATCGCGTCACAGCATCTGGCGCATGTCAGCCACGCGACCGCCCGGTAATACTCCAGCCAGTGGTCTTAACTCCGGGCGGTCATCCAAAGCCCATGGATCAGCACGATCGGCGCGGCATTGGTCGTCTGCTCGCTCATGATGTCCCTCCCATAGGGGGATGCAGCCATCGTCGTCCCCACGGGCAGCGGCCGCAACACCCCGCCGAGATCAAGTCGCAGGCGCCGATCTACCTCGGGGTCGTCGCACACGAGGCGAGGCGCCTGCCCCGACGCTAAACCCCGCAGCCACGCCGAGTCGCGGCGTTATGACGCCGGTACCGGCTCATGATCGCGGCAGGCGGTATCGCCAGCGCCGCCAACGCCTCATGATCTCGCCATAGGGGCGATCATGAGGCCGACGTGGTCCTTGCCACGCTGATGATGAGTCACTCGCGGCGTTATGACGCCGCTACCGGCTCATGATCGCAGCAGCCGGTATCGCCAGCGCCGCCAACACCTCATGATCTCGCCATAGGGGCGATCATGAAGCTGACGTGGTCCTTGCCACGCTCATGATGAGTCACTCGCGGCGTTATAACGCCGCTACCGGC
>JAJYTA010000195.1 GCA_021793295.1 Actinomycetes bacterium
GATCGGCGCTGCTTCACACGACGATCTTCACGACCGCAACTAATCAGCACGACCGACCAACCGGGCGCGACCGCACCGGCCCTGCAACAGCTAGCCGAAGAGACTGCGGACCAGCACGGCGAGCGCCGAGGCGGCGCAGACGCCGAGCACGGCGATCCGCAGCCGATCACCGTCGATGACGCGCCGGACGGGTCCCGACATCGCGAAGCCGGCGGCCATCGGAAGTGCGAGCCACCACGCGGTCACGGTCTGGGCCATGGTCAACGCGCCCACGAACGCCAGGCCGATGAGCGAAGCGCCGGCGCCCACCACGAAGTAGGCGGCCAATGTCGAGCGCACCCGCGGCCCCATCTCGCGCTGGTACAGCAGCGCCAACGGCGGACCGCCGATCGACGTGGCCGTCCCGGTCACCCCCGAGACGACCCCGGCGCCGACCAGGACCGGTGCCCGCATCGGCAGCCGAACCGTACGCACCGTGAGCACGACCGCTGCCAGGATCATGACCCCGACCATGATGCCCAGCACCTGCGCCGAGACGACGGACACGATCCACGCACCGACAGCGGTGGCCGGTATCCGGCCGAGAAACGCCCACCGAAGTCCCCACCAGTCGATGGCCCGCCACTCCCGAGCCAACGTGAAGACCGGCAGCACGGTGGCCAGCCACAGAATCGTCCCGGGCATCAACTCCGGCGCGACCAACGTCAAGACCGGTGCACCCACCAACCCGATGCCCAGGCCGACGGCGCCCTGCACCAGCGAACCAACGAAAATCGCCGCCGCGATGAGCAGGACGATCTCGGTCGAGGGCACCTGCTCACGCTACGACGTGCAATGAGCTCGGCCCACCACGGCGAGGTCTGCGCACCTCGATGCGCTCGGGAATTCGGGTCTTGAGCTCTTCGACATGGCTGACCACGCCCACGACTCGTCCGCCGCTGCGAAGCGCGGCCAGCACGCCCATGACGTCGTCCAGCGTCTCGAGATCGAGGCTGCCGAAGCCCTCGTCGACGAACAGCGTTCCCATCCGCAGGCCGCCGGCTTCGGCGGTGACGACGTCGGCCAGGCCCAGCGCCAGCGCGAGCGACACGTAGAACATCTCGCCGCCGGACAAGGTCCCGGTGTCGCGCGCGCGACCGGTATGCGCATCGACGACGTGCAGCCCGAGACCGGTGCGGCGGGATCCGCCCTGCGGACCGCCGTGGGACTCCAGCGCGTAGCGGCCGGACGACATGTCTCTGAGCCGCTCGTTCGCCGCGTCGACCACGCTGTCGAAACGACGCTGGAGCACGTACGTCGCCAGCGCCATCCGCACCGCGTTGTCCGGGGTGTCCGCGTTGGCCAGCCCGGCCATGCGGATGATCGGTGCGGCTGTGTCGTGGACCTGTCGGCGGACCGCGACGGCGTCGACGACGTCGGCGGCTGCCGTGCGGCTGCGGTCGAGGCGGTCGTCGCCGGTCGCCCGCGCGCGTTGCAACTCGAGCAGCTGGGCCTCGCAGCTCTCGGCGAGGGCACGGGCGCCGTCGACGTCGATGTCGGCCGTGGGATCGACGTCGGCGAGGTCGGGCTCGGCCAATCGCCCTTCGACGGCATGCCACCGACGCGACCACTCGTCGACCTGGGCCTGCAGGGCGGTGAGCTCGTCGTCGGCGATCAGTGCCGCTCGGGCCTCGGCAACGGATTCGAAGCCTGCCTGGGCGACAGCGCGGCCGAGTTGCTCCGCGCATGTGACTCGAGCCGCGGCGCGATGCTCGAGCTCGGCCAGCGCCGCCGCGAGCCGCTCGGCTTCACTGGCTCGTCGTCGTAGGGCGCTGACCCGTGCCGCGACCGTCGAGAAGCCTCCCCGCTCGGTGGAGACCCGTTGGTCGTCGGCGTCGAGTTTCTCGGTGAGCCAAGCGATGTGGGTGTCGAGCCGGGCGAGGTCGGTTTCGGCATGCCGCTGCTGATCGCGACTGTTCTGCAGCTCGTGCTCGCGGCGGTCGATCTCGCTGCGCAGTTCGCCCACCCGTTGTTCGGCCGCTTCGGCCTCGACGATGGCGGCGCGCACGGAATCGTGCCGCTCACGCAGGTCGTCGGCGGTGGACCCGTCGAGCCGGCCCGCCAGCTCGGCCACTGCGGCGGCAGCAGTGCTGAGGCGCTCGCGGCACGCATCGAGGTGCTGCTGGCGCTCCTGCCGAGCTCGTTCGGCGGCATCGACCTCGTCGCGCTCGACGAATCCGTCGGCTCTGGCCGCCGGGTGTGGATGCTCGGCGGACCCGCACACCGGGCACGCCACCCCCGGAGCGAGCTCGACCGCCAGATCGGCCGCGATGCCTTCGAGGTAGCGCCGCCGCAGCTCGGAGACCCGGGCGTCTGCGTCGGCAAGAGCGGTGATCGCAGCCTGGCACGCGGCCTCGGCCGCGGCGTGGTCGCTGCGCGCGGTTTCGAGCTGACCCTGCAGGTCGAGCAGGGCGACGATGTCGGCGCGTTCGCGGTGCAGAGCGGTCAGGGTGGCAGCTCGCTCGAGCGCGCTCTCCGATTCCGCCCGAAGTTGGTCGAGTTCAGCCGGTAGCTCGGCACAGCGTCGCTGGATGTCGGCGAGGTTCTCGGCCAGCTTCTCGCGGTGCCGCGTCCGAGTGCGCAGGTCGTCGCGCCGGTTCGCCAGGCCGGACTCGAGCTCGTGCACCTCCGACAGGGCGACGATCGCCTCCCGTAGCTCTTGGTGAGCTTGGACGACCTCGGCGTGACCCGCGGTCGGAACGTCGATGCCGTCGAGGACGACCGTGGCACGCAAGTCGGCGACCTGTTGCGTACCACGGTCGAGCCGGGCCTGGGCGTCGTCGAGCGCGTCGAAGGCGGAGCGGCAGGTGGCAGCGCGGCGGGCCGCGTCGAGACGTCGTTCGCGCGCGCGATGTTCATCGCGTTCCGCTTCGAGCGTGCGCTGTTCGGCCAGGGCCGCGCGCAGCCGGTCGCGTCGATCGCGCCGACGCTGCCGATCGTGCAACTCGGCGACGGCGGCAGCACGAGCGGACTCGGCCTCGGCCTGACGCTCACCCAGATCGTCCAGCGCGGACTCCAACGCGTCGACGACTTCGCCCGTCCACGTCGCCAGAGCGGATTCGGCCGCCTCGCGGGTGTCGGTCACTGCCGTCAGCACGGCATCGACGAGCGAGTCGACACCAGCGTCGTCATCGTGGCCCGCAGCCCGGGCGAACGACTCGACGGCGTGACGCAGCCGCCGGTCGGCGTCGTCACAGTCTTGCCGTGCTTGGATGCGGCGGCGTTTGAGCTCGGCTTGAACGAGCTCGTAGTGCTCGGTGCCGAAGATGCTCTGCAGGATGTCGCGACGTTCGTCGCTGCGGGACTGCAGGAACCGCGCGAACTCACCCTGCGGCAGCACGACGGTCTTGACGAACTGCTCACGGCTGAGCCCGATACTGTCGCGGATCTCTTGGTCGGCCTCGCCCGCCCGCGTGGACAACGGGTCGCCGTCGAGCCCGTCCGGGCTGGTCGCCTTCCACAGCTTCACGCTCGCTTGCTGGGTCACGGTGCCGTCGCCGCGCTTCTTCGGCCGCTCATACTCCGGCGTGCGCCGGACCCGGTACACCCCCGTCCCGGTCTCGAACACGAGGTCGACGAACGGTTCGGTGCCGAGGTCACGGTGGTCGGACACCAGCCGGTCCTTGCTGGAGCCGTGCCCGGCCACGTCGCCGTACAGGGCGAAGACGACCGCGTCGATGACCGTCGACTTGCCGGCGCCGGTCGGCCCTTCGAGCAGGAACAGTCCCCCGGCCGCGAGTTGGCCGAAGTCGATGTGTTGCTCGTCGCGGAACGGCCCGATGGCGGCGAAGGTCAACGTGTGCAGCTGCATCTACGACTCCCGCTGCGCGGCGAGCACGGCCTCGTGCGCGTCGCGGAAGCTCGCCAGTTCGGCGTCGGTGATGCTGAAGCCCGTGACGTGCTCGACGAATCCGGCGGCCACCTCGAGAGGGTCGGCCGCCGACGGCTGGGCGACCCCTGTGCCGGAACCGATCGCGGAGTCCACCGGCTGGTGCCGCAGCTCGAGCAGGTGCGGGAACCGCTGGACCAGGCGTTCGCGCATCTGCTCCGGGCGGCCGGCGTCGGTGACGGTGAGCTGTACCCACGACGCCTCGTGCCGGCGCAGGGAACGGCTGGTCAGCAGCTCGTCGAGGGTGCCGGTGAGTCTGGCCATCGGGCGCGGCTGAGTGATGGCGACCGGCTCGACCGCAGCGACGCCGTCCGGCCCGAGGTCGACGATGGTGACCGACTTCTCGTGCTCGGCCTCGGAAAAGGAGTAGCGCAGCGGCGAACCGGAGTAACGCAGCCGGGTGCCATCGTGGGCTGCCCGTGGCTCCTGTGCGCCGTGCACGTGCCCGAGCGCGACGTAGTCGATGCCGTCGAAGACGCCACTGGGCACGGAATCGACACCGCCGACGCGGATGTCGCGTTCGCTCTCCGACGTCTGCACCGGGAACCCACCCACCACGAAGGCGTGGGCCATGACGACGGTCCGCGCGCTCGCGGCGAACAGGCCCCGGGTGGCGAGATCGGCGCTGACCCGGCGCATGGCCGCCGTGCACACGGCCTGGTGAGAGCGTTCGAGCGGCTCGTCGTCGCCGAGCTGGACCCGGCAGCCGTCGGGGTCGAGGTACGGAAACGGGTAGATGAGCACTGCGCCGTACTCGTCGGCCAACTCGACCGGTACGCCGACCGCGTCGACCGCCGTGACGACGTGCAGACCGGCCGGAAAGAGTCGGGACCCGTATCCGAGCCGGATCGCGGAATCGTGATTGCCCGAGGTGACGACGACGGTGGCGTACTGGGCCAGGCGACACATCGTGTCTTCGAGCAGGCGGACCGCCTCGACCGGCGGGATGGCGCGGTCGAAGACGTCACCGGAGACCAGGACCGCGTCGACGTCGGACGACCGCGCGATTTCCACGATCTGGTCCAGCGCAGCAGCCTGCGCCTCCAGCAGATCGACGCCGTGCAGGCTGCGACCGAGGTGCCAGTCGGAAGTGTGCAGCAGCCGCATGCCCGTCCCGTCGCCGATGATCGTTCACCGTCCATGTCAGGATGCCGCACCGGTCCGACAGACTCGCGCAGCCGCGCCGTCTGCCCCGCAACGACGAACGTCACGCCAGCGGCTGGCCCCACCGGTCGGCGAAGGCGACCTCCTCGACCGGCTGCCGCGGCGCCGGCCGGAAGTCGCTGACGGTCGTGTAGGCGACCGGCAACAAACCGACCTGCGTGACGTCGTCGGGCAGGCCCAAGATCGCCGCCGCCCGCTGCTCGTGCCGCAGATGGAACGTGGTCAGCGTCGATCCCAGCCCACGGGAACGCAGCGCGAGCTGAAAGCTCCACACGGCGGGGAAGATGCCGCCGTAGAAAGCAGCGTCGGCGGCGTTGAACCCGCGCGGGCGCCCGAGGACGCACGGGATGACGAAGACCGGCACCTGCTCGATGACGTCGATCAGGTGTTGAACGGAGTCGACCAGTCGAGACGGATTCGGCTGGCCGGCCGCGTCGGACTTGGCTCGCCGGTTTCGCAGGTAGGCCGTGCCCGCGTCGCGGAAGAGTTCGCCGAGCTGGTCCTTCACCTGCTGGTCGCGGACCACGATCCACCGCCAGGCCTGCCGGTTGCTCGGCGACGGCGCCTGGATCGCCAACCGCAGACACTCGTACACGACCTCGGGCTCGACTTCGCGGTGCAGATCGAGTTTCAGGCGCACCGCGCGGGTGGTGCTGAGCACGTGGTCGGTACTCATCGAATCCATCGTCTCCCTCGTCTCCCTCACCGACGTGAGCTCCGCCAACGCTGCGCCCATCCTGGGATCGACGCACAGTATCGACCCTGACACGGTGTCAGCCCGTAGACCGGAGACGTCATGTTCACCATCGGAGACTTCGCCCGCTATGGGCCGTGTGTCGGTCCGGAGGCTGCGGCACTACGACGCCATGGGCCTCCTGCGCCGAGTGGACGCGAGGCTTCGAGCCACCGAAAGCGAGGAACACATGGTCACCGCCGACGTCATCGTCACCTCCCTGCCACCGGTTCGGGTGGCTGAGCTGACCGCGACCGCCGCAAGCTACGAGCCCCCGGACATCTCGCCGGTCATCACCCCGTTGTTCGACGAGCTGGTGCGGCGCGTGACGAAGGCCGGGGTGCCGCTGTCGCGGGACGCAGGACACCACGAGGTGTTCTGTCGCATCACGAGGCGTGCACGGGTGGTGGGGCAGGCAATCGCCAACTGAACATGATCATTCAGGAGAGGTGAGGTCGACGACGACCTTGCCGATGTGCTCGGCTTCCTCGATGATCCGGTGCCCTTCGGCGACCTGTTCCATGGGTACGACGGTGTCGATCACCGGCCGGATGTCCGTGCGGGCCATCAGGTCCACGACGTCGACGAAGTCGTTCCAGCCGCCGAAGGGCGCGCCGAGGATCTGCCGGTGGGACTGGTACAGCTCCCGGATGCTGATGTCCGGCTGGTCGCCGCCGGTCGCGCCGCAGATCACCATGCGCCCGCCCGTGGCCAGCGAGCGGATGGAGTCGCGCCACGTGGGCGCCCCGATGGCGTCGGCCACCAGGTCGACGCCGTCGCCGCCGGTGCGCGCCAGCACCTCGTCGGCCCAGCCGGGCTCGCTGCTGTCGATGACGTGGTGGACGTAGGGCAGCTCGGCCAGGCGGCTCGCCTTGTCGGCGCTGCGGGTGGTCGCCCACACCTCGGCACCGGCCTTCGCCGCGATCTGCATCGCCGCGACCGCCACGCCGCCGCTGGCCCCGACGACGAGGACCCGTTCCCCGACCCGCAGCCGGCCGGTGGTCATGAGCATGGTCCAGGCCGTCGTGTAGGTGGTCGGCACCGCCGCGGCCTCGAGCAGGGACACCCCGGCGGGCACTCGCAGCAGGCTGGTCGGGGCCAGGGCGACCAGCTCGCGCTGCACGCCCCAGATGTCTTCGCCGAGGATCTCGTACTGCGCGCAGCGGCTGGTCTCGCCGCGGCGGCAGAACCGGCAGTGCCCGCAGGACAGCCCGGAGAACACGATCACCTCGTCCCCGGCGGCCAGGTCGGTGCGGGCCTGGGCGCCGACCTCGACGACCGTGCCAGCACCCTCGGCCCCCATGACGTGCGGCAGGCTACGCGGCGAGCGCACGCCCGGCCCGGCGAGGCCCTGCCGCACGAAGA
>JAJYTA010000196.1 GCA_021793295.1 Actinomycetes bacterium
ACGGGACCGAGGTGGACGGGACCGAGGTCGACGGGACCGAGGTCGACGGGACCGAGACCGACGGGACCGAGGTCGACGGCGAGGGCGACGGCGCCCTGCCCGACACCGGTGCCGGCTCCAGCCAGCTGCTGATCATCGGCCTCGGGCTGATGTTCGCCGGCGGCATCGCCGCCTACGCGGTCACCCGCAGGCGTGGCCTGAACCAGGTGTAGCCACGGCTGCACGTGTTCGTCGATGACCGGTGGGTCTGCGGCCTACGGGCGCGGGCCCACCGGTTCGGCATGTGCGCGCAGTGTCGGACGTGGAAGGCGATCGGATGCAGGAAACACGCCCCCTGTGGCTCAAAGTCGTCGCGGGCATGCTCGGTGCGTTGCTGTGCGGGCACCTGGCGCTGACGGCGGTGTTCGTCGGGCCGGCCAACGCCGCCAAGGAGAGCCTGTCGACGTCGTTGTCGTCGTACATGGAGCCGTTCTTCCAGCAGAACTGGAGCCTGTTCGCACCCACCCCGATCAGCGTGGAGTATTCGCTGTGGGTGCGCGCCTGGTACGACGAGGACACGCCCACCGAGTGGGTCGATGCCACTCAGACCGAGATCGACGGCAACATCCTCCACAGCCTGGCCCCGTCGCGCGCCGGGATCGTCTCGCGGCGCCTGGCCGGCTACATGCGCAAGCAGTACCGCGAGATCACGCCGGCCGAACGGTCCATCCTGGCCGACCACTACCCGACGCAGGCGTGGGACCGGATGCGGGAGCGGATGACCGCTCTGGACCAGCACAGCTCCGACGCTCGAATCTCCTACGTTCTGCGCCTCGACCGCGCGATGGCCGCCTACGCGACACAGTTCGCGTGGGCCACCTGGGGTAGGGACGGCATCAACTTCGTCGAGGTCAAGATCGTGGAGACCCGCGCGCCACAGTTCGAGGACCGAGGCGGCGAGCCGAGCGTGACCGAACGTGAATTCGGCCGTCGTCCGCTGTACCAGTACGACGGGCAGGACAGCGCGGCCTTCACCGCTGCCATCAGGAGGTTCACCTCGTGATCAAGCGGATGTACGGCACGGCGCGAGAGCGATTCGCCGCTCGCGTGGACGCCGGGGAGGAATGGCTGCTGGGCCGGCGGCGCGCGACGTACGGCATCGCGGTGATCCGGATCATCTTCGGCCTGACCGCCATGTGGTTCCTGCTCGCGAACTGGAGCAACCGGCACTACCTGTGGGGCGACGCGGCGCAGTGGATGTCGCCGCTGGACCGCAACGGCAACTTCGGCTGGCCGTTCACGCTGTTCGCCGGAGGGAGCGCACCGACAGAACTCACCGTGAAACTGCTGGTCGTCTTCGCCTTGGCCGCGGCGTTGACGCTGGGATGGCGGACCCGGATCGTGGCACCGCTGCTGCTGATCTGCTGGGTCAGTCTCATCGAGTCGAACCCGCTCTACGGTGACCAGAGCGACAACATCTTCCGGATCCTGCTGATCTATCTGTGCTTCGCCGACCTGTCCGGCCGCTGGTCGCTGGATGCGCGCCGCCGGGCCCGCGGCTCGAGCGGGCCATCGTGGCTGCGTCATCGCTTCACCGCAGCTCGCCGCAACGCCGCCATGCTGGCGACGTTGTTCCACAACTTGGCCGTGTTGGCCGTGGCGGTCCAGATCTGCATCATCTACGTCGCTTCGGCGATGTACAAGATCCAAGGTGATCACTGGCAGGACGGGACGGCCGTCTACTACCCGATGCAGGTCGGCCACTACCGGCCCTGGCCGTTCCTCAACGACCTGCTGACCTCCAACTCGTTCGGCGTGCTCGCCGTCACCTACTTCTCGGTGTTCATCCAGCTCTTCTTCCCGCTCATGCTGCTGCGCCGCACGACGCGGGTGCTCGGGCTGGTGGGCGTGCTGGCCATGCACATGGGGATCGCGGTGGTCATGGGGTTGCCGTTCTTCTCGTTGTTCATCATGGCCGGTGACCAGGTGTTCGTGCGCGACCGCACGTATCAGTCCATCGCGAAGCAGCTGCGTGCGGCCTGGCTGAGCCGCCGGCTGCGGCCAGGGCGTCGGGAGGCTGTCGCTCCTGCGAGCGAGGTCGGCGAGTCCGAGCGCCCACGTGGTGCCGAAGAACTCATCTACTAGCCTGTCCTCCCGTGTCGGACGAGAGCGCGCTCAGGCCGGCCGACGCCGAGCGCAACACTGGCCCGCCGCCGCTCGCCAAGGGGCTCGCATTCTTCCTGGTTGGCTTGGTGGGCTTGCACTTCGCTGCCACGTTCCTCTGGAACGCGCCGACCAATCCGATCAAGGAGTCCGTGGCCTCGGACGTCGATGCCTACATGCGTCCGTTCTTCGAACAGAACTGGAGCTTGTTCGCGCCCAATCCGATCAACTCCGAGGACGAGCTGTACGTGCGCGCCCAGGTCGCCGACATCCAGACCGGCAACCTCGAGATCACCGAATGGCGCAGCGCGACCCAGCTGGAGTGGACGCTGGTCCGCGGCAACCCGGCGCCATCGCGGGCCAGCCGAGTGTCGTCCAACCTGAACCGGCGCGTCAGCTCGGCGTGGCGTGCCCTCACCGACGAGCAGCAGGAGATCGTCGCCGACAACTATCCGGACATGCCCGATTGGAACCCGCTGGCCGACGACCTCATCGAAGCCCAGGGTGGCGAGACGTCGTCGCGCGTGGCCCGCATGGTGCGAGCCGACCGGGTCGCGACCGGTTACGCCACCCAGTTCGCGAAGGCGATCTGGGGCGAGGGCGTGGAGGCGGTCCAGATCGAGCTGCGCCGCACGCCGGTGCCTCGATGGGACGAGCGCATGGAGCCCGAACCGGAGTCGCCATCGTTCACCACCCGTGAGTTCGGCTGGCGCCCGGCACTGGTCGACCCTCGCCAGGACGAGGACCTGTTCGCGAACACCATCGAAGGACTGCGCTCGTGATCGGCGCGGCTGTTCGGGCGGTGACCGCCGCGTTCGGACGCACGCTCGACGCGGGGGAGCGCTGGTTGTTCGACGGCAAGAAGGCCACGTACGGCCTGGCCGTGATGCGGATCCTCTTCGGCGTCATGATCCTCGGCTCACTGATCGCCAGCTTCGCCGACCGGCACTACATCTGGGGCGCGGGCTCGCGCTGGCTGACGCCGTGGCTGACCGTCGACCAGTACGGTGCCCCGTTCACCTGGGTGTTCACCGAGGACGACCCGCCCGCGGTCTTCACGTTGAAGTATCTGGCGCTGGCCGCGCTGGCGGTCGCGCTGATGCTCGGCTGGCGGACGCGGTTCGTGACGCCGGTGCTGCTCATCGCCTTGGCGTCGCTGATGCGGCTGAATCCGCTGGCCGACCATGCCGGCGACAATCTCGTGCGCATCATGTTGCTGTTCATGTGCTTCGCCGACACGGCGAGGCGCTGGTCCCTGGACGCCCGGCGGCGCCGCCGGCCGGAGCATCGCCCGTTGGTGCCGGCGCCGCCGTGGCTCGGGACCCTGGTCCACAACGTCGCGCTGATCGCGGTGGCCGCGCAGGTGTTCATCGTCTACATGACCTCTGGGCTGTCCAAGGTCCAGGGCGACATGTGGCAAGAAGGCGTCGGCCTGTACTACCCGCTGCAGATCGCCCAGTACGCGCCGTGGCCGGGGTTGAACGAGATCGTCTACGCCAACGGCTGGTTCGTCACGGTGGGGAGCTACGTGACGGTGTTCGTCCAGGTGCTCTTCCCGTTGCTGTTGTTGCGGCGTGGCACGCGGGTCGTGGCGCTGCTGCTGATCTTCTCGATGCACGTCGGTATCGCGGTGACGATGGCGTTGCCGTGGTTCTCGCTGGCGATGATCGCCGCCGACGCAGTGTTCATCCGCGACGTGACGTATCAGGCCGTGGCGCGCTGGTTACGGCGAGCGCGGCGCGAACCCTCAGCCGAACAGGCGGACGTGGCACGCTGAAGTGCTCCACAAGTCGGGCATTTCTGGCGCGTTTGGTCACTTTCGCGTTGCCACGCGGTACGCGCGGGCGTGCCACGTGCGCGCGTCAGAGGAGGTCGCCGCGGGCGCGGCGCCACGCCTGCCGCACCGACTCCGGCCGGTCGGCCAGGATGTTGCCGTCGACTGCGGGTGCCGGACGCGGTCGCGGTGGGCGCGGATCACGGCTGGCCGCGGCGTAGACCTTCTCGGTCTCGCGAGCCACGGCGGACCAGACGAAATCGCGGGCCGTCCGCTCGTGCGCAGCGCGGACCAAGCGCTCGGCCAGCCCTTTGTCGTCCAGCAGCCGCAGCGCCGCGCTGGCGAGACTGTCCGGATCGCGCGGCGGCACCAGCAAGCCGGTGACCTCGTGCTCGATGACTTCGCGTAGCCCGCCGCTGTCGCCGGCGATGACCGGTGTACCGGCGGCAGCCGCCTCGAGTGCGACGATCCCGAACGGTTCGTAGGAGCTGGGCACCAACGCGACGTCGGCGGCGCCGAACAGCGCGGCCAGCTCCGGCTGGTCCAACCGGCCGGGGAACTGGACGACGTGGTCGATCTGCAGCCGCTGGGCCAGGCGGCGGAGGTTGATCTCCTGGCTGCCCGCGCCGGCGAGGACCAACCGGGCGTCGTGATGACGCTGACGAATCCGGGCCAGCGCCTCGATGCAGATGTCCGTGCCCTTCTCCCACTCCAGCCGGCCGCCGAAAACCAGCAACGGGGTCGTGGGCGGGATGCCGAAGCGCTCGCGCATGGCCTGACGCGCCTCCGGGGTGGTGCGCCAGGCAGACTCGTCGACGGCGTTGAGGATGACGGTGAGATCCTCCGGAGGGACGTCGAAGGCTGCGGACGCCTCCACCCGCATGGCCTCGGAGCACACGATGGTGCGCGTCGCCTCGGCGACCAGCCACGCCTCGATGTCATGGCGGGCGCGGGAGAGCGGCGTGGACAGCCAGCCGTCCCACAAACCGGCCTCGGTGGCGTGAATGGTGGCCACGAGTGGGCGGTCCATGGCGCGAGCGACGTTGATGCCGGCGTGCGCGTCGACCCAGTCGTGCGCGTGGACCACGTCGGGTGACCAGGCGCGCGTCAACCGATGAGCCGCCCGGATCAGGCTGGTGTTCAAGGCGAGGACCCACGGTACGAGGTCTTCGGGCTTGTCCGGTCCGGCCGGTGGGTCGGGGCGGACCCGTAGCACCCGGACGCCGCGGACGTCCTCGTCGTCCGGTGCGTCCTCGTGCGCCTGCGTGACCACGGCGACGTCGTGTCCGTCGCCGACCAGACCTTCGGTGAGCCGGTGGACGTGGCGTCCCAGGCCACCGTAGATCACTGGCGGGTACTCCCACGACACGACGAGGACGCGCATCGCGTGATGGTCTCACAGCATGGCACCCGCGGCGTAGCGTCGAGGTACATTTCCCGTTTGCGAGCCTGTGACACGTCGCACGTCGAAGGCGGTAGCGAGCGCGGTTACTGATGCGTAACCTTTGCATGTCTGACCGCACCCGAGTTGGAGGTCACCGCCCGGCCATGAAGATCGTCGCCCTGGTCAAGCACGTCCCCGACGCCACCGCGGACCGGACGTTCACCGAAGCCGACCACACCACCGATCGCACCGGCGTCGACGGGTTGCTCTCCGAGCTCGACGAGTACGCGGTCGAAGAAGCGCTCAAGATCGCCGAGGCCGGAGACGCCGAAGTCGTGGCCCTCACGATGGGCCCGGCCGGCGCCTCCGATGCGCTGAAGAAGGCGCTGCAGATGGGCGCCGACGCGGCCGTGCACGTCCTCGACGACGCCCTGCACGGCTCGGACGCGCCCGCCACCGCCCGGGTCCTCGCCGCCGCCCTGACGAAGATCGGCGACGTCGACCTCGTCCTGACCGGGATGGCCTCGACCGACGGCGGTATGAGCGTGGTCCCGGCGATGCTGGCCGAACATCTCGACCTCGCCCACGTCGGGCTGGTGGGCGAGCTGTCCGTCGACGGCGACACCGTGCGCTGCCGCTGCGACAATGACACCGCCGCCGAAACCGTCGAGGCGATCCTGCCGGCCATCGTCTCGGTCACCGACCAGATCAACGAGCCGCGGTATCCGTCGTTCAAGGGCATCATGGCGGCGAAGAAGAAGCCCGTCGACACCTGGTCGCTGGCCGACCTCGACATCGACCCGGCCACGGTCGGGCTCGCCGGTGCCTGGTCGGTCGTGCACGCCGTCACCAAGCGTCCCGAGCGCACCCAGGGCGAGATCGTCACCGACGACGGCGAGGGCGGTATCGCGCTCGTCGAGTACCTGGCCGCGCAGAAGTTCGTCTGAGAACCCGAGGGAGCATGACTTCGATGGCAGAGATCCTCGTTCTCGTCGACCACGTCGACGGAGACGTCCGCAAGACCACCACCGAGATGCTCACGATCGCGCGCGGGGTGGGCGAGCCGTCGGCGGTCTTCCTCGGTTCTGGGTACGACGCGGCGGCGAGCACCCTGGGCCGCTTCGGCGCAGCCAAGGTATACGTCGTCGACACGCCCGAGCTGGACGAGTACGTCGTCGCGCCTAAGGCCGAAGCGCTGGCCACGGTCGCCGCTGCTGCCGAGCCCGCAGCGGTGCTGATCCCGTCGAGCCCGGAGGGCAAAGAGATCGCCGGCCGGCTGGCGGTGAAACTGGGCGCCGGCCTGATCACCGACGCCGTCGACGTGACCGCCGGCGACGACGGCTTGACCACCACCCAGGCCGTGTTCGCCGGCGGGTACACCGTGCAGTCTGCCGTCACCCACGGCACGCCGATCATCACGGTGAAGGCGAACTCCGCCACGCCCGAACCCGCCGAGGTCACCCCGGTGGCCGAGCCCGTCGAGGTCACGATCTCCGAGCAGGCGCGCAAGGCGCGCATCGTCGAGCGTCAGCCGCGCGCGGCCACCGGGCGTCCCGAGCTCACCGAGGCCAGCGTCGTCGTCTCCGGCGGCCGGGGCACCGGCGGCGATTTCGGGCCGGTCGAGGAGCTGGCCGACGCTCTGGGCGGCGCGGTGGGCGCCTCGCGCGCGGCGGTGGACTCCGGCTGGTATCCGCACGCGTACCAGGTGGGCCAGACCGGCTCGACGGTGTCGCCGCAGCTGTACGTCGCTGCGGGCATCTCCGGGGCGATCCAGCATCGCGCCGGCATGCAGACGTCGAAGACCATCGTCGTGGTCAACAAGGACGCCGAAGCGCCGATATTCGCGATGGCCGACTTCGGCGTCGTGGGCGATCTG
>JAJYTA010000025.1 GCA_021793295.1 Actinomycetes bacterium
ATCCCAGCGCAGCGGTTCCAGCCAACTTCTTCGCGCCCTTGATCGCGCCCGCCCGGACCATGGCACCACCGGTGGCCTTGGCCGCGCCACCGGAACGACCGCGGCTGCCCGCAGACATCACCACGCTGCCGGGTCCGCTGAAGCCGCCCTCACGCCGACGTCGCATCATGCTGTGTAGGTGGCGGCCACCGGTTATGTCGCGTTGTACGTCCATGGCGGTGTGGAATCGGCCCATGCCGGCCATCAAGCCTCCGCTGTTCGCGGCCTTACCGAACCCTCCGCCGCCGCCTCCGCCTGGCGTCATCTTCGACATGGCTTCGGCCATCTTTTCGTTCGACTGTGAGACGGCCTTGCGGCCTCGCCAGAAGATGATCAAACCGATGACCAGCAGGACGTCGACAAGCATGAACGTGCCGATGCGTTCACCGAACGAGTTGCCAGCCTGATCGCCGAAGATGTACTGGATGATCACCATGAACGTGCCGAGAAAGATGATGGCGAACACGAGCGTCAGTAGGGCGGTCGCCGCCGAGCCGATCGTCACCCAGAGAGAACGACGCGCGCCCATTGGAAGGATCGCTACGAGCAAGGCCAGCAGAACCTTGAAACACTGGACGATCGCGTTGACGCCAGCCAGGACGACGGCACCCGCGATGACCAAGACCACGAGTCCGAGGAAGCCCACGGTCGGTCCGAGGAACCACTGAGTGAGAACCCCCTGCAGATTGGCCTGATTCTCGAACTTGTCCTCGTCGCCATAGACACAAGCGCCCGGCACCTTCCATCCCTCGTCGAGGTATCGAGCGTCCTCGCCGACAGCTTCGGCAGCCCGTTCGCCGTACGGCCCCGGCACGCGCTCCCGGATCTCCTGCGCAAGTTCTTCACCGCGCCCGTTCTCGCCATCCCCATAACGGGAGACGTATGCCAGCACGAGCGCATAGGCATCCTGGCAGTCGTGGTAGCGCGGGTGGTCTTTCGCGACCGGCTCACCGTTGTCATTGCGAGGAACGAGGATCTCTCCGAAGTTGACCAGCTGCACTGGATACCAGATGAACGAGGTGACGATGCTCTCGCCGGGTGTCATCGGATCAAACTCCGGCTGGCTCTCGTCGGCTTCGTTTTCGCTCTCGACCCTCGAGTCGAGTTGGCCGACAATGTCGGTCCCGAAGTCACGGGACTCGTAGATGAGGCCGCCTCCGTCGTCGCCGCCGAGCATCACGTCCAACGGGGAGTACGCCGCCAGCGGCGTGGTGTCCGTGTCGGTCGCGCCGATCGATGCGATGGCGTAGTTGGTGATGATCAGAGCGAGAAACAACTCCGCGATCCCCTGTGCCCAACGCCCCCGGGCCATCCAGATGACACAGATGAACGCGGTTATCACCAGCATCGTCGCGTACAAGTTGTAGTTGCGGAGAATCTCCTGTAGAACGTCTTGGATCGCATCGAACGGCGCCCGGATGGCGTTCAGCCAGCCAAGCCCCATCGCAAAATTGGCGAACCAGGAGACTATCCACACACAGGCCGTGTAGATCGACCACATCATCTCCATGATGAATCGGAAGAAGACGGAGTCGAGTTCGGTCAGGCCACCTCCGGGCAGCGCCAGCTGAATGTCGGAGATGGAAATGCGGACGTCCCCGCCCCCGGGAATGGAGCGAGTGTATTTGACGCTGTCGAAATCCGTGCTGGTCAACACGGCGGACGTCCGATAGCCCGCCGCGTGAACCAAGCCGGAGACGCTCATGGCCGGGCCGCCTCCTCCATCGCCCCCGTGAGCTGGGTCGGTGCCGGCTGCTCCAACTGTGGTCGACGTCGGTTAGCCGACGCGGTGATCGCGACCTCGGGCGGTGAGGTCTTCATCGCCTCGAAACGCTCGGGCCGTGACGGCGGCATGATCTTGACGCGAGCGACGTTGCCCAGCGCATCACGCATCAACGCTTCACCGCGGCGCATGTCGGGCACGCCGTCAGCGCCGACCGGGCTCGTGTGCTCGGTGATGAGCGACACGAGCGACTCGTCCTCGGGGTCGAGGTCGAGCCAGCGCAAGCCGCGCTTGGCCAGCGTCTTGTCGCGGTGGCGCATGAGGATTCGGGTGGGGATGAGTCCGCGCAGCGTCGCGTCGCCGAAATCGGCTTCAGGGTCGTGGCTGCCCAGAGCGACGGCGGCTTGGTGCTTACGGCCGTCCCGGACGAACACGGTGATCTCGCGTTCTCCTTCGGGACTGGCGGTGACGTGGTGCGCCTCGTCCACGATGAACAGCGCCAGCTCCGAGCGGTTGTGGAAGCAGATCTGGCGTCCCATGCTGGCCATCAGCGCGTACATCGCGCGGCCGAAGATCTTTTCGAGCTTGAGCTGCTCGAACAGGTGCGCGTGCTGGATCTCGTCGCGGTCGGGCAGCTCGAGCGTCCGCGTCCAGAACACGATGGCGCGGTCGTCGAGCTCCAGCGGAGGCAGCGACGAGTCGAAGATGACTCGGCCGAAGTCCTTTCGAGCGAAGACGTTCATCAGCCGGCCCAGCTCGTAGGCCCCGTCGAGCGTGCAACTCTCCATCAAGTGAGCGGTCAAGCTGCCGAGCCCGCGAATACCGTGCCGGCTCAAGTAGCTGACCTCGAGGACGTCGGAGAGCAGCACTCCACGATCGGACGTGGGCGAGACGTTCAGCAGCGGCGTCAGGAACGACTGCGCCACCCGCGACCCGGTCTGCCGATCGAACACCCGCAGCGGATCCATGCTCATGGTGGGTTCGGCGACTGACACGACGGTGGGGCTGGTGAGCGCTTGAGCCATGGTGACCCACTCGCCGGACTCGGTGCGGTCGAGCGCAACGAACCGCCCGCCTCGGTCGAGGGTGTCGGCGGCGATCTTCTTCAGCGCGACCGACTTCCCGGCGCCGAGCTCGCCGGCGATGGCCAGTGACCCGGACACGTCGAGGCGACTGGTCGCACCGGCCGGGTCATGGTGCACGGCACCGACCTGACCGGTCGAGATGTTGAGCGCGAGCAGGCTACCCCGGTTGTCGCCGACATCACAGGTCACGACGGGTACGGAAGCAGAGAACGAATGCGACGTGGTGATCTGGGCGAACTCGCGCACCGACTTCGACAGCGGCGCGCCGGGCAACATCGCCCACCACAGATCTTCCTGATTGCCCAGCGGATGCGTGAGCTTGAAGCCCGACGCCCCGTAGAAGGACTGCAGCTCCTTGGCCTGCTCCATGACCTCGTCACCGCTGTGCCCGGCCACACAGAAGATCGCCGTCGCCTCGACCTCGACCTCGAGGTCGTCGGACGACAGCAGAGCCTCGTACTCGGCGAGGTCGCGGGCTGAGCGCTCGATGGCGTGCATGCCTGTGCTCAGTTGGCCTTCCTGCTGTAGGAACTGGTCGTTCAGGTTCGCCACCGCTCGTCGGTTACGCGCCATGACCTCTTCGCGCGAGCGGGTGTGCAGGCGCACCGCCCAGTCGACGTCGAGCCCGGCGTCGTCGACGCGGCCCAGGTACTCGCCTCCGGGAAAGATCATTCCGTCGGCTGGGGTGTCGGCCAGCGCCAGCATGCTCTGGTACGACGCTGCGTCGGGGTGATCCGGCTGGGTGATCTTGAGGTACTTCCTGCGCAGTGGGTTCCACGACTTGAGTTGGCGACGGTCCAACTCGGCCTGAGCGCCTTCATCGATGACCGCGTCGGGCCACAGCACGCCGTGCCGTGGCGTCAAGGCCGGCTCCCGGTCCACACGGGGCTCGGGCAGGTCCATGTCGGCGTACAGTCCGCGCTGCAGCGCGTGCTGGTAGAGCCAGACCAGCTGCGCGACCGTCGCGGGCTGCGGCCGGAAGACACCCGGGATGCCCGATTCCACCTTGCGCGCCTGCTCGGCACGGATCTTCAGTTCCGCGGGCGGTACGCCACCACGAGGTAGAGCGAGCTGGTCGCGGAAATCGTCGACCGCTGCCCGGACCGAGGCGCTCATGCCGCCGAACTTGCCGCCGTTGCGCAACGGGACGCTGAGCCAGAACGTCCGCTGCCCGAGCGAGAGCTCGTCCAGGGTTTCCAGCGTGGCCTCGCATTCCGCGGCCCACTCGGGGCAGTGTTCCAGTGGAACGTCCTGGATCATTCGCTCGACGATGGCCGCCGGATCCAGGGCCGCGCAGGTGCCCAGCAGCAACGCCTCACCCGGCAGCGACCTCAGCAGAGCCTGGTGGGCCGCGCGCACAGCGTGCTTGTCCTTGTCCGGGCGGAAGCCGTACGGCAGCGCGTTCAGGCGCCAGGTCGCCCACACTGTGCCGCCGCGTGCCCACATCATGTGACCGGCCATCGCCCGGGCCGGGCTCCGCATCGCCATCAGCGCACCACCTTTCGTCGTTCGTTGTCGTTCTGGTCGTCGACCAACGCCAACAGCGCCTGTACGCCGCTGAGCGGCCCGGTCTGCTGCACCGGCGCCGGTTCCAGTTCGGGCTCGTCGCCGCGCTGCGCACCCCGCGATCGCTCCAGCAGTCGGCGGCGCAGCTGGTCGGACGCGCCGTCGAGTGCGAGCTCGGGGGCGGCCACCGCAGGGGTCCCCGGCGGATCACCGATGAGCACGACGACGCGATGAGTCAGCCGACGCGCTCGGCGCAGCCGGATCGGGCGACCCTGATAGCGCCCCGTCGACGGAGCTCCGATGGCCCGGAACAGCCCGATGAGTGCGTAGAACGGGTTCCGCCCGTTCATCGGGAGCCGGCCGATCAGGAACACCGCACCGAAAGCCGAGCCGAAAAGTAGGGCGAGGTTCCCGAAGAAGCCGAAGACACCCCACGTGTCGATGGACATGCCGCCGATGACGATGATCGTGATGGCGACGATCAGCTGCTGAACCGTGTACGGGCCACCCGGGATCTTGGTCCCGTCGGGCATGCGCCCCAGCAACTGCGGGAACTTGCGCGCCCGGGTGTAGTACTTGACGGTTTCGACGGACTCGTCGTCGGACATCGTGGCTCACCTCCCCTCGTCGACGTTTCGGCAGATCCGGACCGGGTGAGGGGTGTTACGTGAGGGGCGCGGCTGGCGAGTCGACGTACTCCACGACCGGCGCCGAGCCCGGCAGGTCTTCACCGACGGTGTCGCGCAGCGCGGTCACGTTGTAGACGATCCAGATGAAGACCCCTGCGGCCAACGCCGACACCACGATGGTTCCGACCGCGAACTTCGAGGTCACTGCTTTGAAGACCACGAAGAGCACAGCGACGGTGATGGCGACGACCCGGAGGACTTCGCGGAGGTCACTGGCGGTGCTCGACGTCCAGTCCAGTACTCCGGCCTGGATGGTGGTAGCTGTCGCCAGGTCCGGCGCTGCTGTCGCGAGGCTGGTGACGAGGCTCATGGCTCTCTCCTTGATGAGCGGGCGGGCATGGGACGCCTTATGGCGAGCCCGTCGAGGACGTTTCCGGGTCGGCGGTGGCCGATCCGGTGTCACCGGTACCGGGCGATCCGGCCGGTGACGTGTTCTCCGCCGACGTCGACGGCGCGGCCGTGGTCGACGGGGAGTCGGGAGTCGGGACGGGAACTGGCTCGGCCAGAACCGGCGAGGTCATGAGTTCGGCGACCTCCCAGCGGCCTTGCCGTGCCTGCAGGACGAGGGCGTACTGGGCGCTGAGCTGCGCCTCGTTCGACCCGGACACGATGACGTCGACCTGGATGTCGACGCGCTCACCGTCGTCCGGCGACTCGCTCGGCATGGCATCCCCGGCCGCCGTGATCGCGGTCACCTCGATGGCGGCGTACGGGACCGGAGTGAGCGCGCGGAACGCCGTGCCGGGGCTGGTGTAGGCCTCGAGTTCGGCTTGATCGCCGTGCACGAGCATGGCGTTGAGGAAGTTCGTGACGCGGGCGTAGGCCGGATGATCAGTCGGTAGGTCCTCGTTGTAGACCACGTCGAGCTGATCGACGGAGCTCGGGGCGGGAACCGGGGCGGGCAGCGCCTGAGCGATCATCTCGCCTTCGACGTACAGCACCGGCAACCGGAAGTACAGCCGGCCCGAGGTCACTCGGGAGACTTCCGCGTTCTCGTCGTCGCCGTCGGTGTCGTTTTCGGCGGCTCCGCTGCCGTCCGCGTCGGCCTTGGCCGGCTTCTTCTCCGGTTGGCCCTCGGTGGCCTCGACGCTCACCACGACCGACCACAGATCGTTGTCATCGCGGACGATCTCGGCGATCTCCGGACGACGAACCGACCACGGGTACTCCGGGCGGGTCTGACTGATCCCGCCGAAGTACTGCCGCAATCCGTCGTCGTCATCGGCCGGCGTCTCCAGCCAGGCGACCACCGCGCGTTGCGCGAACTCACCGACGGCTGCGGCCTCGCCCATCCGCTCGCCGGGCCCGCCCTGGTGAATGACGGGGTCGCGGGCTGGGGTGAGCAGTTGCAGGCCCAGGGCCATCGGGCCGGCGATCAAGGCGGCCCACAGCAACCCGACGACCACTTTCGTCGTCATGTTCGCTCCGGCGGTCCACGAGTGCTGTTCCGAGGCCGGTCCGGTCTTCGTCTTCGGCCCAGATTCGCGCCCGGACGGGGTGCGACGCGACCGGCGCTCGTCACCGTCGGCGTGGTCGTCGTTCTTCGGCGGACCGAAGCCCCAATTGATCTTCATGGCTGCTGTTCCTCGAGACCGGTGTCGGTACGGCGTGGATCCAGCGGCGCGGTCACGTCAGCCGGAGCGATGTCCGTGCTCTGCGCCGCCTGCACCTCCGGCGGGTCCGACGGGTTCGGCCACCGCGAGAGGCGCACCAGACGTTCGAGGGCCTCCTGAGCGCGGTCGGCATGAGCACTCACCGCGTGCTGCAACCGGTCGGCCGCCTGACGGTCGAAGGGGTCGGCGACCAGATGGGCGATCTCGCGGTCGATGGCGCGCCTGGCGGCCAACACCGTCGCCGCGTCCATGAGGGAATCCCGGTTGCTGAAGTGCTCGGCCATCTGGGCTCCTCGATCGGCTGGTCGGTCTGACCGAGTAGGTGCCACCGGAACGTGTCTTGTGACGGCGAGCAACAAATCCTTCCGGGCTGAGCCCGGCCAGATCGGCGCGAATCCGCCCCGACCGGGCATGTTGGCGTCCCGTCGAGCCGACCGGGCAAGTGCGACGACGCTGGTGAACGCGTTGCGGGCAAGACTTCCGGCAAGGCCGGACGACCAAGGTCGCAGGTATCGAATCCCGGACCGAGGAGCCAGCCATGCCGACCACGCTCAGTGACGGCGCCACCGCCGAAGCCCTACGCGACGCACCGCTCACGACGGGCGCGCGGCGACGTACGGACGCGAGTCTGGCGGGCCGGCTGAATCACGAATGGGCTCGGCTACGCGCCGATACCGCGGCCGAGGCCACGGTGCGCCGGTGGGCACGCGAGCACGAAGCGCTGTCCGGGTGTCGCAGTCTCACCGACGTCGAGACACTGGTGCGCTCCTCGGACCGCGAACGCTGCAATCTGATCCTGCTGACGCTGGTCCGTCTGGCCCATGCCGGCGACGACCTGGCCGGACGGACGGTCCTGCAACTGATGCTGGGCAAGGCGATCCGCATCGCCGCCTCACGCTGCGGGCTCGATACACAGCACAGCCTCGAGGAAGCCGCCATCAGCGCGCTGTGGACGGCGATCGCGACGTACCCCGTCGAGCGCCGTCCCACCAAGGTCGCGGCCAACCTGGCCATGGACACGCTGCGGGCGGTGACCGGCGAACTCGCCTATCACCGCAGTGAGACGATCCTGGGGCCTGAGACCTTCGAGGCCGTCGAAGCGCACCGGGACGACTCCGCGGACGTCGAACTGCTGCAGCTCCTCGTCTGGGCCGTCGAGCGCGGGACCGTGTCCGCAGCCGACGCCACGCTGATTCTCGACATCTACACGCCCGCGCCGGGCGAGGCAGGCGGAGCGGCGGCCGCTGAGCGGCACGGCCTGAGCTGGCCGGCGGCACGACAACGGTCGAGCCGGGCCGTGCGCAAGATCGTCCGAGCGGTCCGCGACGATTCGCCCCTGGCCCAACCGGCCTGACGAACGGCTCCGACGCGGCGGGTCGCGGTCGTCGGTACGTACCTGACCGTACGCCTACCAAAAACTGACTCCATGCAGATCCCCATACAGACTCCATACAGAGCCCATGCAGACTCCATACAGAGCCCATAAAACTGGGCTGCAGGCCGCATACATTCGACATACATAAGCCATGTATGCCCTAAATGTCCGGGAAGCGTTCGACACGCAGCCCAGCGATATTGGCCAAGGCTTAACAATTCGCACCCTATGCGGTTGTCTCTGCTGTCACATACTCTGTGTGACGAGACCACCCCCGGAACCGGTCTCGACGTGCACGAGGAGGGCGGCCTTCGTGACTATCAGTAGTTCCGGCCACCGGCCGGCGCGCAGGACGGCTCACGCCGACGATGCGCTCGCGAGCGACACCCGAGTCGAGCGGCTGCCCGCGCCGCGTCGTCCAGGAGATGTCGACGCGAGTGGCGACCCCGCCTCGGCCGTGGTCCGGCCGAGTGTGGTTCACGTTCCTGCGCCGCTACTGCCGCTGATCGCCGCCGAACGCCGCACCTCGGGGCGGTCCAATGGGCAGATCCTCATTGCTGCCATCGAGGACGGCCACGACCACCTGGTCCGCATGCACGAAGACGCCGCGAGCATCGGCGGCCGCTTGTTCGCGGCCCGTGCGGCCAAACCCCGCTTACCCGTCGCCCAGCCGTTGTGCCCGCTCAACATCCGCCTGTACGAGCAGGACTACGAGGTCCTCGACCGGCTGGTCGCCGAGCTCGAGGTCGGCTCGCGCAGTCGGCTGGCCACGCTGGCGCTGTCGCTGTACCTCGAGGAGACCACCACCGAACCGAATGACGACCAAACCGAATGACCACCCACCCGACTCGTTAGTTCGCCCCCACAGCCATCAGGACGGCCCGGATGAGTTCGCCCCCCACCCATCAGCCGACCCAGGACCAGCAGGACGCCCCTGACGTCGACATCCCCGAGTCCACACTGACCCCTGCGGTCGCCGCTCCGCCGAAGCAACGCCGGCGGCCCGCTGTCATCGGGCTGGGCGTCGCCCTCGTGGCAATCGGGGGTCTGGGCGCCGCCTGGCTTGCGACGAGCGTGAGTGACACCGTGTCGGTCATCGCCGTCAACGCCGACGTGGCCCGCGGTGAAGTCATCGAGAGCAGCGATCTGACGACGGCCGACATCAACGCCGATCCCAGTCTGCGACCCATCCGGGCCTCGCGCATGGACGAGATCGTCGGCCAGCACGCCCGCAACGACCTCTCCAAGGGCACCCTGCTGACCAGCGACGCCGTAGCTGACGTCATCGTGCCCGGCGAGGGCGAAGCCATGGTCGGGGTCGCGGTCACCGCAGCCCAGTTGCCCGCTCGACCGCTGCGGCCCGGCGACACCGTGCACATCGTCGACACGCCGAACGCGCAGGACGACCCGCCTCGAAGCACCCCGGAGTCCATCGAGGGGGTCGTCGTCGACTCCACCGTGGACGAGGAGTCCGGCCAGCGCGTCGTCGACGTCGTGGTGCCGGACAGCGACGCGAACGCCCTGGCCGCCCGGGTCGCCACCGGACGTATCGCCATCGTCTTGATGTCACGAGAAGGGGGTGGGTGATGGCAATCGTCGCCTTGACCTCTGCACGGGGCGCACCAGGGGTCACCACCAGCGCGTTGGCCATGGCCATGTTGTGGCCGCGCCCGGTGGTGCTGGTCGAGGCCGACGTCGCGGGTAGCAGCAGCATCCTGGCCGGCTACTTACGTGGCAGCGTGCCCCCCGACCGCGGGCTGGTCAGCCTCGCTGTGGCACACCGGCGTGGCGTGCTGGCCGAACGCTTCTTCGACCAGACGGTTCGGCTGATCGAGGACCGTGTTCGACTGGTCCCGGGCCTGGTCAACGCGCAGCAGGCCACCAGCATGGACCGACTGTGGTCGCCGCTGAGCATGGTGCTGGCAAGCCTCGAACGCACCGGCACCGACGTCATCGTCGACGCCGGACGGCTGGGCATGCTGCACGCGCCGATGCCACTGATCCGATCGGCGGACGCCGTCCTCCTGGTGACGCGTACGAGCTTGCCGGCGGTGAGCGCGGCGCGCGCCCGGATCGAGTCGTTGCGTACCGACCTGGTGGAGCTGGGCCAGGGCGACGACACGCTGTCGGTGCTCCTGGTCGGCGAGGGGCAGCCCTACCGGGCTCGCGAGATCCACGCGTCTCTGCGAACGCCGGTGCTGACGTCCATGGCCTGGGACCAGGCCGCCGCCGATTCTCTGAGTCACGGCGCGCCGTACGGCCGTCGTTTCGCTGCAGCACCACTGTTCCGGAGCACGAGGGTGGTCGTCGGCGCCGTCCACGAGCTCATCGATCGCCACCGAGCTCGGCTGGCTCCTGCGTCCGGAGAGAAATTGATCGAGGAGCCGACCTATGGCTGACCAGCACAACGCAGCCGCGAACCTCGAGAACCTCCCGCTGTTCGCCGAGACCGATCCCCCTCTCGACCTCGACGACTGGAGCGAGACGCACCCGGGCCGCGGCCCCGCACGATCGAGTCCGACCGACTTGAGACGGTCGCTGCAGGCCAAGCTCGCCTCGGCCACCACGGCGGCCCCGTCCGGCGAGCGCTCGGACAGCCAGCACGACTCCACGGCGCGCCCAGGGCTGCACGCCCGGCAACGGCCCACCGGAACCGGCGACCAGGACGCGCCACACTCCCCGAGCCGCACGGTCGGCCGGGGCGAGAACATCGACTGGGGCTTGGTCCGCGCTTACCGCGAACAAGCCGCTGACCAGCTTGCCCACGCACTGCGCAGCCGTGAGGGCCTGGACGAAGCCGGGCGCCGCGAACTCGGCCGCAGCATCGTCGTCGAGTTGCTCGCCGACCATGCCGAGCGTGCCCTGACCCGGGGCCTGCCCATCATCACGCAGGACGAGCAGATCCAGCTCGCCGACGCCATCATGGCCGCGCTGTTCGGTCTCGGCCGCCTGCAGCCCCTCGTCGACGACCCCGAGATCGAGAACATCGAGATCAACGGGCACGACAACGTCTACCTGATCTACAGCGACGGGCGCATCGAGGCCGGGCCACCGGTGGCCGACAGTGACGAGGAGCTCATCGAGACGCTGTCTTTCCTGGCCACCCGGACCAGTTCCAACGAGCGCCCGTTCTCACCCACCAGCCCACGCTTGCATCTGAGGCTGCGCGACGGTTCACGGCTGGCCGCGACGGCATGGATCACCCCGCGACCGGTGGCGGTGATCCGTCGGCACCGCCTGACCGACATCGGCATCGACGACCTCGTCGAACTCGACATGCTCAGCCCGGCGGCCGCGGCGTTCCTGGCCGCCGCCGTCCGCGCCCGCAAGAGCGTCGTCGTCTCCGGCGCGCAAGGTGCTGGGAAGACGACGCTGGTCAGGGCGCTGACGAACGAACTCGATCCGCTCGAACGCATCGGCACCATCGAAACCGAGTACGAGCTGCACCTGCACGACATGCCGGAGCGGCACAAGCGCATCGTGGCGTGGGAGGCCCGTCCGGGCAGCGGCGAGCGCGGACCTGACGGTCGCGCCGCAGGCGAGATCACTTTGGACGATCTCGTCTTCGATTCGCTGCGGATGAACCTCTCCCGCCTCATCGTCGGCGAGGTCCGTGGACGTGAAGTGTTGCCCATGTTCAAGGCGATGCAGTCCGGAGCCGGATCGCTGTCCACGACGCACGCACATTCCGCACGCGCCGCCATCGAACGGTTGGTGACCTGTGCCATGGAGGCCGGCCAGCACGTCACCGAATCTTTCGCCTACCGTCAGATCGCCGAGCACATCGACCTCATCGTGCAGATCGAGCTGCAGGACGACAGCCAGGCCGGTGGGAAACGCACCCGGTACATCTCCGAGATCATCGCCATCGAACCGGGCGAGCACGGGATGCCCGCGGTCACCGACGTGTTCCGGCCGGGACCCCACGGCTTCGCCGTGCCGGGAACACCGCCGATCTGGCTGCCCGACCTCGAACGTGTCGGCTTCAACTCTCGACTACTCGACCAGGAGGGGTGAGAGATGTCTCCGTTCGCGGCAGCGCTGGCAGCGATCCTCGTCCTGGGTGGGTCGATGCTCATCGTCGTGGGCCTGATCCCGCGGCCTGCGCTCGCGCGCCCGAGCACGCGGAGCCAACGGATCAAGCACCGTTTCATCACCCTCACCGGAGGACGTGACGACAAGGCGCGGCGATTCCGCCTGCTCCTCGCGATCGGTCTCGGCGTGGGCATGCTGGGCTGGCTGTTCACCGGCTGGCTGATTCTGGTCATCATCGCGCCGGCTGCGCTGGTCGGTCTGCCGATCCTGCTCACCCCTCCGGCCAGCGCCACCCCCGTCGCCAAGCTCGAGGCCATGGAGGAGTGGACGCGGTCGCTGGCGGGCGTCCTGACCGTCGGCGTCGGCATCGAACAGGCCATCACCGCGACCATGAAGTCCAGTCCCGAGGCCATTCGTCCCGAGGTGACCACGCTCGTGGCCAGGCTCCGGGCCCGTTGGCCGACCGTGGCCGCACTCCGGGCGTTCGCCGACGACCTCGACGACGCCACCGGCGACCTGATCGCGTCGTCGCTGATCCTCGGCGCCACCCGGCGCGGGGCCGGACTCGCCGCCGTGCTGGAGGGGCTGGCCGCGACGGTCGCTCAAGACGTGCAAGTGCGTCGCAAGATCGAGGCGGACCGCTCCAAGCCGCGGACCACCGCACGCATGGTCACCATCGTCACGCTGATCGCACTGGCGTTCATGGCGTTCAACAGCACCTACATCCAGCCTTACGGCACGCCTGTCGGGCAGATCGTTCTGGCCGTCCTGCTCAGCTTCTACGTCCTGTGTCTGCTGTGGATGCGCCAGATCACCAAGCCCCAGCCGCTGCCGCGCATCATGGGCTGGAACCTGCGTGTTCCCGGTCAACAGGCTGAACCTGCCCCCGCGGAGGCTTCATGAACTGGGAACTGGGAATCCTCGCAGGTGCCGTCGCGGGTCTGGGCCTCACCGTGGTCGTGCGCGAACTCGTCCCTGCGCACCCCCATCTGCGGGCCACGCTGGGCCGGCTGCATGACGATCTGCGCCCGGAGTCCCCGAAGGCGCCGGAGTCGCCGACCCGACAATCCTCGTTGTTCCAGGACCGCATCGGCCGCCTGCTCGAGCACCGGTTCCCGGCGATGGTCACCTTCCGGCTCCCTCGGCGCGAGCTCGACCTGCTGCGCATCCCCACGTATCGATACTTCGGTGAGAAAGCTCTGTGGGCGCTGCTCGGGCTGTGTTTCCCGGCGATCCTGATGCTGACGCTCGCGGTGACGGGCGTGACGCTGCCGTTCAGCGTCCCCGCCTTCGTCGGGCTCATCCTCGCCGTCGTGATGTGGTTCCTGCCGGACGTGGAGACCCGGCAGAAGGCCACCAAGGCGCGTGAGGAGTTCACCCGGGCCCTGGGTGCCTACATCGACCTCGTGGCCCTCGAACGGGCCGGCGGCGCGGGCTCGACGCAGGCCCTGGAGAACGCGGCCGAGGTCGGCGACTCCTGGGTCTTCCAACGCCTGCGCGAAGAGCTGGCCCGGGCACGCTGGTCGGGCTCCACGCCGTGGGAAGCGCTGCACATCCTTTCCCGGCAACTCGGCCTCAGCGACCTCGACGACCTGGCCGACATCATGCGCCTGTCCGGTGAGGAAGGCGCCACGGTGTATGAGAGCCTGCGTGCCCGCGCCAGCGGGTTGCGCGATGCGACACTGTCCGCCGAGCACACTCGGGCCAACGCAGACAGTGAGCGCATGGTCATGCCCGTAGCACTGCTGGGCGTGGTGTTCATGGCCCTCCTCGCAGCTCCGACGGTGATGCGTATGCTCGAATGATCTTCGTCCACTCGAGCGCTCAGCCGAGATTTCTCCAGGACTCCCGTCACAGGAAGCCACCTTCAGCCGCCTACAGCTGTGACGGGGTGGACAGCCCGCACCCCCCGGAAGGAACACCCAACATGCTGCAACTCCAGACATGGATCACCGTCATGTCGGGCGAGCTGCGCGACCGCTACGCCGAAGCGCTCCGACAGCGCCCGGAACGCGGCGCGACGACGCTCGAGTACGTCGTGATCGCCGCGGCCGTCTTCGTCGCCGCGGTGGCCCTCGTCGGCATCATCATCGGCGTCATCAACCGCGAACAGGCGAAGATCGAGTAGCCCCATGGGTACCCGACCACGAGTCCATCCACCGGCGGCGGCGCGCCGGCGCACGCGCGGAGTCGAGCGCGGCGCCGCCACGCTGGAGCTCGTGGTGATCTTCCCGGTCGTGCTGCTCATCACGTTCGGCGTGATCGAGGCGGCGCTGTGGTACCACGCTCGCAACGTCGCGCTCGCCGCGGCCGAGGAAGGCGTCCGGGTGGCCACCGGTGACGGTGGCTCCCTCGACGCCGGCATCGGCGAGGCGAGAGACTTCGCGTTACGCGCTGGAGCCGACGACATCCTCAGCGCCGTCACCGTGGACTCCGCCGGCGACGACACCGAAGTCAGCATCACCGTCTCCGGGCACTCGCTGAGCCTGTTCCCGGGCTGGTCCGGGCACGAGGTGTCGCAAACGGCCAGCGGCCCGGTCGAGCGATTCACGATGCCGGACTGATCATGTGCCGCCACATCGGTTCGCCCCAACGAGGCTCCGCCACCACGGAGCTCGCGGTCGTGGCTCCGGGACTGCTGATGATCATCGCGCTGCTCGTGATGGGCGGGCGCATCACGATCGCGGGCGGGTCGGTCGAGCATGCCGCGGCCGAGGCGGCCCGGGCCGCCTCCATCGCGCGCACCGCGAGCGACGCCGTCGCCGCCGGCACCGCCGCGGCGCAACGGTCGCTGGAACAGCAAGGTCTGAGTTGCGTCGGCGCGCCCGCCATCACCATCAACGCCCAGGAGTTCGCCCGGCCGCCGGGCGAACCGGCCGCCGTCTCGGCCACGGTGACGTGCGAAGTGCAGCTTTCCGACATCACCATCCCGGTGGTTCCCGGGTCGCGCACCATCACCGAAACCGTCCAGAGCCCGCTCGACACCTACCGGATGCGCCGATGAAGACCATGAACCCGGGCGACGAACGCGGCGCGGTGGCCATCTTCGCCGTCGTCATCGTCATGGCGTTGTTCCTGGCCATCGGCCTGGTCGTCGACGGCGGCAGTCGCATCCGCGCGATGCAGCGAGCCGACGCCCTGGCTTCCGCGGCGGCTCGAACCGGCGCCCAAGCAGTCGTCTTCGGCGGTGAAGCGGGCCATCCGACCATCGATGTCGGACCGGCGTGCCGGGCCGCGGCGGATTACCTCGTGCAAGCCGGCGTAGAACCGACCGACTGTGTCCGCGTCGACGACTCCACGCTGCGCGTCGGCGCGACCGTCTCGTACGAAAACGTCTTCCTGTCCTTGATCGGTCCGTCCACATCCCAGGTCACCGGAAGTGCCCAGGCGCGGCTCGCGCGCGGTGTAGGCGACGAACAGTGAGGAGATTCCCGTGACTTCTCGAACCCGGTCGGCGCCCGGGCGCCGGCGCACCACTCGGGTCGTGCGCGGCCTACTCGCGCTCGCGGCGATCCTCGCGCTGGTGATCGGCATCCCGGTCGCGCTGATCGCCCTTGCCGGCAACCCGCTGCCGGATTCCGCACCGACGTGGAACGACGTGACGTCGGCGCTCACGGCACCGGATGACGGAACGCTGTTCCTGACCGCGCTGACGTGGCTGGCCTGGCTCGGTTGGGCGAGCTTCGCCGTAGGTGTACTGGTCGAGATCATCGCCGCGGTCCGGGGCCGGCCGGCACCACGGATTCGGCTGCTCGGGTTCCAGCAGCGCGCGGCAGCGGGCCTGGTCACGGCGGTGGTCGCCGTGTTCATCGTCGGACCGGTCGGCATGGCCACGGCCACCACGCCGGCCAGTGCCACCCCGTCACCGCCGCCCACCGCCGAGGCGCAGCAGGCTTCGACGGCCACCCCGCAGGCGCCACCGGCCACCGCGCCCCAAGCAGCGGAGTCGACGACGGACAACACGACGGCGGACGTCCCCGCCACCCGGACGCACACCGTCCAAAGCGGGGAGTCCTTGTGGCGCATCGCTGCTGACCACCTCGGCGACGGCGCTCGCTGGCCCGAGATCGCCGAACTCAACTACGGCGTCCAGCAACCGGATGGCGGTGCGCTCGACCGCAACCACTGGATCGCTCCAGGCTGGCAACTCGACATTCCGGCCGACGCGGATTCGGCCGCGGAACGCCCTGCCGACGAGGCCGCGGAAGCAACCACACATGTCGTGGTCGAGGGCGACACGTTGTGGGACATCGCTGAACAGAAGTTGGGGGACGGAGCCAGGTATCCGGAGATCTTCGAGGCGTCACGGCACACGGTTCAGCCCGACGGTCGACGGCTGACCGATCCAGACCTGATCATCCCCGGGTGGACCATGACCATTCCGGTCGCCGCACCGCCCAGCGACGATTCCACCGAGGATCAGCCGCGTGAGGAGGAGCCCGACCACGAGCAGCCCCCGCCCGACCAGCCACCCGTGGACGAGGAACCCCCCGTCGACGAGCCGCCGGTCGACGAGGAACCCCCGGTGGACGACACGATCGACGACGACGCCGGTGGGCAAGACCAAGCCGAGTTCGACGGCCCGGGTGCCTCCACGGCCGACATCGGCGATGCCGACTTCCCGGTGCGGACGACCGCGGGTATCGGTTCGCTGCTCGCCGCAGGTGTCCTGGCGTACCTGGCGGCCAAGCGGCGCTCACAACAGCGCCATCGACGCTTCGGCGAACGCATCGCGATGCCGACCGGTGCCACGGCCGACGCCGAACGGGAGCTGCGTGGCGTTGCAGACCCGATCAGCGTGGAGTCCGTCGATCTGGCCCTGCGTGGGCTCGCCGCGAGCTGTGCCCAGCGTGGCGTCCCGTTGCCGGCGCTGCGTGTCGCGCGACTGACCGCTGATCAGTTCGAGCTCTACCTCGCTGAGCCGGCCGAGCTGCCCGCGCCGTTCGTGGCCACCGAGCAGGAGCACGTGTGGTTCCTGCCCGCTGCCGCCGTCCACGACACACCGTCGGAGCAGGTGGCGGACGTGGCCGCTCCCTACCCCAGCCTGGTGACGATCGGCCATGGCCCCGAGCAGGGGCACCTCCTGCTCGATCTCGAACGTCTGGGCGCCCTGACCCTCACTGGTCCCGACGAACTGTCCCAGCAGGTGATGGCCGCGTTGGCGGTCGAACTGGCGACCAGCCCGTGGGCTGACGACCTACAGGTCACACTGGTCGGTACGTGCGCTGACCTGGCCAGCGGTCTGGACACCGGCCGAGTGCGGCATCTGCCGTCCGTCGGCACGTTGCTCGACGAACTCTCGCGGCGCGCCGAGCACGATCGCGCCGCACTGACGGACTCCGGTGCACAATCCCTCGACGAAGCCCGGGTTCGCGGTCTGGCTCCGGCGGCATGGACCCCCGAGATCGTGCTGCTGGCCGAGCCGCTGACATCGGCTCAACATGAGCAGCTCATCGACCTGGTCGATGAGCTGCCCCGGGTCGCAGTCGCCGCCGTCACGAATGACGACGACGCACCGAGCACCTGGTCGCTGGAGTTGGACGCCGACGATCCCGACGTCGCCGTACTGCAGCCGGTCGGGGTCGAAGTCAGCCCGCAGCGCCTCGACGACGACCAATACCGCCGGATTCTCGACCTCCTCGGCATCGCCGAACAGGCTTCGGTCGCCGTACCCACGCCGGAACCGGAGCCGATCGCTCCGGACGGTCCGGTCACAGAAGCACCCGTCGGTGCGCCGGTGGATTCACCGCCCAGGCCACTGGTCGGCTCCACCGTGACCTCGACACCGCCCGCGCCGTCTGTCGCCGACCTCGACGCCGAGCTGGCCCGGCTCGACACGCCACGCGACGGACCGACGATTCTGCTGCTCGGCCCGGTGGAGGTCGACAACGCCACCGGCCCGATCGAACAGTCGAAGTATCGCCAGCTGACCGAGATCGCCGCGTACATCGCGCTGAACCCGGGGCTGGGCCACGCCGCCTTGGATGAAGCGATCTGGCCCGGCAACCGGGTCACGCAGAACACCCGGAACACCGCGATCTCCAAACTGCGGCGTTGGTTCGGCAGCGATGGACGAGGCGAGGACTACCTCCCCCGGGTCGACAACGGCTATCGGTTCCACCCCGCCGTGGGGACCGACTGGGACGCCTGGACGCGGTACATCGGTCCCGATCCGCGAATCGCAGGTACCGACCAACTGCTTCAGGCGCTCGAGCTCGTCCGCGGCCAGCCGTTCACGGGCGTCAATCCGCGGCGCTACGGCTGGGCCGAGCATCTGAAGCAGGAGATGATCGCCGCCATCGTCGACGCCGCCCATGAGCTCGCCCAACGCGGGCTGCGTGCCGGCGACCCGTACCTTGCGCGTAAGGCCGCGACCATCGGACTGCAGGCCGAACCCGGCATGGAGGTGCTGTGGCGCGACCGGATCGAGGCGGAACACCTGGCCGGAAACCGTGCCGGCATCGACGACGCGGTCGCTCGGCTGACGGCCATCACCGACGACCTCGGCGATGATCTGGAGGAGGCGACCGTCAACCTCATTCAGGAGCTGGTGCCTGGTCGGAGCGCAGGAGTACCGTTCGGCGCGGTGTAAGCGCAAGGCCGGCACCGTGATCAGCGCCGGCACGGATGTGGGTGTCGAGACCCGTGGTCCGGCGCTACCGGCGACCGACGCCTGTCAACTCACTGCACCAGAACCTGAATCTCGCCCACCGGGACCAACGTGCCGTTCCACGGGCTCTCCAGCGTGTCCGGCACACCCGGCAGCGAGATCGGTTCGCCGCGCAGGGTGTAGGTGACGTCATAGACCAGGCGTGCCTGCGCGGTGTAGGCGCCGCGACCATCGAGGTCCTGCGCGGGCTGATCGTGCGAGGTCTCCAGGTACACGTGCTCGCAATCGTCGGTGTCGGGTTTGTTGTCGCACGTGAACGTCCCGGACGAATCGCCTGGATCGATTTCGACGTGACTGAACGTTCCGAAGGCCTGCAGCGGACCGGCCTGTCCGCCCACGATCTCGCCGTCCCCGATGCCGTCGACCTCGAACCTGGTGTCGGCGCCGACGTAGGTCAGTTCGTTCGGCTCGAACGACAGGGTGAACGCAGGGGTCTGCAGCTTCCCCCAGGCCGCCCAGCCCTCGTCCGGTAACGATTCGTCGTACGGATCGATCCAGCCGAAGCGGCCGTCGGGCTCACCGTCGGGCGGCAGGAAACACTCGTAGTAGGTGAAGATCTCGCTGTCGGACTCGCGGCCGCGCTCGGGCCAGTTCTCTTCGGGAATCGTGGACGGAATGTCGGCCCAGCAGGCTCGCTCGCCCATGCAGAACTCCGAATACGGCTCGTGCGACAGGTCGCAGGTGGGACCGTCCCATTCACCTTCACCGTCGTCCTCGCCGCTGTCGTCCTCGCCGGGCGTTTCGCACACATAGACGTATTCGTGCCGGCCCGGCGAAACCTCGACCCATTCCCAGCATTCCGGCGCCGAGGACAAACCCGGAATATCGGGCGGCGTACCGGGTGACTTGGTTGGAGGTGCGGCAGGTGGAGTGTCCGTGGCATCCGTCGGCGCGTCGGTGGCGTTCTCGCTTGCAACCGACACGACCGCCGGGGTCAGCGCCATGATCACGGCGGCGGCAAGGGCGGCCGATGCGCCGCGTAGTTTCGCTGTCCTCAGCACGTTACCGCCTCTCCCGGCTCGACCGATTCTCCGACGAGCCATGAGCCACCCGATTTGATCATTTCGAACTGCACTGGATACGGCTTGAGCTGGTCATCTCGTGGCGGCAACGTCTGCCCGCCGACCTCGGCCAGCCACTCCGATTCGTCCACACACGCGGTCACCGTCGCCGATCTACCGTCGACGTCGACCTTGACGGCACTGATCACCGGCGCGCCGACGCGCACGAGACCCTGTTGCTCGTATCGTGTCGCCACGCCGACGTTCTCGTCGATGGTCTCGTCGACGGCGATGTCGCTGAACAAGGCAGCCGCGTCGGCGACTTGCCCACTTTGCGCCTGCACGACCGCGTGCCAATAGGCCTCGAAGACCGCTGTGATTTCAGTTTCGGGGTCGTCAGCGCTCGCAGCGGCAACGGGAATTGTGGCCGAGGGGTCCGAGCCGCCCGCGTCAGCATCGCCGTCGGCATTACAACCGACGGCGAGAAAGCCCAGGACGGCCAAGCCGACTGAGAAGCGCCGGCCCGCCCGGGGAAACGAGCCGTTCATGCAGGGACCATAGCGATCCGGACCGGAAAGGGGCAACACATTGTCCATGAACCGTTAGTGTCATTCGTTTTCAATGTCGCAGGTCTGCCCGCTGCGCGACCGGTCGCGACGCGCCCTCGGCGGCCCGGGTCGAACCCCGGGCGGATCGAGTGGCGCACAGGCCGACTCCTCGCCTCGAGATGGGTAGAATCGGCCGCGAGCCGTGACGGTTCGCGCGGGTTCGGCCAGTACGGGCTGACGGACGTGACGACGTCCGACCTCGGCTCGGGGAGGACACTGAGGCGGATGACCTCGCTTCGCTATCAGTTGGGTGACACCGGTCCAGCGATCGCCGAGATTCGCTCCAAGCTCACCCAACTCGGGCTGCTCGACGACACAGCGCCGGGTCCCAGTACGTTCGACGAAGACGTCGATCGCGCCATCCGGCAGTTCCAACAGGAGCGGGGACTCACGGCGACCGGAATCGTCGACGCCACGACCTACCGGGTGCTCGACGAAGCCCGCTGGCGCCTGGGTGACCGGCTGCTGTCGTACGTCGTCAGCAACCCGCTCGCTGGTGACGACGTCATCGCACTTCAGCGCCGCTTGTCCGAACTCGGGTTCGATGTCGGCCGGATCGACGGTGTCTTCGGTACCAGGACGGGCGAGGCGCTGCGCCAGTTCCAGCGCAACGTCGGCATTCCTGCTGACGGCACCTGCGGGCCCAGCACGTTCAAGGCGTTGGGCCGACTGGCTCCCATCGTGACCGGCGGACGGCCGGACAGTCTTCGCGCGTCCGAGGCGATCCGCCAGGCCGGCAAGCGGCTGCCCGGCAAGGTGGTCGTCATCGATCCTGGGCACGGAGGACCGGACCGCGGCAACGTCGGGCACGGCTTCGACGAAGCGTCGGTCGTCGAAGACCTCGCCGCACGCATCGAGGGCCGCCTGACGGCCACCGGCGTGCAGACGTACCTCACCCGCGGACCGGGGGCCGAGAGCTCACCGTCAGAGTCCGAGCGCGCCGCGTTCGCCAACGACACCGACGCCAACCTGCTCATCTCGCTGCATGTCGATGCGCATCCCAGCCCGGAAGCCTCCGGGGTCGCCACGTATTACTACGGCGGCCAACAGCCAGGCACCACCAGCGCCATCGGCGAGCAGTTCGCCGGCCTGGTCCAACGCGAGATCGTCGCGCGCACCGACCTCGTCGACTGCCGCAGCCATGGCAAGACGTGGGACCTGCTGCGGCATGCCCGGATGGCTGCCGTTCGCGTCGAGTTGGGCTACATCACCAACGAGGGTGACGCCGCCCGGCTGGCCGACCCGGACTTCCGCGACGTCGTCGCCGAAGCCATCGTGATCGCGATCCAGCGGGTTTACCTACCGTCCGGCGAAGATGCCGCCACGGGCGCGCTGCGGTTCCACGATCTGGCAACCAATTGACCGGTTCATGAACTATCGATTCGCCTCCGCGTTCGGCTTGAGGCATCGTGTTGTGTGGAGAGAGTCGTCGAGGGCCGGCCTAGGTGCCTCGTGACCAGCGTCAGTCGATCAACGGGAGGTGTGACGTGAGCCAGCAGCCGGGCCCCGATCGAAGGACGACTGACGCAGTAGCAGCCGCCGGCTCTCGCCTCGACTCGTACGTCGATCGCTACGCCACGCGCACCCACGGCATGACGGCGTCAGAGGTTCGCTCACTGTTCGCTGTCGCCTCTCGGCCCGAGGTCGTCTCGCTGGCCGGCGGCATGCCGAACATCTCCGGGCTGCCCCTGGACATCGTCGGTTCGCTGATGCACGACCTCGTGACCAAACGCGGCATGTCGGCCCTGCAGTACGGGTCGGGGCAGGGTGACCCTGTGCTGCGTGAGCAGATCTGCGACGTGATGCGTCCGACGGGCATCGCGGCACACCCCGACGACGTCACCGTGACGGTCGGCTCCCAGCAGGCGCTCGACCTGGTCACCCGGATCTTCATCGATCCCGGCGACGTGATTCTGGCCGAGGCACCGTCGTACGTCGGCGCGCTGGGCACGTTCCGCTCTTATCAGGCCGACGTCGTACACGTCGAGATGGACGACGACGGACTCGTCCCGGAGCGGCTGGCCGAAGCGATCACCACCACCGAAGCGTCCGGACGGCGCATCAAGTTCTTGTACACGATCCCGAGCTACCACAACCCCGGCGGCGTCACGCTCACGTCCGCGCGCCGCGCCGAGGTGCTGGAGATCTGTCGCCGCGCCGACGTGCTGATCATCGAGGACGACCCCTACGGCCTGCTCGGCTTCGATGGCGAGGTACCCCGGGCGATGCGCGCCGACGACACCGAGCGTGTGGTCTACCTGGGCTCGTTCTCCAAGACGTTCGCGCCCGGCCTGCGGGTCGGCTGGGCGCTGGCGCCGCACGCTGTCCGCGAGAAGCTGGTTCTCGCCGCTGAGAACAGTGTGTTGTGCCCGCCGGCGTTCAGTCAGCTCGCAGTGTCGGAGTACCTGTCCGGCCACGACTGGCTCGGGCAGGTCAAGGACTTCCGTGAGACGTACCGGGAGCGCCGCGACGCGATGCTCTCGTCGCTGCAAGATCTGATGCCTGAATCCGCACACTGGACCCGTCCGTCGGGCGGATTCTATGTCTGGTTGACACTGCCTGAAGGCATCGACACCAAGGCCATGCTGCCCCGGGCGGTGACGAACCGGGTCGCCTACGTCCCTGGTACGGCGTTCTACGCCGATGGATTCGGGTCGCGATCGATGCGGCTGTCGTACTGTTATCCGACACCAGATCGAATCCGTGAGGGCGTGCGGCGGTTGGCTCAAGTGGTCGAGCAGGAGATGGAGTTGCGCGCCACGTTCGGAGCATGGGGTTCCCCGCAGCGCCCTGGGTTGGACGCACCGGCACCTGATCAGAGTTAGAAGGGTCTTTTTCAGCATGAGCGACCTCGGCCGCGTCCTCGTTCTCGCCGGTGGGCTCTCCCACGAGCGCGACGTCTCCTTGCGATCAGGTCGTCGAGTAGCCGAGGCGTTGCGCGATGTCGGTGTCGACGTGGAGCAACGCGATGCCGACGCCGACCTGTTCGCCACCCTGCGGCGCGATCGCCCACACGTGGTGTTTCCGTTGCTGCACGGTGCCCAGGGCGAGGACGGGGCGATCCAGGAGGTCCTGTCCCTGTTCGGGCTGCCGTTCGTCGGCTCGGGTGCGGCGGCCTGCCGCCAGGCTTTCGACAAGCCAGTGGCCAAGTCGATCGTCGAACGTGGTGGGCTGTCGACGCCCGCCTGTGCGGTTCTGCCGCAATCGACCTTCCGCGAGCTCGGCGCTGGTGTCCTGCTCGACGCCCTGCTGGACCGGCTCGGCCTTCCGGTGGTGGTGAAGCCCGCGCGTGGCGGTTCGGCTCTGGGCACATCGGTCGTCCGCGACGCCGACGCCTTGCCTGCGGCCATGGTCGAGTGCTTCGCCTACGGGGAAGCGGCGCTGGTCGAGCAGTGGATCGACGGGACCGAAGTGGCCGTGTCGGTCGTCGACACCGGCGACGGCCCACAGGCGCTGCCGGCCGTCGAGATCGTTCCGGAGTCCGGCACGTACGACTACCATGCTCGCTACACCGCCGGTACCACCGAGTTCTTCGTTCCGGCCCGCCTCGACAGCGCCGTCAGCCTGGCGACCGCCGACGCGGCGGTCGCGGCACATCGCCTCCTGGGCCTGCGTGATGTCTCGCGCACCGATCTGATCGTCGATTCCGCCGGGCGGCCGTGGTTTCTGGACGTCAACGTCGCCCCGGGAATGACCGAAACGTCGCTGTTGCCCCAGGCCGTCCGGGCCGCTGGCCACGATCTCGGTCTGCTCGCGCGCGATCTGCTCGTCGCCGCAGCTGAACGGCACGGGGCCTGATCGTCCGTTCGGGGCGCGTTCCCCTGGTGTGATCGATCCTTCAGTCCGCGGCGTCGGCGTCCTTCGTGGCCAGTTTCGGGTCGATCGTGCTGACGATGCGTTCCAGGTCGTCGATGCTCGCGAACTCGATGGTGACCTTCCCCTTGCTGCGGCCCAGGTCGACCTTCACCCGGGTGTCGAGTCTGTCGGACAACGCCGAGGCGATGTCCGACAGACGGGGTGCCATGGGCTTGGGCCCGCGTTTGGTCTTCTCTTTCGGCTGATCGGCGTCGCCGAGCGCGACGATCTCCTCGACCGTCCGCACACTCAGACCTTCGGCGACGATCCGCTGGGCGAGTCGTTCCTGCGCGGCTCCATCCGACAGGCCGAGGAGCGCCCGGGCATGGCCGGCCGAAAGCACTCCAGCCCCGACACGACGCTGGACCAGCGGTGGCAGCTTCAGCAGGCGCAGAGTGTTCGTGATCTGCGGCCGGCTGCGCTTGATCCGCACTGCCAGCTCGTCGTGTGTGCAGCCGAAATCGTCGAGGAGCTGCTGGTAGGCCGCAGCTTCCTCGAGTGGATTGAGCTCACTTCGGTGCAGGTTCTCCAGCAGCGCGTCGCGGAGCATGTCGTCGTCGCGGGTGGTCCGCACGATCGCTGGGATGGTGGCGAGGCCGGCTTCCTTGCTAGCTCGCCACCGGCGCTCACCCATGACGAGCTCATAACGACTCTCGCCCATGTCGCGGACCACGATCGGCTGCAGCAAGCCGATCTCGCGGATGGACGATACGAGCTCGGCCATGGCGTCCTCGTCGAAGACTCGACGGGGCTGCTTCGGGTTGGGGCTGATCGAGTCCACCGCGATCTCGGCGAAGGTCGCACCTTCGACTGGAACCAGGTCCTCGTCAACACCCGTCGTTTCACGTGAAACAGCGCCACCGACCGGCGTGACGCGGGAATGACTGCGCCGGGCCGAGACGTAGCCGTCCGAGGGTGGCTGACCGTCCACGCCTGCGTGGTTCGGCGCCTCCGTGGGGATGAGCGCTCCCAGACCCCGTCCCAGACCTCGACGTTTCTCAGCCATGAATCGACTCCCCCTGGACCGTCTCCGAATTGGCGCCACGTTCCGCGATCTCGCGCGCGGCTTCCAAGTACGACAGGGCACCACTGGACGCCGCGTCGTAGGTCATCACCGTTTGGCCATAGCTCGGCGCTTCGCTGATCCGTACCGAGCGTGGAATCGTCGTCCGTAGAACCGTGTCGCCGAAGTGTTGGCGCACTTCGTCGGCTACTTGGGCCGCGAGTCTGGTGCGTCCGTCGTACATGGTCAGCATGATGGTCGACACCGCCAAATCGCGGTTCAGGTGCGCCCGCACCATGTCGATGTTCTTGAGCAGCTGGCTCAGCCCTTCCAGCGCGTAGTACTCGCACTGGATCGGAATGAGCACCTCGTCACCGCCGACCAGCGCGTTCACCGTGAGCAGGCCGAGCGACGGCGGGCAATCGATGAGCACGTAGTCGTACGCCACCCCGTCGGTGGCCAGATGCTGATCGAGCGCCCTACGCATCCGGGACTCTCGAGCGACGAGCGACACCAGCTCGATTTCGGCGCCGGCCAGATCGATGGTCGCCGGAACACACCACAGCCCGTCGAACTCTTCGACCTTCTGAATCACGTCGGAGATCGGCGTCTCGTCGACGATGACGTCGTAGATGCTCGGAATCTCCGCGTGGTGGTCGATACCCAGGGCCGTCGACGCGTTGCCTTGCGGATCGAGATCGATCACCAGCACCCGAAGGCCACTCACCGCCAAGGCGGCGGCGAGATTGACCGTCGTGGTCGTCTTGCCGACACCGCCTTTCTGATTGGCCACGACCATGACTCTGGTACCCGCAGGTTTGGGCATCGGCGCGGTTCGGCGCCCTACGGCCATCAATGCGACCGCGGCTTCACGTGCGATCGGGGTATCCAGGTCGGCCAACGGCCCGGACATGGTGAAGTCGCCTAGATCCGACGCGGTCCCGGCCACGGAGTTGCTCGTCCGCTGCGCCGCACCGTCACCCGTACTCACAGATTCCTCACGCTCCAGGTTCGGCGGCGTGTCCGCCGGCTCAGTGGTCTTCCGTACCAGTGGCCAGCCCAACCCGCTCCGGCCTTCCCCCGTTGCGTCCCCGTTCGCGACGTCTCCACCTGTCACCGGCCAGCCCAGGCCCGGTGCGACAGAGGCATCGCTCATGTTTACTTCCTCCGTTGTCGTCGTTTCGCTTCGTGCCGCCGCCGACCACGTTCCACGACCGCCACACGCGCCGGCGGATCGACGAATTCATGACCGACGTCTTCCACTGTCCACGACACGGCACCCATTCTCGCCAATGACGCGGCCGATTCCGCCAACTCTTCCGAGACCGTCCGACCCTTGAGAGCCAGGAGCCGTCCGCCGGGCCGCAACAGTCGCAGCGTCCACGTCGCCAGCCGGGTCAACGGTGCCACGGCTCGGGCCGTCACGACGTCGAAACGATCGGTGACGTCCAGGTCCTCCGCTCGCGCCCGACGGATCGTCACGCGGTCGAGCTCCAGCGCGTCGACGACCTCCGCCAAGAACTCCGTGCGTCGAAGCATCGGTTCGATCAGCACGACCTCGAGGTCCGGACGGGCTATCGCGAGCGGTACGCCGGGCAGACCGGCACCGGAACCCACGTCTGCGACGAGTGCGCCCTGGGGAATGAGCTCGGCGAGCACCGCCGAGTTGAGGACATGGCGATCCCACAGCCGCGGCGCTTCCCGTGGCCCCATGAGCCCACGCTCGAGACCGGGCCCGGCCAGGAAGTCGACGTAAGCGGCGGCTCGGTCCACACGTGCCCCGAACAACGTCCGAGCCGCGTCGGGCACAACCTGCGCGCCGTCGTTGGTCTCACTCGTCGCCGCGTCGGGGCCATGGGCAGGTGCCGACGTGTCGACCTCCGGGTCTCCGCTCGACACCGTCCACCTCCCGCGTTCGCCCATGTTTCACGTGAAACCCGCCGAGCCGTACCGCCTGACGAGAACCCGTCCCGGCCGGCTCACACCGGCTTGACGACCACGTACCTGCGGGGCTCTTCGCCTTCCGACTCGCTCACCAGTCCGGCTTCGGCGACGGCGTCGTGAACGACCTTCCGTTCGAACGGCGTCATCGCACCGAGCGACTCCGGCTCGCCCGAGACTCGCACCGCCTCGATGACCCGCTTGGCGAGATCGACCAGCTCGGCTCTCCGCCGCGCCCGGTAGCCCCCGACGTCCAGCATCAGTCGACTCCGCTCGCCGGTCTCACGGACGACGGCCAGTCGGGTCAGATCCTGAAGTGCGTCGAGCACTTTGCCGTCCCTGCCGACCAGGACATCGAGATCGTCGCCGATGATCGAGACAACCGCCCGGTCCCCCTCGACATCCATGTCGATGTCCCCGTCGAGGTCGGCGATGTCGAGCAAGCCCTCCAGGTAGTCCGCCGCCACATCGCCTTCGCGCTCCAGGCGCTCAGCCGTACTCGAGGCGCGCTCGCCAGCGTCGGCCTGTTCGAGCTCCACGCCGGTATCAGCGTCGCTCACCATTGACTCCTTCAGATCGATTCCCTGGCCACTCTCGCGGCCGTCCCAAGCCCGCGAAGCCGCTCGGCCCCCCGCTCACCGCGACGTCGCGCGCCCCAGCGCGCGGCGATCGGATCAGCGCTTCTTCCGTTGCGATCGAGTGGTCCTTTTCGGCTGCTTGCGCACTACTTCGGTCTTACCACTCGGCGGCTCCGTCTCGGTGCTCGCCGTCGGCACTTCGATGCCCTTACGACGCGCCTTCGCCTCGAGCCGACGCTGATGCGCCCGCTCCGCCTCGGTGCCGGGCGCCGGCATCCGGCGGATCACGTACAGCTGCTGGCACATGGTCCAGATGTTCGACGTGAGCCAGTAGAGCACCGTGCCCAGTGGGAAGTACACGCCGGAGAAGGCGAACACCAGCGGCAGCACGTACAGCAGCACCTTCTGCTGCTGGGCGAAGGGTCCCTCGAGGGACTCCTTCGGCATGTTCTTCCGCATGATCTGGCGCTGCGTGATGAACTGGCTCGCCACCATCAGCACGACCATGACCGCCGCGATGATCCGCGTGTTGATGACATCGGTCGTCAAGAACGAATCCGCCAGCCGCGCGCCGAAGATCTCCGCAGATCCGGCCGACTCGAACAAGTCCGGGTACTGGGTGAACGCGCCGCGTGGCTTGTCGCGCGCGATGCCGTCCAGAACACGGAACAGGGCGAACAGGAACGGCGCCTGCAGCAGGATCGGCAGACAGGAGGAGAACGGGTTGGTGCCCGTGTCCTTGTAGAGCTTCATCATCTCCTGCTGGAGACGCTCACGGTCGCCCTTGTACCTCTTCTGCAGCTCACGCAGCTGCGGCTGCAGAATCTGCATCTTGCGCTGCGACCGGATCTGCCGCACGAACAGCGGGATCAGCAGCGTGCGGATGACGATGACCAATCCGATGATGGACAGCGTCCAGTTCACACCGTCGTGGTCGATACCGAGAGCCGTGTCGAACACCCAGTGCCAGCCCATCATGATCCAGCTGACCAGGTACAGCAGTGGTGTGAGGACGGTATCCACGGGTTTATCAGACTCCTCTGAAAACGGGCGGCCCACCGACGGGCACGGCGGTTCCCGATGTGTCGTCAGTACCGCTCGGAGCGGCGGCCTCAGGCAGGTCGTCGCCCTCGGTGCCGTCGGCACGTCCCCACCATCGATAGGTCTCGTACGTGGGAACGAAGTCCACCCCGCCCGCGCACCAAGGGTGGCACCGGCCGAGTCGGCGCAGCGCCAGCCATGCACCACGCACGGCGCCATGGCGCTCCACGGACTCCAGCGCGTACGCCGAGCACGACGGGTAGTAGCGGCACGTCTGCCCGTACATCGGGCTGAAGATCAAGCGATAGGCCTTGAGGGCGGCCACCAAGAGGTACTTCATCGGCGCGCTCCGCGCCTCAGCGCGCGATCGAGCGCGGCATCGAGCTCAGCGTCCAGCTCGCGACTGCTCGCGTCAGCGGCACGCGGCAACGCCCGGACCACGACGCGCGAGCCGGGCTGCAATTGGTCGAGACGGGCAGCCATCAGATGCCGAAGTCGCCGACGCACGGCGTTACGGGTCACTGCGCCGCCCACGGAGCGGCCGACGGTGAAGCCCACCGCGGCCGGACGATGCGTGTCCGGGGACTCTGGTGGCAGATAATGCACGACGATCAGCGGACGTCCGACCCGCACGCCATGGCGTGTGCTGAGTCGGAAGTCGGCCGACCGTCGCATCCGGTGTTGAGCCTTGAGCACCTCGGATCGTCGCGTGCGAGCACGCTGACCGACCGGATCAGGCCGACAGCTTGGCACGGCCCTTGCGGCGACGGGAGGTGACGATCGCACGGCCGGCACGGGTGCGCATGCGCAGCCGAAAGCCGTGATTCCTCGCGCGACGGCGGTTGTTCGGCTGGAAGGTGCGCTTCACCACGTCCGGGCTCCTGTGTCAGTGTTCGAGATCTAACAGTACGAATGTCGTCCGGGGCGTGCTTGGCGACAGGTGCCGTTCGAGACCTGGGCATGTCGACATCCGCCCTCGTCGGACCGATTCACGGTACGCGCTCGCGCAGGCTCAGGTCAAACTCGGACGTCCCGGACCGGGTCCATACCGGGCCAACCACTCATCTTTACACTGTCGAGGCAGCAGTTGCCGGAACGACACGCCGTCGGTGATCGCCGAACCTGTGGACATCAGTTGAAGCGCGATCCGCATGTTGTTAGCGTCACCACCCTCAGGAACGCGTGCGGAACGGCACAACTGCTCGGGTTCCCACCGTGTTCGTGCAGGTCATGACTATACGACGGGAACTTCACCTGACCTGTCCGCGTCTCTCCACATGTTGTGGATGATGGTGTGGACGACAGATGACGGGGGTGGCGTCGCAAAAGGCGCCAGTTGGGAGAAGACCGTGGCAGACGAGGCGGCCGAAGACTTCAGTTCGGCGTGGGCGAAAACGCTTGCAAACCTGGAGTCGCTCGACATCGGGCCGCAGCAGCGTGCGTTCCTGTCCCAGGCGCGTCCGATCACGCTGGTAGAAGGCACCGCAGTCGTCGCCGTCCCCAGTGACTTCGCACGCGCCCAGATCGAACAGCGGCTGCGCACGCACATCGTCGATGCACTGACCGGGGTACTCGGCCGGCCGGTCGGCCTCGCCGTCACCGTCACCCCGCCGCCGTCCGACGACGTCGGCAGCGGCACGGCAGCCGAGGCCGACGCAGAGGCCAGTCCGGCCCCACCGCCGCCGGCCAGCGACGGGAACTCCACCGCCGACACGGAGGAGATCCCGAAGGTCACCGCACCAGCTGCGCCGGCGTTCGTCACCAGTCGCACCACGCTCGACACGCCGCGCCGCCCGGACAGCGAGCCTCCGCACCTGAACTCCCGCTACACCTTCGACACATTCGTCATCGGAGCCAGCAACCGTTTCGCTCACGCCGCCACCGTCGCCGTGGCCGAGGCGCCCGGCAAGGCCTACAACCCGCTGCATGTCTACGGCGAGTCCGGCCTGGGCAAGACGCACCTACTGCACGCCATCGGGCACTACGCCAGCACCATGTATCCCGGCACCCGAGTGCGTTACGTCAGTTCCGAAGAGTTCACCAACGACTTCATCAACTCCATCCGCGACGACAAGGCGTCGGCTTTCCAACGGCGTTATCGCGAGATCGACGTCCTGCTCATCGACGACATCCAGTTCCTCGAGGGCAAGATCCAGACGCAGGAAGAGTTCTTCCACACGTTCAACACGCTGCACAACGCCAGCAAGCAGATCGTCATCACCTCCGATCGCCCACCCAAGCAGCTCTCGGCGCTGGAGGATCGGCTGCGGAACCGATTCGAGTGGGGCCTCACCTGCGACGTGCAGCCGCCGGACCTCGAGACCCGCATCGCGATCCTGTCCAAGAAGGCGTCGCAGGACCATTTGAACGTCACACCCGACGTTCTGGAGTACATCGCCAGCCGCATCGCGACCAACATCCGCGAGCTCGAGGGCGCGTTGATCCGGGTCACCGCGTTCGCCAGCCTGAACCGGCAGCCCGTCGATCTCTCGCTCGCCGAGATCGTCCTGCGCGATCTCGTGCCCACCGACACCGGTCCGGAGATCACGGCGGCCACGATCATGGCGCAGACCTCGGCGTACTTCGGGCTCACCATCGAGGACCTCCAAGGCACGAGTCGCAGCCGGGTCCTGGTCACCGCCCGGCAGATCGCGATGTACCTGTGCCGCGAGCTCACCGAGCTCTCCCTGCCGAAGATCGGCCAGCATTTCGGCGGGCGCGACCACACCACCGTGATGCACGCCGAGCGCAAGATCCGCACGCTGATGGCCGAGCGCCGCAGCGTCTTCAATCAGGTCACCGAGCTGACCAACCGGATCAAGCAACAGGCACGGCAATCATGAACGCCGCGACCCACACACCCGCTCTGCGTCGCGCTGAGCGAACGCTGCGCGCGGTGATCCACTTCTCACAGGGTGTGGACAAGACTGTGGAAACCCCACGCCTCGTGGTGGACGGGTCGGGGAAAGTTGTCATTCGGCGGTGGACGACGTTGAATCCTCCACCAGCGCGTCACACGCCACCCACAACCGTCGTGGATGACCATCCGCTGCATGACCTGCGCCGACGATGCTCATCCACATCTTCCACCGACCCTATGGATGAGACGAACCTCCACATCTCAATCCGAAGCACCGCACAACTGGGGACGGCCCGATCTGTGGATTGCGTCTCGCGCTCGACCGACTGACCAACCAACGTCCACAGCTGTCAGTCAGCCGTGGAAGGATGAAGATGAACCACAACGACCCGGGCGCGTGCCCGAGGGGAGGGCGGTGGACCGGTGAAGTTCCGGCTCGATCGTGATGTTTTGGCCGACGCGGTGGCCTGGACGGCTCGCACGTTGCCGAATCGGCCTACCGTGCCGGTGCTCGCAGGCCTGCGAATCGACGCATCCGATGCTCAGGTGTCCTTCTCGTCCTTCGATTACGAAGTCTCCGGCCGGGTGGCCGTCGACGCCGATGTCGCCGATGCGGGTACCGCGCTGGTCTCCGGCCGGCTCCTCGCCGACATCGCCCGCTCGTTGCCCAACAAGCCGGTCGATCTCACCTCCGACGGCTCCAAGGTCACCATCACCTGCGGCAGCGCGCGGTTCACCTTGCTGACGCTGCCCGTCGAGGAATATCCCGACCTTCCTGAGCTGCCGGATGCCTCGGGCACCATCGACGGTCCGACGTTCGCCGAGGCGGTCGGTCAGGTCGCCGTCGCCGCCGGTCGTGACGACATGCTCCCGACGCTCACCGGTATCCGGATCGAGCTCGAAGGTGAGAAGGTCACGCTCGCCGCCACCGACCGCTATCGCATGGCTGTTCGTGAACTCACCTGGCAGCCAGCGCGTCCCGACCTGTCCGCCATCGCTCTGGTCCCGGCCAGGACACTGGTCGACGCGGCCAAAACGCTCTCGTCAGCAGGCGAGGTGACGGTGGCGCTCGGTGGTGAGTCCAACGACACCCTCATCGGCATCGCCGCCGGCGGCCGCCACACCACCAGTCGCCTCATCGACGGCGAATGGGTGCCGAACTACCGGCGTATCTTCCCCACCGAGACGGCCACGGTCGCCCGGGTGGAGATCTCGGCGCTGGTCGAGTCGGTCAAGCGTGTCGCCCTCGTCGCCGAGCGCAACACTCCGGTCCGGCTGTCGTTCGACGACGGCCAGGTGGTTCTCGAGGCCGGCAGTGGTGAAGACGCCCAGGCATCCGAAGCCTTGCAGGCCGACGTGCAGGGCCCGGCCATCGCGACGGGGTTCAACCCCACGTACCTCCTCGATGGCCTGCAGGCACTCGGCACCACCTTCGCGCACCTGTCGTTCACCGAGACGCCGATGAAGCCGGTGGTCATCCAGGGTGTCGACAGCGCCGAGTCGGAACCGGACGGCGGGTACCGCTACCTCGCCATGCCCATCCGCCTGTCGGGGTGAGCAGCAGCGACACGAACAGTGTCGTGAGGGTCACGAGCAACGCCGGGATCAGGAGGATGTCGATGGAACTCGGGCTGATCGGCCTGGGCCGGATGGGCGCCAACATGCGTGAGCGCATCCGGCGGGCAGGTCACACGGTCGTCGGATTCGATCATCATCCGGAGGTCAGCGATGTCGGCAGTCTCCAGGAACTGGTCGATGCGCTGAGCACCCCGCGTGCGGTGTGGGTGATGGTTCCCGCTGGGGACCCCACCCGAACCACCGTTGCCGAGCTCGCCGATCTGCTCCAACCCGGCGACGTCGTCGTCGACGGCGGCAACTCGCGGTACACCGACGATGCTGAGAACGACCGGATCCTACGCGAGCGCGGGATCGGATACGTTGACTGCGGCGTGTCCGGGGGCGTGTGGGGCCTCGAGGTCGGCTACGGCCTGATGGCCGGGGGCGATACTGAGCACGTCGAGCGGCTGATGCCGATCTTCGATGCCCTGCGCCCCGACGGCCCGCGCGACGAAAGCTTCGTCCATGCCGGCCCGGTGGGCGCCGGCCATTACGCGAAGATGGTCCACAACGGCATCGAGTACGGTCTGATGCAGGCCTACGCCGAGGGCTACGAACTCCTGCACACCGCCGATGTCGTCACCGACGTGCCGGGCACGGTCAAGGCGTGGTCGCGTGGCACAGTCGTCCGCTCGTGGCTCCTCGACCTGCTGGTCAAAGCGCTGGAACACGACCCTGGGCTGACCGAGCTCGAGGGTTACGTGGACGATTCCGGTGAAGGTCGCTGGACGGTTCAGGAAGCCATCGACCACGCCGTTCCCGCGCCGGCCATCACCGCGGCCGTCTTCGCGCGGTTCGCTTCCCGCCAGTCCGACTCGCCGGCCATGAAAGCCGTGGCGGCGCTGCGCAACGAGTTCGGCGGGCACGCGGTCCGTGCGGCCGAGGCAGCCGGCCCGTCATCCGGCACCGGCGACACCCGAGCTTGAGGCGAATGTACATCGCACACTTGTCGCTGGCAGATTTCCGGTCCTATACCGAGGTCGAGCTTTCGCTCGAACCCGGTGTCACAGCGTTCGTCGGCCCGAACGGCCAGGGCAAGACCAACCTGGTCGAGGCGGTGAACTACCTGGCCACCCTCGGCAGTCATCGGGTGGCCCACGACGCACCGCTGGTCCGGGTGGGCTCGGAACGAGCCGTGGTCCGCGGCGACGTCGTCGACACGAGCATGCCCAACGAGCGCCACACGCTCCTGGAAATCGAGATCACCCCCGGCCGCGCGAACCGAGCGAGGCTCAATCGCTCGCCGGTCCCGAGGCCGCGCGAGATTCTGGGTGTGATCAACACCGTCTTGTTCGCGCCTGAAGACTTGGCGCTGGTCAAGGGCGATCCGGCCGAGCGGCGGCGGTTCCTGGACGAGCTTCTCGTCGCTCGCGCACCGCGCTTCGCCGGGGTTCGCTCCGACTACGACCGCGTGCTCAAGCAACGAAATGCCCTGCTCAAGTCCGCCGGCGCGGCGGTTCGTGGCGCCAGTCGATCCGGCGGCCCGGTGGATCTGCCGACGCTCGACGTCTGGGACACGCACCTGTCCACCGCGGGCGCTGAACTGCTCGCGGCCCGTCTCGAACTCGTCGACACGTTGCGGCCGCTGGTCGCCAAGGCGTACGAGACCGTCGCGGCCGGCGGCGGGACGAGCTCGGGTGAGGCACAACTGACGTACAAGTCTTCGCTCGGTCCGGATGCCGAGCTGAGCCCCGACCGTGAGGCCCTGGCCGCGGCGCTGCTCGATGCCACCGGCCGGGCTCGCCGCGACGAGCTGGAACGTGGCGTCTCGCTGGTCGGCCCGCACCGCGACGACGTGACCCTGGGGCTCGGGGCGATGCCGGCCAAGGGGTACGCGAGCCATGGCGAGTCGTGGTCTTTCGCGCTGGCGCTGCGCCTGGCATCGTACGAGCTACTGCGCTCCGGTGGCAGCGATCCGGTGCTGATCCTCGACGATGTCTTCGCCGAGCTCGACGCCGGCCGGCGGGATCGGTTGGCTCGGCTCGTCGCCGATGCCGAACAGGTGCTGGTGACCGCCGCGGTACCGGCCGACGTGCCTGAGTCGCTGGCCGGTGGCAGAGTCGATGTCGAAGGCTCAGGGGTCCGCCGCGTGCGTTGAGCCGATGGGGCCGTTCCCCGGACGAGAGCGCTGAGGAGGTGGCGAGGCGATGACCGAAGGTTCGAACCAGCCGGCCGAGGACCATCCGGAAGGTCCGGCACGGAGGCCTGCGTCGCCGCCGGATCCGGACAGCGTCGCCACCGGCCAGGATGCACGATCCGGCGGCTCCGCGCCGAGCGGTTTCACGTGGAACCCCGACGGCGTGGACGTCGCGCGAGCGCTCGTGGCGCGGGCTAAGGCCGCCAGCAAGTCCGGCGGACGGCGAACCAAGGGTTCGACGGGTGGGCCGAGACGTGGCCGGCGGTTCAGCCGATCGCCGGGGGCTGGCTGGAGTGGTCCGGGCGGCGACGATCGTGATCCGCAATCGGTCGGCGCCGCACTCGATCGCCTGGTCGGCGAGCACGGTTGGGAGGAGGATCTCGCCGTGCACGGCGTCGTCGCCCGCTGGGCCGAGGTGGTCGGGCCGGACGTCGCGGCGCACGTACAACCCGAGAGCTACGCCGATCACGTGCTCACGGTGCGGGCGGACTCCACGGCGTGGGCCACCCAGGTGCGGTTGCTCGCCGGCGACCTGGTCAAGAAGCTCAACCGCGAGATCGGTGACGGCACGGTGGTCCGGGTGTCGGTCCTGGGTCCACAGGCTCCGAACTGGCGCAAAGGACCACGTAGTGTCCCCGGCCGAGGCGTGCGCGACACCTATGGGTGAGCATCGCGGGTGTCTGTGGCCGACGAGTGAGCGGTCGCGGCCGCGCCACCACGAATCGTCGATCCATGAGGCGCATGGTCCACGGACCCGACGCGCGGCGCTAGACGGCCCCCAGGCTTCCTGATTCGGTCATCGCGGGTATGGGGGCTCACGTGAGGCGAATCGCGTCGCTGTGAGTGGCACTCAGGGCCGCATAATGCGCACTCTGCGGCCGTCCCGAGGTAGACTGGACTCGTCCACCCAGGCCGCTCGGTCTCCTGGGCCACTCTGCGGCCTCAGGTGGCCCGGGGCGGCCTGATTCCTGGCAGGAAGGTCCCCGTTCGTGACGGACGACACCACGTCCTATG
>JAJYTA010000197.1 GCA_021793295.1 Actinomycetes bacterium
ATCGCTGACCACATCACCATCTTCTCGCCTCTCCTCCCCACAGTTTCGGGCCACCGTGAAGCGGGCACCCATAGGTGATGTTCCGGTGCGGTTCGCATATCGAGGAGTTACATGATCAAGAAGTTATTGGCCGCCGCCAGCACGGCAATGCTGCTGTTCGGCCTGTCGGCCTGCGGTGATTCGGCTGACGAGGGTGGCGACGGCGGCGCCGAGAACAGCTCGCCGAACACCGCGCCGGAACCCGACGTGGCCGACGTGCCCGACGTGGTCGCCGAGGTCAACGGCGAGGAGATCCCGAAGGACGAGTTCGTCGCCACTTACAAGGCTCAGTTCCAGCAGATGGCCATGCAGGCCCAGCAGACCGGCCAGGAGCTCGACCAGGACCAGCTCAAACAGCAGACCGCTGAGGGCATGGTCGACAACATGATCCTCGTCCAGGAGGCCGACAAGCGCGGCTTCACCGCGAGCCAGAAACAGATCGATCAGACGCTGGAGGACCTGGTCCAGCAGAACGGCATGGGCTCGGTCGACGAGTTCTTCTCCGCTCTGGAGGAACAGGGCATGAGCAAGGAGGACGTCATGCCCCAGCTCGAGCGCCAGGTCATGCTCGACCAGCTCCTCGCCGAAGAGGCCGGCGACGTCAAGCCCACGGAGCAGCAACTGCGCAAGATGTACGACCAGTCCGTGGCGCAGCAGAAGCAGATGGGCACCGAAGAATCACAGATCCCGAAGTTCGAGGAGATGAAGCCGCAGCTCGAGGAGCAAGCGGCCAGCCAGAAGGAGGCCGAGGCGGCCCAGAGCCTGGTCGACACTCTCCGCAAGGACGCCGAGATCAAGATCAACCTGTGAACACGCCGGTGCCCCGCCGGATCGGACGGGGCACCGGACGTGTCAACGGGGTCAGGCTTGGCTGGCGAGCAGGTCGTCGAGCTTCTCGTACCCTTCGCGGACTCCGACCTCCATCCCGCTGGCGACCATGCCGTCGCGGGCCTGTATCGAGTCGAACAAGCTCTCGGAGACGATTCTGGTTCGGCCGTCGCCGAGATCCTCCAACGTCATGGTCTCCAGACTCACCGAGTCCGGGAAGCCTTCGTAGGTGAAGGTCTGCACGAGCCGTTCGTTCGGGCGCACCTCATGGAACGATCCGAAGAAGTTGTACTCGTTACCGTCGCTGTCGGCATGGGTGTAGCGGTAGGACCCGCCGGTGCGTACGTCGAAGGTGTCGATGCGCATCGTCAGTCCACGTGGGCCGATCCACTGCGCGAACAGGTCGGGCTCGGCATGGGCCCGGAACACCTTGTCGGGGGTGGCGTCGAAGACGCGGGCCATCCGGATGACCGGGAGGTTCGGGTCGACCTGGATCTCGGTCTCGTGCTTGGTGGTCGCGCTCATGATGCTTGTCCTTCCCTGCGTTGGTGGTCTGGTTCTGCTGCGTTCATCTGTTCGAGGACGGCGTCGAGTCGCTGGTACCGCTCTTCCGCCTGCTGCCGGTAGCGTTCGATCCATTTCGTCATCAGGTCGAAGACCTCAGCTTTGAGATGGCACGGTCGGCGTTGGCCGTCCCGAGACCGGCCCACCACACCCGCGTCCTCCAGCACCTTGAGGTGCTTGGACACCGCCTGCACGCTGACGTCGTACGGCGCGGCCAGCTCGTTGACCGTGGCGTCGCCCACGGCCAGGCGCGTGACGATGCTTCGGCGGGTGGGGTCCGCCAGGGCGGCGAACACCCGCGACAGCTGGTCGTCTGTCACACCTCACCTCCGCGTTCAACCAATTGGTTGATAACAACGTACGGCACGGCGGTGACGTATTCAACCCCTTGGTTGAATAACTCTCTTCGCGCGGGCTTCGGCCCGACTCAGGACACGCCCGCATCGTCCGGATGCAGGGGCGGCGTCGAGCCCCCGGACCCTTCGGCGACGCCGTCGAGCATGACTCGTAGCGCCTCGGTCCCGGAGTGGCGAGGCTGCCAGCCCAGCTTCCTGATCCGCTGGGTGTCGAGCGTCGGCAGGCTCAACAACAGCCGCAGCAAGCCCTCGTCGGCTGGCACCGCCCGTAGCCGCCACGCCGCCCCGACCGCTACCTGGGCCACGGTCGGCGGGACGGTGACCGGGCGCGCACCGACCACCTCGCCGAGCACGCGGGCGTCGATCACCGGATCCGCCGCGACATTGAACGCACCGTGCGCGCCTGCCACCACCACGAGCCGGAACGCCTGGGCCAGATCGTCGGTGTGCACGGCTTGGAACGCCAAGCCGGCCGGAACGGGCAGGACCGGTAGGCGGCCGTGCTGCAGCAGTGGTCGCGGGACGAACGGCCCGGCGAAGATCCGCCGCTGCTCGCTGGCCGATTCCCATTGGAACGCGAACGCCGGGCGCAGCCGCGTCACCGAGATCTGCGGGTTGGCCAACTCGAACGCATCGAGACAACGCTCCAGGTAGGACTTCTCCCGGCCATAGGCGGCCACGGGCAGGCTGTGGGTGGGCCAATCCTCGTCCACCTGCGTGCCGGCACCGGGCGAGTAGGCCCCCACCGACGACGAGTAGACCAGCGACCGTACTCCGGCACGCCGTACCGCGTCGAACACGGCGATACCGCCGAGCACGTTGACCTCCCACGTCGCCGTCGGGTCGTGCGTGGGTTGGAACGCCCAGGCGAGGTGGACGACGACGTCCGCTCCGCTCAAGGCGGCCACGAAGTCGTCGGATCGAATGTCGACTGCCGCGAACGTCGTCTTCGGGGGTTTCCACTCCGGCACGCGCCGCGCGACCGCCACGATGTGATCGATGGTCGGCTCGGCTGCCAGGGCCTCCACGACACTGGTGCCGATGTTGCCGGTCGCCCCCGTGACCACGACTCTCATCGCCGGCCTCCCCTCGCGCCCTGCCGGGCGGTGCTCTCGTTCATCCCGAGACCGCGGCCGGCGCCGCCGTCCGTAGGCGCTCACCGAGCTCAGCGCCGAAGAAGTCCAGGAAGCCGTCCGGGTCGGGACCGGCGTTCATCAGCGCGATCCGGTCGAATCCCGCATCGAGGAACGGGCGGGTCGCCGCCACGACACCGGCGGCCTCGGGGCCGCAGGCGAAGTTCGCCGCGATGTCCTCGGCGCGCACCGTCGCCGTGGCGGCTTCGAAGTTGACCGGGTTCGGCAGCTCGCTCATGACCTTCCACCCGGTCAGCGCCCACCGCGACGTCCGTAGCGCCGCCTGGGTGGCGGTCTGCGGGTCAGGTGCCCACGACACGGGCACCTCGGCGTAGCACGGTCCCGTGCCTCCGGCCGCGCGGTAGTTCTCGACGAGCGTGGGGTCGGCTTCGGTCGCGAACAGCGCGTCACCGAACTCTGCGGCCAGCGCGGCGGCTTGTGCTCCCCCGGCCGCGACGGCGATCGGCGGCGGGGAGTCCGGTAGGTCGAACACGCGCGCGTCCTCGAGACGTAGATGTGCGCCCGTGTAAGAACGGTATCCTCCGGCCCACAGCAGCCGGATGATCTCCAGCGCTTCGCGCAGCATCTCCTGGCGCCGGGCGACCGCCGGGAACCCGCGCCCGACGACGTGCTCGTTGAGTCGTTCGCCCGATCCCACGCCCAAGGTGAAGCGCCCATCGGACATCAGCGCGAGCGTCGCGGCGGCCTGTGCGATGACGGCCGGGTGGTAGCGCGTCGTCGGACAGGTGACGCCGGTCGCCAGCGCGATGTGCTCGGTACGCGCCGCGATCGCGCCGAGGACGCTCCAGGTGAACGGCGAGTGGCCCTGGGTTTCCAGCCACGGATGGAAGTGGTCGCTGATCTCGACGAAGTCGAAGCCCACCTCTTCGGCTCGCCGCGCCTGCCGGACCAGTTCCTGTGGCCCGTACGCCTCAGCGAGCAGCTTGTAACCGATCTCCATCCGGGCCCTCCCCGACGCGTCTGCACGTGCGTCCGGCTGTACCCCGGTCCACGGCGGCCAAACCGATGGCGACCGGCGACGATGACTACGCGCGCACGGCGGCGAGCAGGACCGCCAAGACCGCGGCCGTCATGAGCAGGATGCTGATGATCGTGGTTGCGGCGTCGACGTCCAGCAGCCGACGACGAAGCGGACGCAAGGTGTGCACCAGGATGACAGCTTGAGACACATGGACCTCCGGTCCAAGCGAATGATCAGAAATGACGGACACGAATTCCGCGACGTCGCGGCCAGTGGTACTTCTACTGGCACAATCCAGCCGAACACACCGCCACCGGCGCGTCAATGCTCATGTCCATGAACATTTTCGCGGCCGGGTCGCGGTGTGGAGGAAAAGTATCTTCACCCGGGCCGAATGACGACTGCTCGATGAACGACGATGAATTCCGGCCATGGTGCCCATTGGGGTGCTCATGGGCCAGTCAGTGTCGCTCTCGCCGCCTCATCAGTCGGCGTCGCTGCCTGCGTCGCTGCGACAGCGACGGCGATGCCGGCCATGTCCGCAACGACGCCAGGCGTCGCTGCAGCACATCGATCATCGGCGCGCGGTTGCCATGCCGGCGTTCGTACATCAGGAGGGTGTACACGCCGTCCTCGTCCACGGTGAGCACTCGCTGCTGCAACTCGGCCGGGCTCAATGCGTCGTAGCCGGGAAACGGCAACTCGGCAGCCGCGGGATCCCGCGGGTTACCCAGGCCATCTCTGATCATCATGTGCACCTCTTCATCACTTTTTGTCAGTACCCCGGATCCGATGTCTCAATCTCTTCTCGCACGTTCGTTACGTGTCATCAGCAATCGGGTAGCAGGCGGGTGTGCTCGACGCGTCGACCGAGGCGCCTGGACGACGGGAGGACCCGATGGCACCGCGAATCAGCGAGATGATGACCGACCGTCTCGTCACAGTCGGACCCGACGACCCGGTCACCGCGGCAGCCGCGGCCATGCGTGAGCACGACATCGGCGACGTCCTGGTCACCGAGGACCGGGTCGTGCGAGGTGTGATCACCGACCGCGACGTCGCGGTCCGCGTCGTCGCCTCCGGGCTCGATCCCGCCAGCACGGCCGTTCGCGACATCGCCAGCGGGCAGGTGGTCTCCGTTCGCCCGGACGAGCCCGTGGCCAGCGCCGTGAAGAAGATGCGCGAACACGCCGTCCGGCGCCTGCCCGTGGTGGACGACGACGGGCGGGCCGTCGGCGTGATCACGATCGGCGACCTGGCGAGCTACGACGATCCCGACTCCGCACTGTCCGACGTCAGCACCGCGACCCCCAACGAGTGAGCTGATCCCTCGACGATGCCGAAGAAGAAGCTTTCGGAGTACTACGCGAAGCGAGACCTCGCTTCGTCGGGCGAACCGGCCGCCGGCCGTTCCGGTTCCAGGCACCCTCGGTTCGTCGTTCAACGACACGACGCCAGGAGTCTGCATTTCGACTTCCGGCTGGAGATCGGAGACGTGTTGGTGTCGTGGTCGGTGCCGAAAGGTCCCTCGCTCGATCCCCGCGACCGGCGACTGGCGGTGCGCACCGAGGACCACCCGCTGGATTATGCGGACTTCGAAGGCCGGATCCCCGCCGACGACTACGGCGGCGGGACCGTCGTGGTGTGGGACGTCGGGACCTTCGACAATCTGAACGAGACCACCATGGCGACCTCGCTCGACGCCGGCCACCTGCGGGTTCGGCTGCACGGCGAGAAGCTCACCGGCGCGTTCTCCCTGGTGCGAACCGGCCTGCGCGGTGGGCGGGAACAGTGGCTGCTGTTCAAGAAGGACGACGAGGGTGCCGACCGCCGGCGCAAACCCGCCGTCACCCAGCCGGAGTCGGTCCTGACCGGAAAGACCAACGAGGATTTCGAATCGTGACGCCCGGTGATGCCCTACGGCCGACGCCACGGCCTGCTCGGTAGGTCAGACGGTGCCCTGCCGGATTCGGTCGCGACTCCGGCCCGCTGATTCGTCCCGGCCGCGCATGAAGATCAAGCGCTTGTCCAGCCACTGGTCGATCTTCTCGCCGGTATGGATGATGTCGACCGGATCGGCGCTGTGCTGGCGATGCTCGGCGAGCATGCTGAGCGCTTGGTCTACGCGATGGATCTCCGCTGCGAACGCTCGGTCCATGATCAATCCCGTCGTCGAACGCCGAACCAGCGGGCGTACCCGGCTAGCGCCGAATCGCCGTGCTTGACCTGTTGAGGCAAAAGCACCCATACCCGGAAGAATCCGACGCAAACACCCGGACGAGCCGCGTCGCGCGGGTCCGGCCGGGTGGATCAGGACGCGGCAGCGGGCTGGGCGAGTCAGCCTTCGCGAATCGTCATGGACGCGATCTGGTCACCGGCCACACGGAAGGTGAAGCGACTCCGGCCATTGGCGTGATTGCTGCGCCAGTCGCCGATCACGGTGACCGAATCGCCGTCGACGGTGACCTCCTCAGGCGTGAGGACGCCCCGAGCGCCGATGAACTCGAGGTCGCTCCACCCCTTGATGGCCTCGTGGCCGGTGAACGTGCGGCCCCAGTCGTCGACGTAACCGTCGGGTGGGAATGCGGCGAGGAAGGCGGCCTCGTCGTGATCGTTGACCGCGTCGATGAACGCTCGAACGGTCTGCGGCAGCTCCGGGGTACTCATCGCCTCACCTTCCGTCGGATTTTCGTGCGCCCACGGTAACTCCGCACCCTGCCGGCATGTGCCGTTTCAGTGGGAGCAGGAATAGCCGGCGGTGAGTTGCCACTTGTTCGGACATGACCTCCACGCCATTCGATCCACGCGCCCTGCTCGCCGAGAGCAAACTCGGCATCCTCGCCACGATCAAGTCCGACGGACGCCCCCAGTTGTCTCCGGTGACGCCGGTGTACGACCCGGACGAGGACGTCATCTACGTGTCCATGGTCGAAGGACGGGCCAAGACCACGAACCTGCGCCGGGATCCGCGCGTTTCGCTGCAGGTCACCAGCGCGGACGGATTCGCTTGGGCCACGGCCGACGGCACGGCGAAGCTCACCGGGCCGGCCAGCGACCCACACGACCCCGAGGTCGACGCCCTGGTCCATTACTACCGGGTCGGCGCCGGCGAGCACCCGGACTGGGACGAGTATCGCTCGGTCATGGTCTCCGAGCGTCGAGTCCTGATGACGATGACGATCGAGCACGTGTACGGCGCGAAGGTCCGCTGACGCCGAGCACGCCGCGCCACGGCACCGACTCC
>JAJYTA010000026.1 GCA_021793295.1 Actinomycetes bacterium
CGATCGGTGCCGATGGCGACCACGCTGGACGGGATCGAGCAGGTGCTCGACGCCGAACGGGACTCCGGCCGGGTCTACATGATGATGGAGACGATGGTGTTCGGCCGCGCGTTCTTCTACGTCAAAGACCTGATCGACATCGGGCGGCTCGGGCCGTTGACCCTGATGCGCGGCGACCACATCCAGAACCTGGACGGCTATCCCAGCTACTGGCGCGGGTTCCCGCCGCTGAACTACGCCACGCACATCGTCTCCCCGCTGCTGGCGCTGGCTGACGCGCGGGTGGAGAAGGTCGCCGCACGGGGGAGCGGCATCCTCACCGAGGAGCGTCGTGGCGACTTCTCCAATCCGTTCCCGGCTGAGACCGGGCTGTTCGCCCTGGACCGGGACGGGCTCACCGCCGAGGTCACGGTGTCGTTCTTCCAGACCGCGCGGTCGTACTACGAAGGGTTCTCCGTGTTCGGACACGACATGGGGGTGGAATGGCCGATGCTCGACGAGGAGGACGGGCTCACCGTCTACTCCCTCGAGCCCGTCCAGGCGAACTGGAGCCGGCCGGCGCGGGCGCAGACGGTGCACCCGCCGGATCGAACACAGGTGCTGCCGGCAGAGCTGCGCAGGTTCACCCGGCCGAGTGAGTACGATCCCGGCGACGGTCGGCCGGTGGTGCGCGTGGGCGCGGCTCACGGGGGCTCGCATCCCCACTTGGCCCACGAGTTCGTCAGCGCTGCGGTGGCGGACCGGCCCGCGCTGGTCGACGGCGTGACGGCGGCGACGTGGACGGCCCCGGGCATCTGCGGGCACGCCTCGGCCATGGCGGACGGCGCGTGGACGTCGGTGCCTGGATTCGGCACACCGCATCGGTTGCTCGACTCGCCGCCAGGCGCTGCCGCCCGATGACCGTCCCGGTCCTGCTCGATGCCGCCCGGACGCCGTTCGGCCGCTTCGGCGGCAGCCTTCGGCAGTGGTCCACCCGTGAGCTGCTGGCTCGCCCGATCCGGGCCTTGCTCGAGCGGCACGCGCGACTGCCGACACCGGACGGCGTGCTGCTCGGCCAGGTGTTGCAGGCCGGGCACGGCCAGAACCCCGCACGGCTGGCCGCAGCGGCCGGTGGGCTGTCCTGGACGGTGCCGGCGGTCACCGTGAACAACGTCTGCCTGGCCGGGTTGGCGACCGTGGCCGAGGCGAGCCGGCGGATCCGGCTCGGTGAGGGCGAGGTCTACGTGGTCGGCGGTGGCGATTCGATGACGCGGGCCGCTCACGCGGGGCTGCTCCGCGGTGATCACGGCGCATCGGTGGGACTGGTCGACACGCTCGTCGTCGACGGTCTCCGGTGTGGGCTGACCGGACAGGGGATGGGCGAGCTCTCCGAGGAAGCCAACGCCGGGCTCGGTGTGAGCCGGGCGGTGCAGGACGAGATCGCCGCGCGCAGCCAGCAGCGTGCCGCAGCGGCCAGTCGCAGCGGATGGTTCGCTGACGAGATCGTCGCCTTCGACGCGTTGCGCTGCGATGAGGGGATCCGGCCCGAGACCAGCATCGACGCCCTGGCTCAGCTGCGTCCGGCCTTCAGCCCCGACGGCACGATCACCGCCGGGAACGCCTCGCAGCTGAGCGACGGAGCCTCGGTGGGGATCCTCACCTCGTCGAACGTGGCCGACCGCCTCGGCGTGACTCCGCTGGCCCGGGTGGTGGCTTGCGCCGAAGTGGCGGGGCCGGACCACACGCTGCATCTCAAACCGGCCGCGGCCGTGCGGGCCGGGTGCGAACACGCTGGACTCGCTGTCAGCGACATCGACCTGTTCGAGATCAACGAGGCTTTCGCCGGTGTGGTCGCCGCCAGCATCGACGAGCTGAGTCTGCCCATGGACGTGGTCAACGTGAACGGTGGCGCCATCGCCCTGGGGCATCCGCTCGCCGGGACCGGGCTGCGGCTCGTGCACACACTGGCCCGCGAACTCCGCCGCCGGGGGCAGCGTCATGGTGTGGCCGCGTTGTGCGGTGGCGGTGGACAGGGAATGGCCGTGGTCATCGAGGTCACGCCCGGGTAGCGACCGGGTACGGCGGAGGGATGTCAACGCCGCGGTGCGGTCGTGGGAGGATTCGTGACATGCTCAGATGGCTCACGGCGGGGGAGTCGCACGGCCCCGCGCTCGTCGCGATTCTCGAGGGACTGCCGGCTGACGTCCAGGTCACCACGGCCGACGTCGCCGCTGCGTTGGCACGGCGCCGCCTCGGATACGGCCGCGGCGCCCGCATGAAGTTCGAGGCCGACGAGGTCACGTTCGTCGGTGGCGTCCGCCACGGCCGGACCATGGGCGGGCCGGTGGCGGTACAGGTCGCCAACACCGAATGGCCCAAGTGGGAGCAGGTCATGGCGGCGGACCCGGTCGACCCGGGTGAGCTGGAGGGGCTTGCGCGCAACGCGCCGCTCACCCGGCCCCGTCCCGGGCACGCGGACCTGGCCGGTATGCAGAAGTACGGCTTCGACGAAGCCCGGCCCGTGCTCGAGCGGGCCAGCGCCCGAGAGACCGCCGCACGCGTGGCGTTGGGCTGCGTCGCCGCGGCCTTCCTGCAGCAGGCCTACGGGGTGCGCCTGGTCAGCCACACGGTGGAACTGGGCACGGTGGCGGTTCCGGCCGGCTCGCCAGTGCCCGGCCCTGACGACGTCGAATACCTCGATGCCGACCCGCTGCGCTGCTTCGACGCCGATACCAGCGCGGCGATGGTCGCCGAGGTCGATGCCGCCCGCCGCGACGGCGACACCCTCGGTGGCGTCGTGGAGGTCGTCGTGCACGGCCTGCCTCCGGGCATCGGCAGCTACGTGCACGGCGATCGCAAGCTGGATGCGCGCCTGGCCGGTGCGTTGATGGGCATTCAGGCGATCAAAGCTGTGGCGGTCGGCGACGGCTTCGAGCTGGCGCGTTCCCGGGGTTCTGCGGCGCAGGACGAGATCGAACCGGCCGACGACGGCGGCGTACGGCGCACGTCGGGGCGCTCCGGTGGCATCGAGGGCGGCATGTCCACGGGCGAGACCCTGCGCGTGCGTGCCGCGATGAAACCGATCTCGACCGTTCCCCGGGCGTTGCGCACCATCGACACCAGCACCGGTGAGCCGGCCCGGGCACACCACCAACGCTCGGACGTGTGTGCCGTTCCCGCGGCGGGAGTCGTCGCCGAGGCGATGACGGCACTCGTGGTGGCCGAACTGGCGCTGGAGAAGTTCGGCGGCGACTCGGTGACCGAGACCGCGCGCAACGCCCAGGCGTACGTGGACTCGATCCCGTCGCATCTGGCGGTGCGCTGATGGCGCCGCGCGTGATCATCGTCGGCCCGCCCGGTGCGGGCAAGTCGACCGTCGGCGCGGCCGTGGCGCAGCGGCTGAAGGTCGGGTTCCGCGACACCGACACCGACATCGAGCAGTCGGTCGGCAAGGTGATCGCCGACATCTTCATCGAGGACGGCGAAGCCAGATTCCGTGAGCTGGAACGAGCGGCTGTCGCCACGGCCTTGGCCGAGCACGACGGCGTGCTGGCGCTCGGCGGCGGCGCCGTCGGCGACGAGAGCACCCGTGAGCGGTTACGTGGACACCTGGTGGTCTTCCTTGACGTCGGGCTGACCGACGCGGTGGCCCGGGTCGGATTCAACCGTGACCGCCCGCTGCTGCTCGAAAGCCCCCGGGCACAACTCAAGCGGTTGCTCGACGCGCGGCGTCCGCTCTATCTCGAGGTGGCCACGGTGACGGTGGACACCAACGGGCGTGAACCCGACGACGTGGCCGATGAGGTCGTCAGCCATGTCGAGTGAAGCGCGGGCGCTGATCCGGGTGCACGGCGAGCGGCCCTATGACGTCGTCGTCGGGCACGGCGTGGTCGGGGAGCTGGCCGACCACCTGGACGCCGGTGTTCGACGGGTGGCGATCATCCATCCGGCCACGGTGCGCAGCACCGCCGAGCGGGTCCAGGCCGACCTGTACGCGCGTGGTTTCGACGCCCACGTGCTCGAGGTGCCCGACGCCGAGCACGCCAAGACCGCCGAGGTCGCAGCCCAGTGCTGGTCGGTGCTGGGCCGGATCGGCATGACCCGGTCCGACGTCGTCGTCGGCATCGGCGGCGGCGCGAGCACCGATCTCGCCGGGTTCGTCGCAGCGACCTGGTTGCGCGGCGTGTCGTGGATCGCCGTGCCGACGACGGTGCTCGGCATGGTGGACGCGGCGGTCGGCGGAAAGACCGGGATCAACACGGCGGAGGGAAAGAACCTCGTCGGCGCGTTCCACACCCCGGCAGCGGTGTTGTGCGACGTGAGCGCGCTGGAGACGCTGCCGCAGGACGAGTACGTCACCGGGTTGGCCGAGGTGGTCAAGGCCGGCTTCATCGCCGATCCGGTGATTCTCGAGTTGGTGGAGACCGATCCGGCCGGGGCGGCCCGCCCGGACGGGCCGCACACGCGCGAACTGATCGAACGCTCGGTCAAGGTCAAAGCAGACGTCGTGGGTGCCGATCTGCGCGAGGCGGGCCCGCGGGAGGTCCTCAACTACGGGCACACGCTGGCTCACGCCATCGAGAAGGTCGAAGAGTATCGGTGGCGCCACGGTGCGGCCGTCGCCGTCGGCATGGTCTTCGCCGCCGAACTGGGCCGCTTGGCCGGACGGCTCGACGACGCCACCGCCGATCGGCATCGACGCATCCTTGACGCGCTCGGTCTGCCGACGTCGTACGACGCTGCGGCCTGGCCACGGCTGCTCGAGACGATGCGGGTCGACAAGAAGACTCGCGGCGACCGCCTGCGGTTCATCGTCCTCGACGATCTCGGCAAGCCCGGCGTCCTGGAGGCTCCCGACATCGAGCTGCTCGAGTCGGCATTCGCGGCGGTCAGCCGGCCCAGGCCGGACAGTGAGCATGAGGGCGGCGAACATGGTTAGGGTCACGTCGTGACGAAGCAGGTGCTGGTGGTCAACGGGCCGAATCTGGGCCGGCTGGGCTCGCGAGAACCCGATGTGTACGGCGACACGTCCTACGAGGCGCTCGCGCAGCGATGCCGGGCGACCGGCGCGGAGCTGGGCCTGGAGGTCGACGTACGCCAGAGCGACGACGAGGCCGAACTGGTGGCCTGGTTGCACGACGCCGCCGACGCCGCCGAGCCGGTGATCCTCAACCCAGCGGCGTTCACGCACTACTCGTATGCGCTGCGGGACGCGTGCGCGCAGCTGCGGGCGCCACTGATCGAGGTGCACATCTCCAATCCCGCGGCCCGTGAGACGTTCCGGCACACGAGCGTCGTGGCCGGCGTCGCCACGGGAACCATCGCGGGGTTCGGCCTGAACTCGTACGACCTCGCCCTACGCGCGGTCGCTGCCCTGGTGTGAATGCCCGCGGCCGTCAGCCGGCGTGGCCTGGTGCCTCACAAGGCGTCGAGGAAGCGTCGCGCATCGCGGTTGTTCATGCCGGTGCGCTCCCTCAGCAGCCTGATGGCGGCCGTACGGCGCAACCGGTCCTGCACGACGAGCCGGCGCAGCGTGGTCAACAGCTCGGCGTCGACCGGTGCCCGGCGGGTCGGCTCGGCTGTCGCTGCGGTGCTGGTGGGTTCTGGCTCGGGGAAGACTTGCCCCGTCTGGAGCGCATACACGACGGCGGTAGCCTGCGTGGTGGGCAGACCGGCTTCCTTGTGCAAACGCTTGGCAGCCTGTTCGGGGTTGCCCCGCGAGGCGGTGTCACGCACCGCCTCTTGGAGTTCACGGCTGATCCGGACGCCGGCGGGGGGCGTCGGGGGAGAGGAAAAGGTGGGCACATTCCGGCTTGACGGGCCGCTACGAATGACCACGTAGCTCATGACGAGGGCCAGGATGACGGTGACGATCAGGCCGAATATGAGCATGATCAACATGCTAAAGGCCCAGTGAAAACCTGCGAAGTGGCAGTCTCAGTTAATGGAATGGGCCGGTGATTTAGCTGGTCACAGCAATAGGAGGCCGAAGTTGCCCGAGATTCACGTCGACCGTCGCGCTCGACTAGCGGAACTTCTGACTTATGACAAGTTGGATGCTGCGTTAGTCACTAACCTTACTAATGTACATTACTTGACCGGGCTCGCCAGTAGTAACGCCGCATTGCTTCTCACCGCTGACGGCGCAGCCACGCTGGCGACCGACGGCCGGTACGCCACCGCTGCCGCCGATGTCGCAGCAGACGTGGAACTCGTCATCGAGCGGCATGTGGCGCCCGCGCTGGCCGTGCGAGCCGCCGTCGGCACGACGGCCGCGCGCCTGGGCGTCGAGGAGCACCACCTCACCCTCGAATCATGGAAGTCGATCCGTCGAGCGCTGGACGAGGCGGACGGCTCGACCGAACTCGTCGACCTCGGCCGCGCCGTAGAGAAGCTGCGCACCACGAAGGACGACACCGAGATCGAGGCGCTGACCGAGGCGTGTGCCATCTCCTGCCGTGCGCTCGAAGACCTCTACGCCGCAGGCCGGTTCGTCGGCCGGACCGAGAAGGAGGTTGCGCTCGACCTCGAGCGGCGAATGTACGCGCACGGCGCCGACGGCATCGCCTTCGAGACCATCGTCGCTGCCGGCGAGAACAGTGCGATTCCGCATCACCGCCCGGTGGACCGGCAGATCGCCAAGGGCGATCTGCTGAAGATCGACTTCGGGGCGATCTACCGCGGTTACCACGCCGACTGCACCCGTACGTCCGTGGTGGCCGCCGAGCCGGCCGACTGGCAGCGCGAGATCTACGACATCGTGCAGGCCGCTCAGCGGGCGGGGAGACAGGCGCTGGTCGTGGGCGAAGACTGCCTTGGCGTGGACACCGCGAGCAGGTCGGTCATCGACGCTGGCGGCTACGCTGACCAGTTCGGTCACGGCACCGGCCACGGTGTAGGGTTGCAGGTGCACGAAGCGCCGACGCTCGGGTACTCGGCGACGGGTACACTGGCCGACCGCATGACCGTGACCGTCGAACCCGGTATCTACCTACCAGGGCGTGGCGGAGTCCGGATCGAGGACACCCTGGTGGTCCGTGCCGCTGGAGTGCCCGACCTGCTCACACCGACAACCAAGGACCTGCTCGTCCTGGACGCGTGACGTCGGCACGCGGGCTCGTCAGCCCGGGTGTGCTGCACGCGATCAGGCGGCACCGACGAGGAAAAGGCAACTCACGACGTGGCGACGACGAACGACCTGAAGAACGGCATGGTGCTCAACCTTGACGGCCAGCTCTGGAGCGTCGTGGAGTTCCAGCACGTCAAGCCCGGTAAGGGCGGCGCGTTCGTACGCACGAAGCTGAAGAACGTCGTCTCGGGCAAGGTCGTGGACAAGACGTTCAACGCCGGCGTCAAGGTCGACACGGCCAATGTCGACCGGCGCGAGATGACGTACCTGTACCGCGACGGCGACGAGTTCGTGTTCATGGACACCGAGACCTTCGACCAGATCAACGTGTCCGCCGCGACCGTCGGCGACGCCGCGAACTTCATGCTCGAGAACCAGACCGCCACGGTGGGCATGCACGAGGGGACTCCTCTGTTCGTCGAGCTTCCCGCCTCGGTCGTCCTGGCCATCGAATACACCGAGCCCGGCCTGCAGGGCGACCGCTCCACCGGTGGCAGCAAGCCGGCCACGCTCGAGACCGGGCACGTGGTGCAGGTCCCGCTGTTCATCACCACGGGCGAGAAGGTCAAGGTCGACACCCGCGACGGGTCCTACCTCGGTCGCGCCGGCTGACGGGCCGGAAGACCATGCCTGCTCGTACCCGTGCCCGTAAGCGAGCTCTGGACATCCTGTACGAGTCCGACCTGCGCGGCCTCGGCCGCGGGGCCACGCTCGCCCATCGGATGACCACGGCCGATCCACCGCTGAACGAGTACACCGTGACGCTGGTCGAAGGGGTCATCGCGCACGGCGAGCGCATCGACGAGCTGATCTCGACCTACGCCGAAGGCTGGACGCTCGAGCGGATGCCCGCGATCGACCGCAACATCCTGCGTCTCGGCGTCTACGAAGTTCTCTATCGCGACGACGTCCCCGATCCGGTCGCGCTCGACGAGGCGGTCTCGCTCGCGCGCGAGCTGTCCACCGAGCAGTCGCCCACGTTCGTCAACGGGTTGCTCGGGCGGATCGTGAAACTCAAGCCCAGTCTCAGCGGCTGAAGCTGGGCGTGTTGGTAGTCGGGCCGGTCACGATCGGCGGGCCCGGTTGGCGATGTTGTCGAAGATCTTGCCGCCGGTCTCGGCGACGCTGTTCGCGACGTCGCGCAGCGTGCTGATCAGGGGGTCGGCGGTTCGGCTCCACGATTCCTGATACGACTTCGCGGCGTTGCGGACCTCGTCGGAGATCGAGGCGTCGCGGTCGTCGGAGCGCCGAGGGTAGTCGCCGGCGAGAATGCGGCTGTACTCGCCGGAACCCGCCCAGCGATCGAGTTCGTCCAAGCGGATGACGGCGTGCGGGTGGGTGCGACCCATGAGGCTGAGCAGCTTGATCACCCCGTCGCGGGCATCCTCGGCCGCATCGTAGTCGCGCGCCTGCTCCTTGAACGCCGCCACGCTCATCTCGCCCAGGCGGGAGCCGCCGGCCAGCTTCATCAGCGCTCGCTTGGATGCCTCCGGATCCTGGGAGGCCAACAGCCCGGCGCGGTCACACGACAACTCCGACTTGCGGTGCCATTCCTCCAGCGCCAGGACGATGGCACGCAGGCCCATGTAGCCCAGCGGAATCCACGCCACCCGCAGGGCCAGACTGGTGAGCGCGAGGAGCAGGGTCCGGTAGACGGCATGACCGGACAGAATGTGCCCGACCTCGTGGCCGATGGTGAACCGGCGTTCCTCGGCGTCGAGAAGGTCGAAGAGCCCGGTACTGATGACGATGAACGGCCGGTCGGAGCCGATCGCCATCGCTCGCGGGTAGGGGTCGGCGACCACGTAGAGCTCCGGCGTCTCGGGCAAGTCCAGGATGTGCGCGGCGTCGACGACGTCCTGGTGCACGTCGCGGAACTGCTGCTCGCCCACGCGGACCGAGCCTGCGAGGAAGTGCAGGCGCAGACTGCGTTCGTTGAACAGCCCGGACATCTTCTTCAGCACCGTGTCGAACCCGCGCAGCGACCGCAGCGCCACCAGGGCGCCGCGGTCGGCTGGGTGTTCGTACGCCCGGGCGCTGATGCCGGGGAATCGGGTACGGCTGCGGTCGGGCTCGGTCGTCATGGCGTCATCGTAGGCGCGAGCCGCCGGTCAGCTCGAACGTCGAGGCGACCGGTTTCACGCACCACCAGGCGTTGTGCTGCACCACCAGGCGTGTACGGGTGGTGCAGCAGGCAATCGCCAAGTGAACATGATCATTTGGAAGCTGTTCGGGCTAGTTGATCGCGACGGTGGTGTGGGTCGAACTGCCCTCGTAGGTGACCGTGCCCAGGTAGGGGAGGCTGTCGTCGAGGCCCTCGTAGGTGACGGTCACGGTTTCGGGTGTGCCACGGGTGCCCTGGATCGGATCCGGGGCGACGGTGGCGTTGCCGGCGGCCTCGGCGCCCACAGCGAAGTTGCGCAGGCTGAAATCGACCGGCGCACCGTCGGCGCTGGAGAACAGGTGCACCACGATGGCGTAGGTGCCCGCGGCCGGCTCGGTCAGATCCACTCGCTCGCTCGAGGCTCCGGTGGCGCCGTTCACCGCGAGTTGTTCGCCGTCCGGCCCGTACACGTACATGTCGTAGTCGGCGCCGTCGGAGCCTGAGACGAGATCGAACCGGGCGAGATCGGTGCCCTCGGGGACCTCGAACTCGACCGTCTGCGAGGACGTGTTCCCCTCGGGATCGGACGGCTCGCCCGGGGTGAGCGTGCCATCGGTGACCACGCCGGGCACGAGCCCGGTCAACGCGACGTCGATGTCGCCGTCGGAGCCGGGCACCACGTCGTAGGTCAGTTCACCTGCGCTGCCGGTTCCGGTGACCTCGTCGGGCACCGCCACGGCCACGGGCTGCGCGACGATCGGACTGCGGACGGTCGTCCCACCACCGCTCCAGGTCAGCGTGCCCTGCGCGTACTCGTCGAGGGGTGCCGTGGTGCGGGTGAGCGTGACCTCGAATCGCTTCGTCTGCCCGGGCCGGCCGAGGTAGAGCACGGACGGCGTGACCTCGGCATCGAAGCCGGGAACGTCGATGTCGGCCCGGTAGAGCCCCGGCGTCACCGCGGTGACCTCGCGAGTGATGACCTGTCGGCCCGCCAAGGCGCCCACGGCGATGGAGGCCTGGTTCAGGTCGGACGGGTCGATCGGCTCCACGCCGGGGATACCGGTTTCCTCACCGATGCCTTCGATGAACGACAGCCAGTCGTCCGGTCCGGACTCGTAGACCAGGCCCGGGTCGAGGAACCTGGTCGGGTCGACGTGCCCGGCGCCGGAGTTGAAGCGGTCGGTGTCGGCGGACACGTCGACGCCGTCTGTGCTCTTGAGGTCGTATGCGGTGGTCATGAGCGCAGACTTGACCGCCATCGCCGACCAGCCCGGTTCGGCGCCGCGGATCAGGGCAGCCAGGCCGGCCACGTGCGGCGAGGCCATCGACGTGCCGGAGAGGAAGCCGAAGTCGTTGTCGCCGCTCGGGCCCGGTGCCACACCGGCGAGTACGTCCACCCCCGGGGCGGCGACGTCGGGCTTGAGCACGTCGCCGCCGTTGGCCAACGCGGGCCCACGTGAGGAGAACCCGGCGATGACCGGCGTCGGCGTCGGCGGCAGGTCGGTCTGGTCGCCAGGCAGCAGCGCGGCGGTCGCCGCGCCGTCACCGGTGACGTAGTCGCGGATCACGTCGCCGTCGTCGGCTCCGACGTGCGTGGTCGCGATGACGTGCAGGTCGGCATTGAGTCCTTCGGCCGGGTCGGTGTTGGCCAGGATCGATCCCGCGCCGCCGGCCCGGGCCACTTCGGCTGACTTGTCCACCCGCGCATGCACGCCCCGGTCACACAGGACGATCGCGCCGGCCGCCGCGGCGTCGTCGAGCGTGTCCGGGCCGCACAGTGCGGCCTCGGCCGGGTCGACGCCGTCGGCCGCGATGTCGCCGGCGTAGACCAGCGGGGTCTGCTCGGGCACGCCGGCGTCGTCGATCATCGAGCCGCGGAACCGCTGCCCGTCACCGAGCTCGACGGTGCCCTCGTAGACGGCGTGGGTGCTCGCACCGACCGAGGTGAGCCACGGGCTGTTGTGGGCCACGGTCGACGAGCCGGGCCCGCTGTTCCCCGCCGACGCGGCGACGAAGACGTTGGCCGAGGCCGCGGAGAGGAACGCCAGCTCCACCGGGTCCACCACCGTGTCGACAGCTCCGGAGATCGAGTAGTTGATGACGTCGACGCCGTCGAGCACCGCCTGATCGATGGCGGCGACCGAATCGGACGGGTAGCAACCGCCGGTGCTGGCGTCGTCGTCGTTCCAGCACACCTTGTACGCGGCGATCTTCGCGCCCGGCGCCATGCCGGAGCCGGTGCCGAACTCGCGGTCGTCGACCGACATCGCCACGTCGTGGTTGCCAGCAGCCGTGCTGGCCGTGTGGGTACCGTGCCCGTCGCCGTCACGGGTGGAGATCCGCTCGAACTCGTCCCGGTGCTCCGGTGGCACGTTGCTCACGAAGCCGTCCGGGAAGTAGCGCGCCGAGATCAGTTTGTCGTTACACAGATCGGCGGTCCACTCCTCGCCCGGCTCGCACTCGCCGGTGAACGTGTCGCCGTTCGCCTTGAGCATCGCGGTGCCGGTCTCGGACGTGCTGTACGGCTCGCCGACTTCGCCGGTGGGCTCGCTGGGCAGCTGCTCGCCGGCGAACGACGGGTTCTCGGGCCAGATCCCGGTGTCGATGACGCCCACGACCACGCCGTGTCCGGCCTCGGGGGCGCCACCGAGCTCCTGCCATACCCCGTCCGCACCGGACAGCCCGAGGAACTCCGGCGAGCTCACTGTGTCGACGTGGCGCGGCGTGTCCTTCACCACGGCCCGCACCCCTGGCGTGCGCTGCAGCGTCTGAGCCTGCTCGGCCGACAGCCGGGCGGAGAAGCCGTTGAGAGCCACCGTGTAGTGGTGGACCGGGTCGGCGCCGACGGCGTCGGCTACCTCCTCCTGCTGCTCGCGCAGGTGAGAGCGGTACGTGCGTACGGCTGCGGAGTCCGCGCGCAGGGTCTCGCCCGCAGCGGGTGCCGTGCGGCGCAACCCGCTCGTCGTGCCGTCGTAGGTCGCGGCCGGCTGCTCGCCGAGGATGACGATGTAGCCGCCGGCTGACAGCTCGTGTTCGACGGCGAGGCCGGCGCCGTCGATGACGGGCTCGGCGGCCGGCGCCGCACTACCCGTGGCCAGGGCCGTGGCGAGGGCGAGCCCCACCGCGGCTGTGGCCGCGGTGAGCCGGGTGCGGTGGCGCGATCTGATCATCGGCAGCGACACGTGCGCTCCTCCAGGAGGGGTGAGAGCCGGACGATTTCCGGCGCACCGGGGCGGATGCTGTGGAAGATGCTGATCTGTCGCGAACCTGTCGTCAAGTCGCACCGCTGGTTTCCAGCCGTTCGGTCGACTGGCCCATGACATCTGTCATGTCCTCCGCCTGAATCAGTCATATGAGGTGATGACGCTGTTCACGGCCATGAAGCGCGACAGCGATCGAGGATGGTCTCCAGGAAATCGACATGTGACCGACGACTGGAGAACGTGCGATGCCAGATGTCATCGAAGTGACCGACCTCCGCCGCAGTTACACCGGCGGATTCGAGGCGGTCAGCGGCGTCACCTTCACCGTGCGCCGCGGCGAGTTGTTCGCGCTGCTCGGCACCAACGGCGCCGGCAAGACCTCCACACTCGAGGTGATCGAGGGGCTCACCGTGCCGTCCGGCGGGACCGTACGCGTGCTCGGTCATGATCCGTACGTGGACCGGGCGGCGGTTCGCCCGCGGACCGGAGTCATGCTTCAAGCCGGTGGATTCCCGAGTGATCTGACGGTCGGTGAGACGGCGGCCATGTGGGCCGGGACGTTGTCGGCACCGCGGCCGGTGGACGAAGCGCTGGACATGGTGGGTCTGGCCGGGCGTGGCGACGTGACGGTCAAGCAGCTGTCCGGGGGAGAGCGGCGTCGTCTCGATCTTGCGCTGGCGTTGCTGGGCCGCCCGGAGGTGTTGTTCCTCGACGAGCCCACGACCGGCCTGGACCCGGAGAGTCGCCGCGACACGTGGCGCTTGGTGCGTGACCTCCTCCGGGACGGCACCACCGTCTTGCTCACCACCCACTATCTGGACGAAGCCGAGGAGCTCGCCGATCGCCTGGCGATCATGCATCGTGGGCGGATCGTGCGGACCGGCACGGTCGCCGACATCGTCGCGACCCAGCCGTCGACCATCACGTTCGACCGTCCCGACCCGACGTCCAGCCCGCCGCTGCCCGAGCTGCCCGGAGCGCTCGTCGTCGACGACAGCCAGGACGTCGTCATCCACACCGACATGCTCCAGCGCAGCCTCACCGAGCTCCTGGAGTGGGCCCGCGACCACGGAGTCGAACTGCACGGGTTGTCGGCCCGGTCGGCCTCGCTGGAGCAGGCGTTCCTGGCCGTGGCCGCCGAACACGAACCCCGCACGCCGCAGACCGAGGAGGTACCGGCATGACCACGCTCACCGCGACCCGGCGGCGCCCGAAGCGCCCCCAGCGCCCACGCCGAGCCAAGGGAGGCGCTCGCCGAGTCGCCGCCCTCGCGCGAGCCGAGCTGCGCCTCCTGGTGCGCAACCGAACCGCCATGTTCACCGCGCTGGCGCTGCCCATCGCGATGGTGGGACTGCTGCGGATGTCGGGTACCGGCGACGACGCTGCCGCAGGTGTGGGCGCCACGATGACCGCGATGATGATCGGGTTCGTCCTGCTGTTCGTCGTCTACTACAACCTGGTGTCGGCCTACGTCGGACGCCGCGAGGAACTGGTGCTCAAGCGCCTGCGGGTCGGCGAGGCCAGCGACGCGGAGATCCTCACCGGCACGGCGCTGCCCTCACTGATCCTGGCGCTGGTCCAAACCGTGCTCATGACGCTCGGCGTAGCGATGACCATCGGCTTCGACTCCCCGGTGAACCTGCTGCTGGTCTTCGTCGCCCTGGTCGGCGGCTCGATCGTGTTCGTCCTGCTCGCGGCGGCGTCCACCGCGTTCACGAAGAACGTCGAGACAGCGCAGGTGAGCACGTTGCCGGTGCTGATGGTGTGCATGCCGCTGTCCGGGATGATGTTCCCGCTGAGCCAGTGGCCCGACGCCGTGGCCGACGTCGCGCGTTTCCTGCCGCTCACCCCGGTGGTCGATCTGGTCAACCTCGGGCTGTCCGGCGTGTCGGTTGATGGCAGCGTGGTGGATTTCGCCGCCAGCTTCGAAGCGGCGATGATGCCGGTCGCCGTCCTCGTCGCGTGGATCGGTGTCGGGGTCTGGGCGCAGCGGCGCTGGTTCCGCTGGGAGCCGCGAGGCTGATCGGCTGTGCATTCGTCGATGACCGGTGCCGAGTCGAGGGCGGCCGGTGCCGCTGGGGCGCACCGTGCTCATGAGAGGGTCATTCCCGTGTCGATGGTGAACCGCTGGTGGAGCGAACGCAGCGCGGCGCAGCGGTTCGACCTCTACACCCGCGGTTCACTGTACGGGCTGGCCGCCGGTGAGGTGGTCCTGGCGGCGATGCTCGTCCTCAGCCTGTCCGAGCAGGACGTCCGCCCGGCCGGCGTCGCGGTCTTCCTCGCCCTGGCCGTGGTGCACACGGTGGTGACCATCTGGATCTTGCGCGCCGGGATGAAGTGGTACCTCGGGCAGGGGCCGTGGCCGCGGTGGGCCGTGGTCGTGCTCGCCGTGGTGACCGCGCTGGGCGCGGTGACCGCGGTGTGGGCGTTCCACGGCTCGACCGTCGACGTACCCCCGGAGGGGTCAGGGGCCAGCGCCGCCGGTGTGCTGCTGTTCGCCGGGTTCTTCGTCCTGGCCTTGACGCCGCGGCTGACCTCGTCGTGGTTGTTGTTCGCCACGGTCGTCGTGACCGGATGCGTCGCCGGGGCGATACACCTGCTCGGCTGGCCGGGCGCGCGGACGGTCGCCTTCGGCATCTCCACCGGCTTGGCGCTGCTCGGCGGCGTGTTCGCCTTCCGGGCATCGGTGTGGATGCTCGGCGTCATGTGGGAGCTCGAAGGGTCGCGCCGGACCCAGGCGCAGCTGGCCGTGGCCGAGGAGCGGCTGCGCTTCGCGCGCGACCTGCACGACGTGCTGGGCCGCAATCTGTCGGTGATGGCGTTGAAAAGCGAGCTCGCGGCCCAGCTGAGCCGCCGGGGCCGGGCCGAGGCGGAGGCGGAGATGATGGCTGTTCGCGACATCGCGCAGGAATCGTTGCGTGAGGTCCGCGAGGTCGTGCACGGCTACCGGGCGGCCGATCTGACCAGCGAGCTGGCCGGTGCCCGATCGGTGTTGCGTTCGGCTGGTGTCGACACGCGCGTGGTGGGTGACGGCGCGCAGTTGCCCGGCGACGTGCAATCCGTGCTCGGCTGGGTGGTCCGGGAAGCGACGACGAACGTGCTGCGGCACAGCCAGGCGCGCAGCTGCGTGATCACCGTGGCTCGAGACGGCGGACAGGTGCGGCTGACCATGCGTAACGACGGTGTCGGTGCCGCGCCGCTGGAGCAGGGCGATGCCGGCTCCGGCCTGTCCGGGCTCGAGGAACGGCTCCGGGCGATGGGCGGCACCTTGGCGGTGGAGCGCCCGCAGCCAGGGTCGTTCCAGCTGGTGGCGAGCGTGCCGGTGCAGACGGTCAGGGAAGGTGCGAGATGACCGAGACGATCAGGGTGATGCTCGCCGAGGACGAGCACCTCATCCGTTCGGCGCTGCGGGCACTGCTCTCGCTCGAAGACGCTGTCGACGTGGTCGCCGAGGCCGCGACGGGCGACGAGGCTTTGGCCATGGCTCGCGCGCACACTCCTGACGTGGCGGTGCTGGACCTGCAACTGCCCGACATGGACGGCATCGCCGTAGCCGCGGCGATCCACGCCGACGTTCCCGGCTGCCGGACCATGATCGTCACCAGTCACGGCCGGCCGGGATATCTCAAGCGCGCCCTCGAGGCCGGAGTCGGCGGGTTCCTGCCGAAGACGGTGTCCGCGCAGGTGTTGGGCGACGTGGTGCGCACGGTGCACGCGGGCGGGCGCTACGTCGACCCGGAACTGGCCGCTGAGGCCATCAGCGCCGGGGACAGCCCGCTCACCGCCCGCGAGGCGGACGTGCTCGAACTGGCCGCCGAGGGTGCGCCGGTCGACGAGATCGCCCAACGCGCCGCGCTCACTCCGGGGACCGTCCGCAACTACCTGTCGTCGGCGGCGGCCAAGCTCGGTGCGGCCAATCGGCACGAAGCCGTCCACGTCGCCCGGCGGCACGGCTGGATCTGACTTCGCTGGTCGTGTCGGTCGCCGTGATGGCGCTGTGTGACCGGGCCGACAACGCCACTCGCGCAGAACGGGCCGGTGTGCTTGATAGGGTCGTGGCGACCGACGTCCTTTAAGTCCCGTCCCGTGAGGCGGGGAAGGAGGTCCAACCTCGCATGTCTCGCGATCTGCACAGCTCGCGGGCAGTGCTCGATGACGACGATGTCGCCCGAGCGCTGACCCGCATCGCCCACGAAGTGGTGGAACGCAACAAGGGCGCCACCGATCTCGTGCTTCTCGGCATCCACAAACGAGGCGTGCCTCTCGCGCGGCGGCTGGCCGAGCGCATCGCCGCCGTCGAAGGCGTCGACGTCCCCGTGGGTGCTCTCGACGTCACCATGTACCGCGACGATCTGCGGATGCGTCCGGCGCGTGCGCTCGAACCCACTGACATCCCACCTGGGGGAGTGGACGACAAGATCGTGGTGCTCGTCGATGACGTGCTGTTCTCCGGGCGCACCATTCGCGCCGCCCTGACCGCGCTCGATGACATCGGACGCCCTCGCGCGGTCCGGCTGGTCGCGCTGGTCGATCGCGGCCATCGGCAGCTGCCGATCCGCGCCGACCACGTCGGCAAGAACATCCCGACCTCCATGGCCGAGTCCGTCAAGGTCCTGCTGTCCGAGGTGGACGGCCACGACGCCGTGCTGATCGGCCGGCGAGGCGAGGCGTCGGAGGTGGTCTCGTGATCCGCCACCTGCTCTCGGCCGCCGACCTGTCGCTCGAGGACGCCACCCTGGTGCTCGACACCGCCGAGGAGATGTCCCGGCTCACCGAGGGCCGCTCGGTGAAGAAGCTGCCGGCGCTGCGCGGGCGGACCGTCGTCAACCTGTTCTTCGAGGATTCCACTCGCACCCGCACGTCGTTCGAGATCGCCGCGAAGCGGTTGTCCGCTGACGTCATCAACTTCTCCGCCAAGGGGTCGAGCCTGTCGAAGGGCGAGAGCCTGAAGGACACGGCGTTGACCCTGGAGGCCATGGGCGCCGACGGCGTCGTGGTCCGACACGCCGCCAGCGGGGCGCCGTACCGGCTGGCCAGCTCCGGCTGGATCAGTGCGAACGTGCTCAATGCCGGCGACGGCACGCACGAGCACCCCACCCAGGCCCTGCTCGATGCGTTCACGCTGCGTAAACGCCTCGGCGAGCTCGCCGGCCGGCACATCGTGATCGTCGGCGACGTGCTGCACAGCCGGGTCGCGCGCAGCAACGTCCTGCTCCTCGCGACGCTGGGCGCCCGGGTCACGCTGGTGGCGCCGCCGACGCTGCTGCCCACGGGCGTCGATCAGTGGCCGTGCGCGGTCTCGTACACCCTGGACGACGTGCTGCCCAGCGCCGATGCCGTCATGATGCTGCGGGTGCAGCGCGAGCGGATGAACGACGCGTTCTTCCCGTCGGCCCGCGAATACAGCCGCCGGTACGGTCTCGACCTGCGGCGATTCTCGCTGCTGCCGGCTGAGGCCCTGGTCCTGCACCCGGGGCCGATGAACCGGGGGATGGAGATCACCGCCGACGTCGCCGACGACGAGCGCTCGGTCATCGTCGAGCAGGTCTCCAACGGCGTTCATGTGCGGATGGCCGTGCTGTACCTCATGCTCGCCGGAGCGGCGAGCGACGGAGCGAGGGACGAGCGTAGGAGCGAGCGCGACCAGGTAAATGGAGCGGTGAGCGACGGAGCGAGGGGCGAGCGCGACCAGGCTGCCGGAGCAAGTGATGCAGCGACGAACGAGGGGGCCGAGTGAAGCCCGACGGCCTGCGGAACCAACAGGGGACTGGCATGAGTAGCGAATCGATCTTGATCACCGGTGCCCGGGTGCTCGGCCAGGAGCCGTCGGATCTGCTCCTGCGCGACGGCGTGATCGCCGAGACGGGGTCGGGGCTGGAGGCGGCCGGGGCGCGGGTCCTCGACGCGGACGGCTTGATCGCCTTGCCCGGGCTGGTCGACCTGCACACCCACCTGCGCGAGCCGGGGCGCGAGGACGCCGAGACCGTCGAGTCGGGGACCCTGGCCGCCGCCCGCGGCGGTTTCACCGCGGTGCACGCGATGGCCAACACCGAGCCGGTCGCCGATACCGCGGGGGTCGTCGAACAGGTCTGGCGGCTCGGCAGCGAGGCGGGGCACGCCGACGTCCGCCCGGTCGGGGCCGTCACTGTCGGGCGCGAAGGCCGCCGGCTGGCTGAGCTGGGCGCGATGGCCGACTCGGCGGCGGGGGTCCGAGTGTTTTCCGACGACGGCACCTGCGTGTCCGACGCGGTGCTGATGCGCCGGGCACTGGAGTACGTCAAGGCTTTCGACGGCGTGATCGCCCAGCACGCCCAGGAGCCACGGTTGACCGAAGGCGCCCAGATGAACGAGGGCGAGCTGTCGGGACGGCTGGGCCTGCGCGGGTGGCCGTCGGTGGCCGAGGAGGCGATCATCGCCCGTGACGTGCTGCTCGCCGCGCACGTCGGGTCGCGGGTGCACATCTGTCACCTGTCCACGCGCGGGTCGGTCGAGATCGTCCGGCTGGCCAAGCAGCGAGGGTTGCCGGTGACCGCCGAGGTGACGCCGCATCATCTGCTGCTCACCGAGGACCTGGTGGCCACCTACGATCCGCGGTACAAGGTCAATCCGCCGCTGCGCACGGCCGACGACGTCGCCGCCGTACGCGAGGGGCTCGCCGATGGCACCATCGACATCGTGGCCACCGACCACGCGCCGCACCCGGTCGAGGACAAGGACTGCGAGTGGGACGCCGCCGCGTTCGGCATGCTCGGGCTGGAAACGGCGCTGTCGGTCGTGCAGCACACGATGGTCGACACCGGGATGTTGGACTGGGCCGGGGTGGCCGATCGAATGTCTTACGCACCGGCGCGGATCGGGCGCTGTGACACGGCCGCGGTCGGCGGGCAGGTGCACGGTCGGCCGTTGGCGGCCGGCGAGCCGGCCAACATCGTGCTGGTCGACCCTGCGGCCTCCGGCATCGTCGATCCGCGGGCGTCGTCGTCGTTGTCTCGCAACACGCCGTACGCGGGGATGAAGCTGCCCGGCGAGGTCGTCGCGACGTTCCTGCGTGGGCGCGTGACCCACAGCTTCGGTGATCGTTGGCGAGATTCGGCGGCCATGACGACCAATTCACGCCAACGATCACCGAAGGGGGGTACCCCATGACCGCCGGCAGCGCAGTCCTGGTGCTCGAGGACGGGCGGACGTTTCGGGGCGAGGCGTACGGCGCCACCGGCGAGACGTTCGGCGAGGCCGTGTTCACCACCGGCATGACCGGCTACCAGGAGACTCTGACCGACCCCTCGTACCACCGGCAGGTGGTGGTGCAGACGGCGCCGCACATCGGCAACACCGGCATCAACGACGACGACCCGGAGTCCGGGCGGATCTGGGTGGCCGGCTACGTCGTGCGCGAACCGGCCCGCATCCCGTCGTCGTGGCGCTCGAAACGGCCGCTGACCGACGAGCTCCGAGACCAGGGCGTGGTCGGCATCAGCGGTGTGGACACCCGGGCGCTCACTCGGCACCTGCGTGAACGCGGCGCGATGCGCGTCGGCATCTCCAGCGTGAGCACCGACACCGACGCTCTGCTCGAGCGGGTGCTGGCCAGCCCGGCCATGCTCGGCGCCGATCTCGCCGGTGAAGTCAGCACGGCCGAGCCGTACGTCGTCCCGGCCCAGGGCGAGCGCCGGTTCACCGTCGCCGCGCTCGATCTCGGTATCAAGCGGATGACGGCGATGCGCCTGGCCGAGCGCGGCATCGAGGTGCACGTCGTGCCGGCGTCGTCGTCGCTGGACGACGTGGTGGCACTGCAGCCCGACGGGTTGTTCCTGTCGAACGGTCCCGGCGACCCCGCCACCGCCGACGGGCCGGTCGCCGTGGTGCGCGGCGCACTGGAGCGCAGGCTGCCGGTCTTCGGCATCTGCTTCGGCAACCAGATCTTCGGCCGGGCGCTGGGTTTCGGGACGTACAAGCTCGGTTACGGCCATCGGGGCAGCAACCTGCCGGTGCAGGACCGCAGTACCGGCAAGGTCGAGATCACCACGCACAACCACGGGTTCGCCGTCGACGCCCCGCTCGATCACCCCGTGCAGACGCCCTACGGCCAGGCGCAGGTGAGCCATGTCTGCCTCAACGACGACGTCGTCGAAGGACTCGCCCTGACCGGGCCGGATGGAAAGCTCAGCGCGTTCTCGGTGCAGTATCACCCCGAGGCGGCCGCGGGTCCGCACGACGCCGCGTACCTGTTCGACCGGTTCGCCGACGTCCTGTCGACGGCAAACGGAAACGGAGCACGCGCGCATGCCTAGGCGTACCGACATCAACAGCGTCCTGGTCATCGGCTCCGGCCCGATCGTCATCGGGCAGGCGTGCGAGTTCGATTACTCCGGCACGCAGGCCTGCCGAGTGCTGCGCGCCGAGGGCCTGCGCGTGATCCTGGTCAACAGCAATCCGGCCACGATCATGACCGACCCGGACATCGCCGACGCCACCTACGTCGAGCCGATCACCCCCGAGTTCGTCGAGCAGGTCATCGCCGCCGAGCGCCCGGACGCCCTGCTGGCCACTCTCGGTGGGCAGACGGCGCTGAATGCGGCCATGGCGCTGCACGAGCGCGGTGTGCTGGAACGATACGGCGTCGAGCTGATCGGTGCCTCCATCGAGGCGATCGAGCGTGGTGAGAACCGAGAGTCGTTCAAGAAGATCGTCGACGAGATCGGCGGCTCGACGGCCACCTCGGTGATCTGCCACTCGATGGACGAGTGCCTGGCCGCCGTCGAACAGCTGGGCTATCCGGTGGTCGTCCGGCCGTCGTTCACCATGGGCGGCGCCGGCTCCGGGATGGCCTTCGACGAGGACGATCTGTACCGCATCGCGGGCAGCGGGCTCGACGCGTCGCCGACCACCGAGGTGCTGCTCGAAGAGTCGATCCTCGGCTGGAAAGAGTACGAGCTCGAGGTGATGCGCGACAGCGCCGACAACGTCGTCATCGTCTGCTCGATCGAGAACATCGACCCGATGGGCGTGCACACCGGCGACTCCATCACCGTCGCGCCGGCGATGACCTTGACCGATCGCGAATACCAGGCCATGCGCGATCAGGCGATCGCCGTGATCCGCGCGGTCGGCGTGGACACCGGCGGGTGCAACATCCAGTTCGCCGTCGAGCCTTCGACCGGGCGGATGATCATCATCGAGATGAACCCGCGCGTCTCCCGCTCGTCGGCGCTGGCGTCCAAGGCCACCGGCTTCCCGATCGCGAAGATCGCGGCCAAGGTCGCGCTCGGGTACACCCTGGACGAGATTCCGAACGACATCACCGGCCAGACGCCGGCGTCGTTCGAACCGACCCTCGACTACGTCGTGGTCAAGGCGCCGAGGTTCGCCTTCGAGAAGTTCCCAGCCGCCGACACGACGCTGACCACGCACATGAAGAGCGTGGGCGAGGCCATGGCCATCGGGCGCAACTTCACTGAGGCGTTGCAGAAGGCGCTGCGCTCGCTGGAGAACGCGAGCGCTCCGCTCGACTTCGTTTCGCCGCCCGGCGATGCCGCCGAGCTCGCCGGGAAGGTCGGGCGTGCCTACGACGGCCGGCTGCGTGACGTCGTCGATGCGCTGCGCGCCGGGGTGTCGGTGCAGGAGCTGTACCGGGTGACCGGAATCGACCCGTGGTTCCTCGACCAGCTGGTGCTGCTGACCGAGCTCGCCGCGAAGGTGCGCGACTCGGCCGAGCTGTCCGCGCAGCTGCTGCAGACGGCCAAACGGCACGGATTCTCCGACGCGCAGATCGCCGCGCTGCGGGCCACCTCCGCAGACGTCATCAGGGGCGTACGGCACGCGCTGGGTGTGCGCCCGGTGTACAAGACCGTCGACACCTGCGCCGCGGAGTTCGCCGCGCGCACGCCGTATCACTACTCGTCCTACGACGAAGAGACCGAGGTGCTTCCGCGCGACAAGCCGGCGGTGATCATCCTCGGCAGTGGGCCGAACCGGATCGGGCAGGGCATCGAGTTCGACTACTCCTGTGTCCATGCCGCCATGGCGCTGCACGATGCCGGCTACGAGACCGTGATGGTCAACTGCAACCCCGAGACGGTCTCCACCGACTACGACACCTCCGACCGGCTCTACTTCGAGCCGCTCACCCTCGAGGACGTTCTGGAGATCGTGCACGCCGAGCAGCAGGCCGGCCCGGTCGCCGGGGTGATCGTGCAGCTCGGCGGGCAGACCCCACTCGGGCTGGCCAAGGCGCTGGAGGAGGCCGGGGTGCCCATCGTGGGGACGACGCCCGCGGCGATCGACCTCGCCGAGGAGCGCGGCGCCTTCGGCCGGGTGTTGCAGGCCGCCGGGCTGCCGGCGCCGAAGCACGGCACGGCCAGCTCGTTCGCCGAGGCCAAGGTCATCGCGGCCGACATCGGATACCCGGTGTTGGTGCGTCCGTCGTACGTGCTGGGCGGGCGCGGCATGGAGATCGTGTACGACGAGGCGACCCTCGCCGACTACATCGGGCGGGCCACCGATGCCAGTCCGGAGCATCCGGTCCTGGTCGACCGGTTCCTCGACGATGCGGTGGAGCTCGACGTCGACGCGCTGTTCGACGGCGAGGAGCTGTACCTCGGTGGCGTCATGGAGCACATCGAGGAGGCGGGGATCCACTCCGGTGACTCCGCGTGCGCGCTGCCGCCGATCACCTTCGGGCGCGACGAGCTCGAACAGATCCGCGCCTCCACCGAGGCGATCGCCCGCGGCGTTGGCGTGCGGGGCTTGCTCAACGTCCAGTACGCCGTGGCCGGGGACGTCCTCTACGTCCTGGAGGCCAATCCGCGAGCCTCGCGGACGGTGCCGTTCGTCTCCAAGGCGACCGGGGTGGCGCTGGCCAAAGCCGCGGCTCGGGTCATGCTCGGGGCCACGGTGGCCGACTTGCGAGTCGAAGGCTTGTTGCCGCCCACCGGCGACAGCGTCGACCTGCCGCCCGACGCCCCGGTGGCGGTGAAAGAGGCGGTCATGCCGTTCAACCGGTTCCGGATGCCCAACGGGCGCACGGTCGACACCCTGCTCGGCCCGGAGATGCGTTCCACCGGCGAGGTCATGGGCATCGACGAGCTGTTCGGCACTGCTTTCGCCAAGTCGCAAGCTGCCGCCTTCGGCGCGCTGCCGTCGTCGGGAACGGTGTTCGTCTCGCTGGCCAACCGCGACAAACGACACATGATCTTCCCGGTCAAGCGCCTGGCCGACCTGGGCTTCCGGATCATCGCCACGGCCGGCACGGCCGACGTGCTGCGTCGTAACGGCGTGGACTCCGAGGTGGTGCGCAAACGCTGGGTCGGCCACGAACCGGACGGCACGCCTACGATCATCGGGCGGATCCTGGCCGGCGACGTCGACCTGATCATCAACACCCCCAGCGGGACGACCACCGGGGGCAGCCCTCGCGCCGACGGCTACGAGATCCGAACCGCCGCCATTCAGGCGAACATCCCGTGCATCACCACCACGCAGGGGCTGGCTGCCGCAGTGCAGGGGATCGAGGCGATCCGGGCCAATTCGATCGGTGTCCGGTCGCTGCAAGCGTGGAGCGCGATCGTGCGGCGCGGGATGAGCGCGTGAACACGTACGCACGCCTCTTCGACAGCCTCTTGAGCAGGATGGACGCTGAAACGGCTCATCGCGCGGCGATCACCGGCATGCGCGCGGCGGCCCGGGTGCCCGCTGCCGCCGCGCAGGCCTGGCGTCGGCTCGTGCCGGAGGCCGACCGGCTCGGCGTCGAGGCGCTCGGGTTGCGGTTTCCCGGCCGGTTGGGGGCGGCGGCAGGCTTCGACAAGAACGCGGTGTGCATCGATGCGCTCGGTGCGCTGGGCTTCTCGTTCGTCGAGGTCGGCACCGTGACGGCGATGCCGCAGCCGGGGAACCCGCGGCCCCGGCTGCACCGGCTGGTCGCCGATCAGGCCATCGTCAACCGGATGGGCTTCAACAACGACGGTGCGGCCGCGGTGGCTGCCCGGCTGGCGCGCCGGCGCCGGCGACGGTCGGCGCTGCCGATCGTGGTCGGGGTGAACATCGGCAAGTCGAAGGCGGTGCCGGAGCACCACGCGATCGCCGACTACGAGGCGTCGACCCGGCTGCTCGCACCGTACGCCGACTATCTCGTCGTCAACGTGAGCTCACCGAACACCCCCGGCCTGCGCGACCTGCAGGCCGTCGAACGGCTACGGCCGCTGCTGGCCGCGGTACGCCGCCAAGCCGACCAGGTCACCGCGCACCACGTGCCGCTGCTGGTCAAGATCGCCCCGGACCTCAGCGACGACGATGTGCGCGACATCGCCGCGCTGGCCCTCGAGCTGCGCCTGGACGGCATCGTGGCGACCAACACCACCACCACGCGGACCGGATTGGTCTCTTCGCCAGCTGAGGTCGCCGCGGCGGGTGAAGGCGGGTTGTCCGGGCCGCCGCTGCGCCGGCGCTCGCTCGAGGTGCTGCAGATCCTGCGGGCGGCCGCGGGCGAGCGCCTGGTGCTCGTGGCTGCCGGAGGCATCACGACGGCCGACGACGCCCGCGAGCGGATCCACGCCGGTGCGACCCTGCTGCAGGCCTACACCGGGTTCGTCTACGGCGGCCCGACCTGGCCCGCCCGGATCCAGCGTGAGCTGGCCGTACTCCACGAGGACGACACATGACCATGACGTTCGGTGAACGGCTGCGTACGGCGATGCGAACTCGGGGCCCGTTGTGCGTGGGCATCGACCCGCACCCGGCTCTGCTGCACGCTTGGGGCTTCGACGACGACCCCGCCGGCCTCGAACGCTTCGGGCGGGCCGTCGTGCAGGCGCTGGGCGGTGACGTGGCCGTGCTCAAACCGCAGTCGGCCTTCTTCGAGCGGCACGGCTCCAAGGGCATCGCGGTGCTCGAGCGCGTGGTGGCCGGGGCTCGCGAGGCCGGTTCTCTGGTGCTCATGGATGCCAAGCGAGGCGACATCGGCTCGACGGCCCAGGCCTACGCCGAGGCCTACCTCGACCCGTCGTCGCCGTTGTGCTCCGACGCCGTCACCGCGTCGCCGTACCTGGGCTTCGGTTCGCTGCGGCCCCTGATCGACATGGCGCTCACCCACGGCAACGGCGTGTTCGTGCTGGCACTGACGTCCAATCCGGAGGGCGCTGAAGTGCAATCGGCGATGGGTGCCACCCGGCGCACGGTGGCCGGAACCGTCCTCGACCACGTTCGCGAGACCAACCGCCAGGGCGAAGGGTGGGGGAGCGTGGGCTGTGTCGTGGGCGCGACTCTCGGTGTGACCACCGAGAACCTCGACGTCGGCGGACCGCTGCTGGCCCCCGGCCTGGGCGCGCAAGGCGCCACCCCGCACGACCTACCGCGCGTGTTCGGCGCCGCGCTGACCTCGGTACTTCCGGCCTTCTCACGCAGCGTGCTGACCGCCGGACCGGACCCCGATGACCTTCGTGCGGCCGCCGCTTCGGCCCGTGATGCGGTGAAACAGGTGCTCGTTGGGGGTTCACCAAGCCGTGAACAGGGCTAATCTGACGACATGCGACACGACACGCGGGAGACCTTGTACCGAGGAGTGCTCGGGGCAGGTACCGTGGATCGCGTTGCTGACCTGGCGGTTCAGTCGCTAGGTTCCTCAATGGTCGCTGTGGAATTCACACAGAGACGTTGTCCGACAAAATCCCTACAGACACAACAGAGGTGACCCGCTCGTGGCGCTCCCCAACTTGACTCCCGAACAGCGTGCGGCTGCGCTTGAGAAGGCCGCTGAAGCTCGCCGGGAGCGTGCGGAGGTCAAGAACCGCCTGAAGAACGCCGGCGCACGGCTCGGCGACGTGCTCAAAGAAGGCGAGACCAATGAGGTCATCGGCAAGATGAAGGTCTCCGCCCTGCTCGAGTCGATGCCAGGTGTGGGCAAAGTCCGCGCCAAGCAGATCATGGAAGAGATCGGCATCGCCGAGACCCGCCGAGTGCGTGGCCTGGGTGCGAACCAGTCCGCGGCTCTCATCGAGCGTTTCGGCGGTTGAGCCTGCACACGTCGAATCCGCGGTCGGCCCCACGGGCGATCGTCCTATCGGGGCCGACCGCTGTCGGTAAGACCACCGTCGTCAAGAAGCTGCGGGCGGCACACCCGGAGTTGTGGATCTCGGTGTCCTGGACGACGCGACCGCCGCGTCCGCGCGAGGTCGACGGCGAGCACTACCATTTCGTCGACGACGAGACGTTCGACCGCATGGTCGAGCGGGGCGAGTTCCTCGAGTGGGCCGTGGTGCACGGTCGCGCCAAGTACGGCACGCCGCGCGCACCGGTCGAGGCCGCCCTGGCGCAGGGCCGTTCGGTGCTGCTCGAGATCGACCTGCAGGGTGCACGCCAGGTCCGCAAGTCCTTACCGAACGCGTTGTACGTGTTCCTGGCTCCGCCGAGCTGGGACGAGCTGGTCCGCCGGCTCGTGGGCCGTGGAACCGAGTCCGAAGCCGAGCGAGAACGCCGGCTGCGCACCGCTCGTGAGGAGCTGGCCGCGGAGTCCGAGTTCGACATCACCTTGGTCAACACCGACGTCGAACAGGTCTGCCGGAAATTGGTAGACTTGATGAATTCAGCGCACCTCACTCATACGAGTGGTTCCCCATCTACCCGCCCGGAGGCATGAGAGCGTGTCCGGAACCCAAGGCGTTGCCGAGGGCATCACTTACCCGCCGATCGACGATCTGCTCGCCAAGACCGACTCCAAGTACAGCCTGGTGATCTACGCCGCCAAGCGCGCGCGCCAGATCAACGCGTACTACTCGCAGCTGGGCGAGGGGCTGCTCGAGTACGTCGGCCCGTTGGTCGAGACGCACGTCCAAGAGAAGCCGCTGTCGATCGCCCTGCGCGAGATCGACGCCGGTCTGCTCACTGCCGAGCAGGTCGACCCGGCTGAGCCCGCGCCTGAGGTGCGGCCCGGTACTCCGGCCACCGCGGTGGCCGTCGAAGCCATCGACGACGAGTCCGACGACACCGAATCCGATTCCGATTCCGAGCAGGAGTGAGCGCACCGTCTGAGGTCGTGCTCGGCGTCGCGGGCGGTATCGCCGCCTACAAGGTCGCCGACGTGCTCAGACGGCTCACTGAGGCCGGCCACCGCGTCACCGTCGTGCCTACCGAGGCCGCGTTGCGGTTCGTGGGTGCGCCGACGTGGGCTGCGCTGTCCGGGCGGCCGGTGGCCCACGACGTGTTCGACGACGTGCACCAGGTGCCGCATGTCGCCCTCGGGCGCCAGGCCGACGCTGTGGTCGTCGCACCGGCCACGGCCGACCTGATGGCCAGGGCCGCCACGGGCCGCGCCGACGATCTGTTGACCTCGGTGCTGCTCACCGCCCGCGGGCCGGTGATCTTCGTCCCGGCGATGCACACCGAGATGTGGGAGCACCCGGCCACCGTCGCCAACGTCGCCACGTTGCGCCGGCGCGGCGCCATCGTCGTCGAGCCGGCGGTCGGGCGGCTCACCGGTGTCGACTCGGGCAAGGGCCGGCTGCCCGAACCCGACCAGATCGCCGGGCTCGTCGACGACGTGCTGACTCATGGTGCCCAGCCCGATCTGAGCGGGCGGCACGTGGTCGTCTCGGCCGGCGGCACTCGCGAGTTCCTCGACCCGGTGCGATTCCTGGGCAATCGGTCGTCGGGGCGGCAGGGCTACGCCCTGGCCCGGGCCGCAGCCGCCCGTGGAGCCCGGGTCACGGCGGTCGCGGCGAACGTCCAGCTGGACGATCCCGCCGGTGTCGACGTCGTCCGGGTCACCTCCGCGGCTGATCTGTACGAGGCGATGATCACCGCCGCGCGCGAGGCCGATGCGGTGGTGATGGCTGCGGCGGTCGCCGACTTCCGTCCGGCGCAGTACGTCTCGGCCAAGATCAAGAAGACCGACGACGGTTCGGCTCCGACCATCGAGCTCGAGCGCACCCGTGACGTGTTGGCCCACCTGTCCGCACACCGCGCGCGGCCCGGCCAGGTGGTGGTGGGGTTCGCAGCCGAGACCGGCGACGACACCGGCGACGTGTTGCATCATGCGCGGGCGAAGCTGGCGGCCAAGGGGTGCGATCTCCTCGTGGTCAACGAGGTCGGCGTCGATCGCGGATTCGAGTCCGACCAGAACGAAGCGGTGATCCTGGGCGCCGACGGCACGTCGGTCCCGGTGGAACGGGGCCCGAAATCCGCCTTGGCCCACGTCGTGTGGGACCTCGTGCGCGACCGCCTGAGCTGACGACACCGGCCCCGGCGCGGGCGCGTGACCCGGGCATTCTTCTGCTCTGTCCTGCGCGTCGCTTAAAGTATCGTCTCGAGAGCCCGCTGCGGGTTCACATCTAGGGGGCCGGTCGTGTCGTTACGCCTGTTCACATCTGAATCCGTCACCGAGGGTCATCCGGACAAGATCTGCGACCAGATCAGCGACGCGGTCCTCGACGCACTGCTCAAGGACGACCCCGCCAGCCGAGTGGCCGTCGAGACCATGGTGACCACCGGGCTGGTCCACGTGGCAGGCGAGGTCACGACGGTGGCGTACGCCGACATTCCCGGCATCGTGCGCGAGACGATTCTCGGCATCGGCTACGACTCGTCGACCAAGGGGTTCGACGGCTTGTCCTGTGGTGTGTCGGTGTCGATCGACGCTCAGTCTCGCGACATCGCCCAGGGGGTCGATTCGGCCTACGAGCACCGGGTGGAGGGCGATCAAGATCCGCTGGACCTGCAGGGCGCCGGTGACCAGGGGCTGATGTTCGGCTATGCCTGCGACGAGACGCCGGAGATGATGCCGCTGCCGATCATCGTCGCGCACCGCCTGGCCGAACAGTTGACGACGGCGCGCAAGTCCGGCGCCGTGCCGTACCTGCGGCCCGACGGCAAGACGCAGGTGACCATCGAGTACGACGGCGACCGGCCGGTCCGTCTCGACACGGTCGTGATCTCCACGCAACACGCGAGCGATATCGACCTCGACCGGCTCCTGACTCCCGACGTGCGCGAGCAGGTGGTCGAGCCGGTGCTGCGCAGCTTCGACCTGCACGCCGACGACTACCGGCTGCTCGTCAACCCCACGGGCCGGTTCGAGATCGGCGGGCCGATGGGCGATGCCGGTCTGACCGGCCGCAAGATCATCATCGACACCTACGGCGGCATGGCCCGCCACGGTGGGGGCGCGTTCAGCGGGAAGGACCCGTCCAAAGTCGACCGCTCCGGGGCGTACGCCACCCGGTGGGTGGCGAAGAACGTCGTGGCCGCCGGGCTGGCGCGGCGCTGCGAGGTGCAGGTGGCTTACGCCATCGGCAAGGCCGAGCCCGTCGGGCTGTTCCTCGAATGCTTCGGCACCGAACGAGTGCCGGTGCAGCGCATCGAGGCGGCGGTCACCGAGGTGTTCGACCTGCGGCCGGCGGCCATCATCGGCATGCTCGATCTGCTGCGCCCCATCTACGCCCAGACCGCCGCGTACGGCCATTTCGGCCGCGAACTGCCGGACTTCACCTGGGAGCGCACCGATCGTGTCGAGGCGTTGCAAGCAGCCGCCGGTTGACCGCGGTCTGCGAAGTTCACGCCGCGGCCGGCTCGGCGGCAGCCTTGCCGTCCGGCGTGTCCGCGACGTGCTGTAGAACACCGGTGTGAGCGAACCCGAGCCTGAGCAGCCGGCCTTGGTGGCCGCGCCTGCCGCCAAGCGCCGCCGGGCTGCCCGCCCGGCCGAGGCGGTGGCGGCCCAGCTGCCCGTGGCTCGGGTCGTGGTCGACCTCGGGCTGCCGCACCTCGACCGGCCGTTCGACTACCTCGTGCCGGAGTCGATGGCCGACGATGCGGTGGTCGGTGCGCGGGTGTCCGTGCGTTTCGCCGGGGCCGACCACAACGGCTTCATCATCGAACGGGCGGCCGAGAGCGACCACACCGGCAAGCTCGCCCGGCTGCGCCGGGTGGTGTCCGCCGAGCCGGTGCTCACGCCCGAGGTGGCCCGGCTGGCTCGCGCCGTCGCCGATCGATACGCCGGTACCCTCGCTGACGTGCTGCGCCTGGCGATCCCGCAGCGCCACGCCACCACCGAGCGCAAACCGTCGCCCGAGCCGCTCGCGCCCCCAGCAGCGCCGGCGCCCGGCGCCTGGGCCGATCACGTCGACGGCCCGGCGTTGTTGGCGTCGCTGGCGGCCGGGGGAACGCCCCGGGCGGTGTGGAACCCCGGCCCAGCTGCGGACTGGCCGGATCTGATCGCCCGGATGATCGCGGCGACCTTGGCCGGCTCCCGCGGCGCGCTGGTCGTCCTGCCCGATGGCCGCGACGTGGCCCGGGTCGAGGCGGCGCTGGTGGCGCTGGTGGGCGACGGGCGACACGTCGCGCTGGAAGCCGACGCGGGCCCAGCTCGGCGCTACGCGCGCTGGCTGGCGGTGCGGCGCGGGTCGGTGGGAGCGGTCGTGGGCACGCGGGCAGCAGCGTTCGCCCCCGTCCATCGGCTGGGTCTGGTGTGCATCTGGGACGACGGTGACGACTTGCACGCAGAACCGCGCGCGCCGTACCCGCACGCCCGCGAGGTCCTGCTCCTGCGGGCGCACCAGACCGGAGCCGCCGCCGTCGTCGGCGGGTTCGCCCGCACCGCCGAAGCCGAGCTCCTGCTGAGCACCGGGTGGGCCCGGCCACTGACGCCGGATCGAGCAACGGTGCGCAAGCTGGCGCCGCTCGTCCGCACCACCGGTGACGATCGGGAGCTGGCCCGCGACGAAGCCGCCCGCAGTGCCCGGTTGCCGTCGCTGGCCTGGCGGGCAGCGCGCGACGGGCTCAGCCGCGGTCCGGTCCTGGTGCAGGTGCCGCGCGCGGGCTACCTGCCGTCCGTGGCGTGCGGGCGGTGCCGCTCACCGGCCCGCTGCCGGGCGTGTGCCGGACCGTTACGGCTGGGACAGGCCGACGAGCCGCCGCGGTGCCGGTGGTGCGGTTCGGCGTACCCGCACTGGCGCTGCGCGGAGTGCGGGTACGCCGCCTTGCGCGCGATGGCGGTGGGTGTGGGCCGCACGGCCGAGGAGCTCGGCCGGGCCTTCGCCGGGGCCACCGTACTGATGTCGCGCGGCGAGGCCGTGCGCTCGTCCGTGGGGTCCGAGCCCGCGCTCGTCGTGGCCACGCCGGGTGCGGAGCCGCTGGCCGACGGCGGGTACGCCGCGGCGGTGCTGCTCGACGGTACGGCCCTGCTGACCCGCCCGAGCCTGCGCGCCGGTGAGGAGGCGCTGCGACGCTGGCTGCGCGCTGCTGCGCTGGTGCGGCCGGGGCCGGACGGCGGGAGCATCGTCGTGGTGGCCGAGCCGTCCGCGCCGGCCGTTCAAGCCTTTGTTCGCTGGGATCCGGCCGGATTCGCCACGCGTGAGCTGGACGAGCGAGCCGCCCTGCATCTGCCGCCGGCGGCTCGAGTCGCCGAGATCACTGGAGCCGACGCCGACGTCGATGACCTGTTGGCGCAGGCCCGCCTGCCCGATGCCGCCGAGGTCCTGGGCCCCGCGCCGGTCGACGACGGCGTCCGGGTGGTCGTGCGGGCGCCTCGAGCCTCCGGAACCGCCCTGGCCGCGGCGTTGCGGGCGGCTGCCGGGGTGCGTTCGGCCCGCCGCAGCGGCGGATCGGTGCGGGTCCGCATCGACCCGGTCGACCTCGGCTGAGTGTCACGCCGCCACGATCTGGCGATACCGGGCGACCGCCTCGGCCGGTGGGCCGTCGAACACGATCGAGCCGGCGTCGAACACCAGCACCCGGTCCATCCGCAGTGCGGCGTCGAGGTCATGAGTAACCAGGACCACCCGCTGTGAAAGCCCGGCCAGCAGATCGAGGACATGGCGGGTGTTGCGAAGATCCAGCAGGGTGGTGGGCTCGTCGCACACCAGCACCTTGGGCTCGGTCACCAAGACCGCGCACAGCGCGAGCAACTGCTTCTGGCCCCCGGACAGCAGGTGCGCCGGATGGTCGGCATGGGCCGTCAGGCCGAAGGTGTCCAGTGCCTCGGCCACGACCCGAGCCGTCTCGGCCGGACCCAGGTGGTGCTTGCGCAGACCGAACGCGACGTCCTCGGCCACCGTCGGCATGACGATCTGCGCGTCGGGGTCGGTGAAGACGAACCCGACGCGTCGCCGGACGCCTGCTGGATCGTCGCGGGTGTCGATGCCGTCGACACGCACCGACCCGGAATCGGGCACGACGAGGCCGTTGAGCAGCCGAGCGAACGTGGACTTGCCCGACCCGTTGGCGCCGATCACGCCGACGCGTTGCTCGGTGAGCTCGACGTCGACCTCGCGCAGCACCAGACGGTTGCCGAAGCTGTGTGTGACCCCGCGTACCTCGACCGTCATGTGTCGACCTTACGAGGGGCGCAGCGCAGCACCGAAATGCACTTGACCGATTCGCATAGACTGGCGGGCATGATGACCGTGGCCGATTAGCGCGTCGTGTCCGCTGCCAGCTCGACGACCGCATCAACCACGCGACGCCACGGAGAGTTTCGTTCCACATGATCACTGCACACCAGGTCGAGGTGCGCGCAGGCGCTCAGATCCTGCTCGCTGACGCCAGCTTCCGCGTCGGCCCCGGCGACAAGATCGGCCTCGTCGGCCGCAACGGCGCGGGCAAGACCACGCTGACGCGCATCCTCGCCGGCGAGGGACAGCCGGCCGCCGGCACCGTCACTCGCCTCGGCGACGTCGGTTACCTGCCGCAGGATCCACGGACCGGCGATCCGGACGTCATCGCCCGTGACCGTATCCTCAGCGCCCGCGGGCTGGACGTCGTCGTCGCCGGCCTGCGCCGTGCCGAGAAGCAGATGGCCTCCAGCGACGCCGCTGAGCACGAGCGCGGCATGCGCCGCTATGCGCGGCTCGAGGCGGAATTCCTCGCCCTGGGCGGTTACGCCGTCGAGAGCGAAGCCGCGACCATCGGCGCGAGCCTCGGCCTCGACGAGCGCATCCTGGGCCAGCCGCTGCGTACGCTGTCCGGCGGTCAGCGCCGTCGGGTCGAGCTCGCGCGGATCCTGTTCTCCGATTCCAGCACGCTGCTGCTGGACGAGCCGACGAACCACCTCGATGCCGACTCCGTGGCGTGGCTGCGCGAGTTCCTGCGCGCCTACAAGGGCGGGTTGGTGGTGATCAGCCACGACGTCGCGCTGCTCGATCGCACCGTCAACCGGGTCTTCCACCTCGACGCCAACCGCACCACGCTCGACGTCTACAACGTCGGCTGGAACGCCTACCTCAAGCAGCGCGAGACCGACGAGCGCAGGCGGCATCGCGAGCGGGCGAACGCGGAGAAGAAGGCTGCGGCGCTGAAGGCGCAAGCCGACCGGATGCGCTACAAGGCGACCAAGGCCACGGCGGCGCAGAACATGATCCGGCGTGCGGACCGGATGCTCGGCGAGCTGGAGGAGCAACGGCGCTCGGACAAGGTCGCCAAGCTGCGATTCCCCGACCCCGCTCCGTGCGGCAAGACGCCGCTCACCGCGCATGGCCTGTCGAAGTCCTACGGCTCGCTCGAAGTGTTCACCGACGTCGGCCTGGCCATCGACCGTGGCAGCCGGGTGGTGGTGCTGGGCCTCAACGGCGCCGGGAAGACCACTCTGCTGCGGCTGCTGGCCGGCGTGGAATCGCCCGACACCGGCGTCGTCGAGGCCGGCCACGGGCTGCGCCTCGGGTACTACGCCCAGGAACACGAGACCCTCGACACGTCGCAGACGGTGTTCGAGAATCTTCGTTCGGCCGCTCCCGACCTGCCGGCCCCCGAAGCGCGGCGGGTCCTCGGGTCGTTCCTGTTCTCCGGCGACGACGTCGACAAGCCTGCCGCCGTCCTCTCCGGTGGTGAGAAGACGCGGTTGGCATTGGCTTCGCTGGTGGTCTCGAGCGCGAACGTTCTGTTGCTCGACGAGCCCACGAACAACCTCGATCCGGCCTCCCGGGCCGAGATCCTCGGCGCTCTACGTTCTTTTGCCGGTGCGATTGTGCTGGTCACCCACGATGAGGGCGCAGTCGAGGCACTCAATCCGGAGCGAGTCGTCCTGCTTCCCGATGGCGTCGAAGACCTATGGAACCCCGACTATGCCGAACTCGTCTCACTCGCATAGAGGTTTGTGATCCAACCCCCGTTTTGGGCACCATCCGGACATGATCTTGTCTTCGAGTGGCGAAAAACGGTAATGGGGCGGATCATTGTCCTCTGTCATGCAGGACAACGAAACGGGAGGACGCGTGGCCGAGAAGTTGGTAAAGGGCGCGCGGATCAGTGGGGGGCAGCGTGACAAGCTCGCCTCTGACCTGAAGAAGAAGTACGAAAGCGGTCGGAGTATCCGCGAGCTCGCGGCCGAGACCGGACGTTCCTATGGGTTCGTCCACCGGGTTCTCTCCGAGTCCGGGGTCAATCTACGTGGCCGCGGAGGGGCCACACGGGGTAAGGCGAAGAAGAAGTCCTGAACCAGCGAGGCTGGGTCGAGATGCCGGGGGAAGGGTGGCCTCCGTACTCTCGATCTCACCACCGCGAGCGAGCAATACCGGAGTGCGCGGCCCCGGACGCGCAGCCTCGCACATCTGCGTGCGAGAGGTGCTCATCGGTCCCTGTCGGACCATGAGTCGCGGGGGTGGATTTCGAGTGATCGAAACTCGATGTCCGGGGCCTCTTTGAGCGCAGATCATGATCATCGGCCAGGCGGTCCGAGCTTGGCATTCCCGGCGAATCGCCGTGATTCTCGCCGGTATGTTGATGATCTTGATTTGTGTCGGAGCCGAGTTCCGTCAGTACCTTCGCGCCGTCACGCGCATTGAGTGCGGCGTAGCAGTCGGCTGGACAGCGGCCGCAACCTCAGCCCAGGGCGAAGTGCGCCCAAAAAATGATCATGATCGGTGGCGCTATGAGATGTGACAGCGCCAATGGTGCACCACCAGCCTTTCTGTCGCGGCAACAGGCTTACGGGCATGGTGGAGGTGGCATTTCCCTGCTGAACATGATCATTTGACCGTCTGGCCGGGAAGAAAGCGACGGTCGAGGACGTTGTCGGCTCGGAGTAGCCGTCAACTTCTGAGGAGGTCGCCGCCGGTGTCGATGGGCGGGGCGTGGATGGCGTCCAGGTCGTTCTCGCGCGATCGGTCCGTGACCGATCAGCGCCTGGCGGCGGGCACCACGAAGCGAGTGATCAGCTATGCGCGCCCGTACCGGTTCCAAATGGCCGTCTTCCTGGCGACGACGGTCGCCGCGGCGGCGTCGGCGGCTGCGGTCCCGCTGCTGCTGAAGGTCCTGATCGACAGCGGCGTCAGCCAGGGAGACCGCCGCGTGGTGGTCTGGGCCGCTTCGGCGGTGGCAGCACTGGCGGTGGTCGACGCCGTGCTTGGCGTCGTCGGGCGTTGGATGTCCGCGCGCGTCGGGGAGGGGCTGATCTTCGATCTGCGCCGGCAGATCTTCGATCACGTTCAACGACAACCGATCGCGTTCTTCACCCGGACCCAGACCGGGTCGCTGGTCTCGCGTCTCAACAGCGACGTCATCGGCGCCCAACAGGCGTTCACCGGGACGCTGTCCCAGGTCGTCAGCAACGTGGTGACCCTGGTGCTCGCGCTCGGCGCGATGATCGTGCTGTCGTGGCAGATCACCCTCGTCGTGCTGGTCCTGGTCCCGCTGTTCCTGCTGCCCGCGCGCGTGATCGGGCGCAAGCTTGCCGACATCACCCGGCAGTCGATGCAACTCAACGCTCAGTTGAGCCAGACCATGACGGAGCGTTTCAACGTCTCCGGCGCGCTGCTGGTCAAGATCTTCGGACGCTACGAGGCCGAGAACGACGAGTTCGGCCGGGCCGCGGGCCGGGTACGCGACATCGGCGTGATCCAGGCGCTGTACGCGCGGTACTTCTTCCTCGGCCTGACCTTCCTGGCC
>JAJYTA010000198.1 GCA_021793295.1 Actinomycetes bacterium
GGATTCGAGCCCGGTGGACGCCACCCTGGTCGGTGCCGGCGAACAGCCAGCGCCCGTCCGGGCTCGCAGCGAGCGAGACGACGTCGAGGTTCTGCAGCCCGCCGGAGACGTTCACCCAGGTGTGCCCGCCGTCGGAACTGCGCAGGACCCCTCGGCCGCCCTTGATCAGGCCGTTCGCGCTGTACGACCCGGCCGCGGCGTACCAGACGTCCGGATCGCGCGGTGAGACCACCACGTCGCTGACCATCATCGGCACCCCACCCGCGTCAGCGGTGGTGAAGCTCTGCCCGCCGTCCTCGCTGACCTGAATGACCGGGCCGGCGGCGACGATCCGGTCCCCGGACATCGCCAGCGCCGTGACCTGACCGTCGGTCACTTTCTGGACCGTGTGGCCGAAGTCGTCGGAACGGTAGAGGCCCGACGAGCTGCCCAGCCACAACCGGTCCGGATCGTCGGGATCGGCGACGACCGTCGTGAACACCTCATCGTGGAAGAGCTTGCGCCACGTGTCTCCGGCATCGGTCGTGACGAACAGGCCGTAGCCGTCCCGGCTACCGAACGGCACGACCACGCGCGCCGGATCGGCCGGGGTGAGAGCGAGGTCGTACGCGACCTCATGCGTCCTCCCGCGTACTTCCCACTCCTGCCCGCCGTCGACGCTGCGATAGACCCAGAACTGTGACAAGGCGTCCGCGCGGATCTTCCACACCGTCTGCGGGTCGTGCGGTGACGGCACGACGGTGGCCACGCGGGTTCCCGTGTGCGCCTCGAACCCGGACAGGCCCCACTCGGCGACGTCGGCCGGAAGTTTCGGGCGCGTCGGCAGTGCGGTGTCGTACACGTCCGCGTCGGTCCCGGCGAGCAACCGCGCCTCGCCTTCAGCGTCCTGGACGACGGCCAGGTCGTAGGCCGTGCGGCCCTGGACGCCGGTGCGCTGCGACCCGGCGCCGTCGCGGTCGGTGCGGAACATCCCCGCGCCGGGTGACGACCACAGCAGATCGTCACCCCACCGGGCGAAGTCGTCCTCGATCGCGCCGGGCACCGGCTGAGCGAGCGTGGTCCACGACGTTCCGTGGTCGGCGCCGAGATGGTTGTACTCCCGGTACGTCGACACGATGATGTCGCCGCCGTCCATGTGGATGTCGAGGGCACCGCCGTCGGGCACGTCGTACAACTGCGACCACGTGGCCCCGCCGTCGTAGGACCCGACGACGGTGTCGTCGCCGGTCAGCATGGCCACCACGACGTCGTCGGCGACCATGCCGTCCACGGTGCCCACGCCGGCAGCTTCGGAGTCGTACACCTGCTCCGTCGTCGACGGCTCACCGGCGACCACGCCTCGTAGTGCCCACACTCCGGCCGGGCCGGCCAGGAACACGTCGGTGCCGCCGACATCGGCATCCCTGAGTTCGTCGCCCACCGGGTTCGGATGGCCGGACCACTGCTCGCCGCCGTCGCGACTCACCATGACCGCGTCCTCGGTCACCGCGACGAGCGTCTGCGTGCGCGCGTCGCTGACCAGCTGAAGCACACTGACGTCCGGGAAATCCAGAATGCGCCAGGTCTCGCCGCCGTCGTCGGTGCGCAGGATGCGGCCTTGATACGTCGGGTCGAGGAGAACGTCGAAGACGCCGCCCGTGCTGCCGTTGACCGCGTACCACATGGTCTGCGGGTCGGCTGCGTCGACGACGATGTCGCCGGTTCCGCCCGCTACGGGCAGCCGGTTGTGCTGGCGCCACGTCCTTCCGCCGTCGTCGGTCGTCCACGGCCCGGCTTTGGTGTACTGGGTGATCGCGGCGACGTCGGGGTCGGCGGCCGTGGTGGCGATCGGGCCGCCGTCGGCGTTCGGGCCGATCGGCTGCCAGCTCACGGGGCTGGGCGAATTCCCGACCGGTGCGGCCACCTCGAAGCTGCCGGAACCGTGCAGGTGCCGTCCGTCGTCCGTGGTCACCGACGCCCGGACGGCGTATGCACCGACGTGTTCGCCGTGCAGTTCGGCGCGGTACCAGTTGCCGTGGTCGTGGTGCGTGGGCACGTCGTAGGGCGCGCCCCGAGGCGGCGTCACGGTCACCACCGGCGGCTCGGAGACCGCCACAGGAGTCCAGACGAAGCCCTCCGACGCGCCGTCGGACGGATCAGGCGAGGCCTGCACCACCAGGTGCCGCGCTGCGAGCAGGTACGGAATGCGCACCTGCGGAACGTCCGCGCCAGCGGTCGCGACGACCCATCCGGACAGATCGGCGTCGTACTCGGGGGTCTCGGCTGAAACCGCCACCTGCACCTCGAGCTCGCCGCCGGCGGGTATGACCGCCTCCCTCGGGGTGACCGTCGCCGTTCCGACGCTTCCGGGTGCCGCCTCGGTGGTGAGGGTGACGTCGAGGTCGTCGGCGCCGAGATTGTGCAGCGTCACCGTGCTGCTGCCCTCGACGGTGTCCCCGGCCATGTCGGCCAATCCCATCGATGCCGCCGTCGGTGTGGCCATGAGCGACGTCGAAGCTGCGGCAGGCACGTCCAGTCGACCGGCGCCCGCCGTCGTCGGTCCGGCCTCCAGGCCCTTCGCCGAGCCCACCAGCCGACCACTGATCTCGGCCACCGACGCGTCCGGGTGCAGCTGGCGCACCAGCGCCGCCGCACCGGCCACGTGCGGTGCGGCCATGCTGGTACCCGACAGTCGGTAAACGCCGGGCTCCCATTGCGCCAGCGGCCAGGTGGAGGCGATCTCGACACCGGGCGCGACCAGGTCCGGCTCGATGCTGAAATCGTCCGTCGGGCCACGCGAGCTGAACGACGCCACCTGGTCGGTGATGTCCTCGCCCGCGATCGCGATGCGCACCGGCCCTTCGGCGAGGTCGCGGACCACGCGTTCCCACTGCGTCTCGGCGAAGCCGAGCACGACGAGACGATCCATCCGGAAGCTCTCGCCGGATTCGATCCCGCGCAGCGGCACCTCGACCGTTCCGGCCTCGTCCGCGCTCACGAGCTCACCGGTTTCGCCTGAGAGCGTCGGGCCGGAGCCGGCTCCGGTGTAGGCGATCAGTGCCAGGGCGCCGCGGTCCTCGGCCAATCTCGCCTGCTCGAGCATGTGCGGCTGGACGTTCTCCATGCCCCGCGGGAGCCGGGCGCGGTAGGCGACGATCTTGCCGGTCACGTCACCGATCCGGTCGTAGTCCTCCTCGGTCCCGTCCCCGACGTCCACCAGCTCACCGATCACCGGCTCGTCCGGCGGCGAGGCAGAGTAGGGCACCCGGAAGGTCTGCAGCGGCTCCTGCCGCGGTTCGACGAGGTCGGCGACCGGCAGCCGGATGCCACTGGCGGAGGCGCCCACGGACAGCACCCCGTCGGCGAGCGCCGGTGAGCCCACGGTGTGCGCTCCTGGTCCGGAGTTGCCGGCCGAGGCCACGACGACCACACCGGCCTCCGTGGCCGCGGTGGCGGCCTGCCCGAGCGGGTCGGTCCCGTCGCCGGGACCGCCGAGGCTGAGGTTCACGACGTCCGCGCGGTGCGGGTTCGCAGGGTCGATCGCCGCTTCGAGGCCGGCGATGATGTCCGCCGTCCAGCCGGAGCCATAGGAGTTCATGACTCGGTACGCGGTCAGTTCGGCCTCCGGCGCCACCCCCACGACCTCACCGTCGCCGGCGATGATGCCGGCCACGTGGGTGCCGTGCCCGTTGTGCTCGTCCATCGGATCGGTGTCGCCGTCGACGAAGTCGTAGCCGGCGACCACCTTGTGCCCGGGGCCGAAGGCTCCGCCGAGCGACGGGTTGGTGTAGTCGATGCCCGAATCCAGGACTGCCACCGTCATGCCCGCCCCGCGCACCGGGGCGCCGTCGGCGTCGTCGCGCTCCCAGACCTCGGGAGCACCGATGAGCGGCACACTGTCGTCGGTAGCGCTGCGGATGCGCTGATCGGGCACCACGTCGGCGACGCCGGGCAGGTCCGCGAGCCGCTCGACGTCGGCCTCGCTGACCGTGACGGCGACGCCGTCGATCAGGTCGGTGAACTCGCGAACCGGGGTCACCTCGAGTCCGGCGTCGTCGGCGGCAGCGAGCATGTCGTCGTGAGCGGCGCGCAGGTCGGCGCGGTTCGCATCCACCTCGGCCATGATCGTCGACTCCGCTGCGGCAGAGCCAGCACCAGCCGAGGTCAGCGCGGGTGTGCCGGCCATCATGACGATGACCCGGATCGGCGTTTCGGTGTCGGTGGGGGTACCGGATGCCATTGGAGCGAGTCCGGCGGTGCCGAGCGCGACGACAAGGGTGGCGCCGAGGCCGTATCGGACCCGGCTGGGGCGAGACGGTGAGCCGGCGGACGTGGATTCGCGGTACATCGTGCTCCCGGTGTCGGCCACGGCGACGGGGGATTCCGTGGCGATTAGACCTATTCGTACTGGGCACGATCACCGAACACAACGGATGATCGGTGGCCGATTGCGGCCTATGGCACAATGCGGCCACACTGTCCGCCATGTCCGATGAGATCTCCGACGAGGTACGTCCCGACGACTCGCTCGTCGACGACCCGCAGGCGCTGTCCCTCGCACCGGTCGGCATCAGTGCGTTCGACGAACGCGTCTACCGCGCCCTGCTGAGCCTCCCGGAAGCCACGCCCGCGGCACTGGCCGAGCAGCTTGGCGCACCGGAGAACCGCGTCGATCGCGCCTTCACCAGACTGCGCTCCTACGGCCTGGTCACCCGGATGGCCGGGCGGCGACGCCGGTACACCGCCATCGATCCCGAGGCTGCCGTCGAGGCGCTGGTGCGAGATCGCAGCAACGAGCTGGAGCGCGTCCGCAGCTCCGTGCTGGCGCTGTCGTCGGTGTTCCACGCCGTGCGGCGACGCGGCGGCGGGGGCGGCACGGTCGAGATCCTCAACGGGCCCGAAGAGCTCGGCCGGTGGTTCGTCCGCCTGCAGCATCAAGTCCACGAAGAGATGCTCGTCCTGGACCGCCCGCCCTACGCGCTCGCGGCCACCAACCCCGTCGAGCCGGTCAGCCTCGATTACGGCGTGCGCTGGCGCGCCATCTACGCACCCGAGTCGTTGGAGATGCCCGGGGCACTGCAGGAAGTGGAGCAGCTCGCCGCCCGGGGCGAGAAGGGGCGGGTCCTGCGCGGACTGCCGATGAAGCTGGCCATCGCCGACCGGCGGCTGGCGCTGATGCCGCTCGACCTCGACGTGGAGCACGCTCAGGCGGCGCTCATTCGCGAATCGACCCTCCTGCAGGCGCTGCTGGAGCTGTTCGAGGTCTACTGGGAACGTGCGGTACCGGTGGGCTCGGCCCCGCCCGAGGAGCCCGGCGATGAAGCCGAAGACCACCGATTGGCCCAGCTGATGGCTTCAGGGTTGACCGACAACGCGATCGCTCGGCAACTGGGGTGGTCCACCCGGACGATGCGACGGCGCACTCGCCGGCTGTTCGACGAGTTGCAGGCGGCGAACCGATTTCAAGCCGGGGTGCAGGCGGCCCGACGCGGCTGGCTCTAGTTCGCGTGGCGACGGCGGCCATTCCCCCGACAGAGGGACTGCACTCCGTCGCCGCGGGGACGCGCTCAGCTTCGCTGTGCGGCCAGGCTGGCCGCATGACGATTCACCAGCATGCGACCCGACCCGCCGCACGATCCGCGCCGAACCGGTTCGCCGCGATCGCCCTGACGATGGCTACCGCCTACACCGCGCTACGGCTGTGGTGGCAGGTGTCGACCCAGCCGAGCGAGCTCTCGCCTGTGGGCACCGATCTCGTGCTCACGTCCGGATGGGGCACGGTCGGCCTGTGTGCTGCCGCCGCCATGCTGGCGGGCGTATTGGTCGTCCGGCCGGTGTCCGGCGTCCCCGCACACGCGGTGCGCATCACGGCGGCGGCGGTCGGCCTGGCGATGGTCACCGCGGGCGCGATGCTGCTGCTCGACGTCGTCGGCGGGGTGCTTCCTGGACTTGGCATCGAGTTCTACCCGCTCGGGGCGCTCAGCCGCACCGTGTGCGTCGGGTCAGGACTGGCCCTGCTGCTGGCGGTGCGATCGGATCTGCTGGCTGCGCGGCCGACCTGCCGGACCTGCCGGCGACTGTGGGCGATGACTGGAGCCATCGACCACATGCCGCGTTGGGCCTACGCGGCAGCGTATGTGTCGGTGGCCGGTTGCGTGCTCCGGATCGGGGCGCAGGCGGCGGTGGGCTTCGACCGGTCACCGCTGAGCGCCGGCGCCTCGGCGCTGCTGTTCGACCTCGGATTCGTGCTGGCCGGTTCGCTGCTGCCCCTCGCGCAGGTCCATCAGTTCGGCCGGATCTGGCCGCAATGGGTGCCTGGGCTGCGAGGGCGCCGGGTACCGCGCCCGCTGGTGCTGTGGCCCGGCATCGCGGTGTCCGGATCGATGACGGTCTACTTCGGGTTCATGCAGATCCAGATGATCATCGAGCGCCTCAGCGGCCGAAACCCGTTCCCGCCGTCGGACGGCATGGGCGACCTGCCGGAGGCGTTCTTCTGGGTCGCCATCCCCGGCTATCTCATCTGGGCGGCCGCCCTGGCCATGGCGTCTTTGGCTCATCACCGGCACACCAAGCGGCGCTGCGCGACGTGCGCGCTGTGATGCACCGGCCGCCATCTGTCGATCCGACTCAGCGCACACCAGCCGGCCGGAACTGCACGCTGATGCGCGGGCCGACCGGGCGATTGGTCTTCGGTACGGCATGCTCCCAGGTCCGCTGGCACGAGCCACCCATGACGAACAGATCGCCGTGCCCGACGGAGAACTTGAGGCTCTCACCGCCGCCACGCGGACGCAGCAGCAGGTTGCGCGGCTCACCGACCGACAGGATCGCGACCATGGTGTCTTCGCTCTTCCCCCGGCCGATGCGGTCGCCATGCCAGGCGACGCTGTCGCGACCGTCGCGGTAGTAACACAGCCCCGCCGTGCGGAACGGCTCGCCCAACTCGGCGCCGTAATGGTCGTTCAGTACGTCGCGCGCCTCGATCAGCACTGGATCGGGCAGGGTCTCATCAGCGCCGTAGAACCGGATGAGACGGGGAACGTCGACCACACGTTCGTACATCTCCCGCCGCTCGGCCTGCCAGGGCACGGACTCCGCCAGCCGGGCGAACAACGAGTCGGACCCGTGCACCCAG
>JAJYTA010000199.1 GCA_021793295.1 Actinomycetes bacterium
CGCTCCGGCGTGAGCAGGCTGGCGTTCCTGGCCGACTTCACCGACGGGCACGCGGCGGTGGTGAACGACTCGCTGGGCCTGCGTGCGGACTTGACGTGGGATGCCGCACGCATGCCCTATGCCTGGTATTGGCTCGAGGCCGGCGGCGTCAGCGGATTCCCGTGGTATTCCGAGGCGTACGTGCTGGCCGTGGAGCCGGCGACGAGCTGGCCGGCCGCAGGCGTCACCGGTGTGCGGCGAACGACTGGCACCCATGTCACCATCGAGGCGGGCGAGACGCGCACGTCGACGGTGTCGCTGACGCTCTCCGGCACTGGCGGTCACAATGAATGAACCCGAACGCAAGGCTGCTCCGTCCCACGACGCGGTGCGTACGGCGACCTGGCTGGTCGCAGGCGCCCGCCCGGAGCCGGTCCCGGACGCGCCGTTCAACCAACCGGTGACTTTCGCCTCGACGTACCACGCCGGCGGCCCCATGGCGTACGGGCGGTACGGCAATCCGACGTGGACGGCCTTCGAGCAGTTGCTCGGGGAGCTGGAAGGCGGGCGGGCGCTGGCGTTCGCTTCGGGCCTGGCCGCCAGCTCGGCGGTGCTGTCGGTACTGACCGGCGACGACGCCGTCGTCGTCGCCCCCGACAACGCCTATCTCGGCGTCCTGGACCAGATCCGTGAACTCGAGGCGGCCGGTGCGGCCCGGATGATCCAGGTCGACGTCACCGACGCCGAGGCGATCGCCACGGCCGCACGGTCCGCGTCGGTGGTCTGGCTCGAGTCACCGACCAACCCGAACCTCGACGTCGCCGACATCGCCGCGGCCGCCCGGGCCGCACGCGCCGCCGGCGCGGTGACCGTCGTCGACAACACGTTCGCGACCCCATTGCGTCAGCGCCCACTCGACCTCGGCGCCGACGTCGTGGTGCACAGCGCGACGAAACTGCTCGCGGGGCATTCCGACGTCGTGCTCGGAGCCGTGGTCACCGCCGACGACACGTTGTTCCAGCGCGTGGACGGGCAGCGGCGGCTGCACGGCGCGGTGCCGGGACCGATGGAGGCCTACCTCGCCTTGCGCGGTGTCCGGACGCTGGGTGTCCGCCTCGACCGCGCCGAGGCGAACGCGGGCGAGCTGGTGCGGCGGCTGCGTGGGCATCCAGCCGTGGAGCGGGTGCGCTATCCCGGGTTCGGGACGATGGTCTCGATCGAGGTCGCCGGTGGTGCGGCCGCTGCTGATCGGGTCGTCGGCGCCGTGCGGCTGTGGGTGCACAGCACCAGCCTGGGCGGCGTCGAGTCGAGCCTGGAACGGCGCCGGCACTGGCCCACCGAGAGTGTCACGGTGGCCGAGTCGCTGCTGCGGTTGTCCGTCGGTATCGAGGACGTCGACGACCTGTGGGGCGACCTCGTGCGAGCGCTCGACGCCGGCAGGACGTAGGCACCGCGGTGCCGGTCAGCCCGCGGCCCACCAGAGGTCGCGGTACGGACCGGGCACGGACACCAATTCGTCGTGCCGGCCGCGCTGCACCACCTGGCCAGTCCGCAGCACGATCACCTCGTCGACGGCGTCGAGTCCAGCCAGCCGGTGCGTGATCAGGACGGTCGTGCGTCCACGGGTGGCCGTGAGCAGGTCGGCGACCAGTTCGTCGGCGGTCTGTGGCTCCAGTCCCTCGGTGGGTTCGTCCAGCAGGAGCACCGGCGGGTCGGCCAGCAGCGCACGCGCCAGCGCAAGCCGCCGGCGCTGCCCGCCGGAGACCTGGGCTCCGGACGCGCCGACGAGGGTGTCCATCCCCTGCGGCAGCCCGTCGACCCAGTCCAGTAGCCGCGCCGCGCTCAAAGCCGCACGCAGGTCGCCGTCGCTCGCCTCGGGCCGGGCGACGCGCAGATTCTCACGCACGCTGGTGTGGAACAGGTGGGCGTCTTGGGTGAGTCCGGTGATGGCCCGCCGGACGTCGTCGCCTGCGTACTCGCTGACGTCGTGGCCGTCGAGGCGGATGCTGCCGGCCTCGGGCTCGATGAAGCGCATCATCGCGGCCAGCACGGTGCTCTTGCCCGAGCCGCTGGCGCCGACGATGGCGACTCGCCGCCCCGGGGCCAGGTGCAGGTCGACGCCGTCGACCGCGGGGCGCGCAGCCCCCGGATAACGCACTCGAAGTCCACGGATGTCGACCTCGACGTCGCGGCCGGGCGCAGGCCGCGGCCGGGGCGGCTCGGCTACCGGAGCTTCGGTGTCGAAGACGGCCAGGACCCGCCGGATCGCCGCTCGTGCCTCGAGCCACCGTTGCGCGGCACCGACCAACGCCATGGCCGGCTCGAACGACACGAGTGCGGTCAATGCGACCACCGGAACCAGGACAGCCGACAGCTGCCCCGACGCCGCCGCGTCGAGCGCCACGGCGGTGACGCCTACGGTCGTGGCGCCCTGCACGAGCATCGTGGCCGCCCCGCCGGCGGCCCCGGTCCACGCGGTTCGCCGCTCGACCGCGGCCAAGCGGTCCGCGGCGGCGTCGGCGGCGTCGAGCGCGCGCTGAGTGGCGCCGAAGACGGCGAGGTCCGCGCTGCCCTCGATCAGGTCGGCGTTGCGGGCGGCGAGCTCGGCACGCGCCGGGGCGAGGCTGCGTGCGTTGCGCCGGGCGGCCGCCGTCGTCACTGCCGGGATACCGGCGACGGCCACGGCCAATCCCACCGCCAGCACGACCCCGGCCACGGGCAGGACGGCCGCGGTGAACCCGGTGGCGACCCCGGCGACCACCAGCGCGGTCCCGACCGGCACGATCACCCGGACGACGAGGTCCTGCACGGCCTCGACGTCGGAGACCATGCGGCTGAGCAGGTCGGCGCTGCGGTAGGCGGGCAACCCCGACGGCGCCAGCGGCACCAGCGCATCGAAGACCCGTGCCCGTAGCGCCGCCAGGGCGCGTAGGGCGGCATCGTGTCCGGCCAACCGTTCGGCATACCGGAAGACCCCACGTGTCGTGGCGAAGGCACGTACCCCCACGATCGCCAGCGACAGCGCGGCCAACGGCGGCTGCTGCGCCGCGCGGGCGATCAGCCATGCGGCCGTGGCCATCAGAGCCAACGCGCCCAGTTCGGCCGCCACCCCGGCGGCGACCGCGACGCCCACCCGGCCCGTGTGCCCGCGGAGCAGGGCGAGCACGCGCAGGGTCGGGGCGTGCCCGGCCGCCGTGGTGCCGCGGCTGGACGCGGAACGCTGCCTGTCGGGTGCCGAAGCGGTCGTCGCCATCACGCCACCCCCGCGGGCATGGCGTCGCGGTCCGTCTCGACCAAGCGGCCTCGTTCGAGCCGCAGGATCCGGTCCGCGTCGGCCACCACAGCTGGTCGGTGGGCCACCACCAGCACGGTCCGCCCGGCCATCAGCCGCCGCGTCGCCTCGACCACGGCGGCCTCGCTGCCGGAGTCAAGGCCGGCGGTCGGCTCGTCGAGGACGAGCAGCGGCGCGTCACGCAGGAACGCGCGCGCCAGGGCGATGCGCTGACGCTGGCCGGCCGACAAGCCGACGCCGCGCTCCCCCAGCATCGTGTCGTACCCCTGCGGCAGGGTCTCGATGAACTCCTCCGCGTGGGCGAGCCGGGCGGCGCGGGTGATCTGCTCGTCGGTGGCCGCGGGATCACCGAGCGTGATGTTGGCGGCGAGACTGCCGGCGAACAAGTGCGGGCGTTGCGGCACCCACGCCACCCGGCGCCGCCACGCGTCGAGGTCGGTCGTCCCGAGATCCACCGGCCCGTGCGCGTGTTGGTCCTCGGTGGCGACGAGCACCCGCCCGGCGACGGGGATCACCAGCCCGAGCACGACACCGAGCAGCGTCGACTTCCCGGCGCCGCTCGGCCCGACCAGGGCGACGTGCTCACCTTCGTCGATGGTCAGCGACACGTCGTCCAGCGCCGGACGGTCGCGCCCTGGATATCGCACGGTCACGTTCTCGAACCGCACCGCAACAGCACCCGAACCGCCGTCAGAATCGGAACCGGAGGAGTCGTTCGATCGGGCGGGAGCTCGCGGAGTCGGCGTAAAAGAGGGCTCCGTGGCATGCTTCTCCGCCACGGAGACCGACAGCCGACGCAGCGACCTCCCGCCCGATCGAGACTCGTCGTCCGAGGGCCCAGCAGCTCGCGTAGCGGGCGTAGAAGAGGGCTCCGTGGCATGCTTCTCCGCCACGGAGACCGACAGCCCGCCTAGCGACCTGCTGGGCCCTCGGTCCCCGGCGGAATCCACCACCGCGAAGGCGCGTTCGGCGACGGCGAGTCCCTCGGTGCTGGCGTGGAACTGCGACCCGAGCGAGCGCCACGGCAGGTAGGCCTCGGGCGCGAGCAGCAGGACGAGCATGGCGGTGTACAGGTCGACGTCGCCGTCGAGCAGGCGCAACCCGACCGGCACGGCGACCAACGCCACCGACATCGTCGCGACGAGCTCGAGCACCAGCGCGGACAGGAACGCGATGCGCAGCGTGGACATGGTGGCCCTGCGGTGCTCGTCGGCGCCGCGGCGCACGAGCTCGGCCTGGGCGCTGGCGCGGCCGAAGGCTCGCAGGGTCGGTAGGCCGGCCACGAGGTCGAGGAAGTGCCCGCCGAGCCGCTCCAGCGCCCGCCACTGCCGCCGGGTCGACCGCTTCGTCTGCAGGCCGACCAGGATCCCGAAGATCGGGATCAGCGGAAGGGTGAGGCAGATGATGACGGCCGACGCGATGTCGGCGACGGCGAGTTGGACGAGGACGGCGACCGGCACGACCGCGGCGACGAACAGCTGCGGAAAGTACCCGGTGAAGTACGGGTCGAGTGCGTCGAGTCCGCGGCCCAGCGTGGTGGCCAGGCCGCCGGTCTGCTGCCCGGCGAGCCAACCGGGCCCGAGTTCCTGAGTGCGACGCAACATCTGCCGGCGCAAGGCTGCCTTGACCGACGCCGCGGCACGATGGGCTGCGACCTGCTGGCACCACGACAGTGCGGCCCGGGCCGCCAACACCAGCGCCAGGGCGACCAGCACGTCGCGCAGTGCGCCCGGGGGCGACTGGGCCAGCACGCCGTCGGCCACCGCGCGCGCCAGCAGGTGCGCCTGCACCACGATGAGCACCGCGCCGGCCGCCGCCATGGCGGCGAGCGCGGTGACGACGATCGGCGCGGCCGGAAGCGTGCTGATCAGGCGGCGGGCGAGGCGATTCAGAAGAACACCGCCGATCCCCGGCCCACGCGGTGCCGGAACGTCCACCACAACCAGGCCTGAGCTGCGAGGAGCAGCGGCACGACCGGCAGCGTGACCCGAGCCAGCAGCGCGAGGGTGTCCGGGCCGGCGGTGCCGTGCGTCAGCAGCGGCGCCATGGCTGAGCCGACGGCGAGCAACGGCGCCGCGGCAGCGACCGCGGTGACGGCGAACGCCCGCCCGTCGCGGCCGTGCTCGAGCAGCCGCGGGCCGGCAACGGCTGCTGTGACCGCCACGACGAGGATCAGTGCAGCAGGCACCGGCCGGAGCAGGTCGATGCCGAACACCGGCACGGCCACGCCGCCGGCCAACAGCAGGCCCGCGGCGAGCGGGCCGCAGCGGCGCGCCGCGCGCACCGCGCCCCCGCGTTGCTCACGCGGCATGCGCATCGCGGTGAACGCTGCGCCGTGCAGCGTGAACACGGCGACCATCGCGGCTCCCCAGAGCAGTGAGTACGGTCCTATCAGTGTCCCAAGGCCGACCCCGCCGTCCAGTGGCACCCCCTGGGCGACGCTGGCCAACAGCACTCCCCAGGCGAAAGCGAATCCTCCGCTGGCCACGGCGACGGTGCGCTCCCAGCCGCGGCGCCACCGTCGGCCCGGGCGGCGGCTGCGCAACCAGACCCCGGCATCGCGCAGCACCCACGACACCACGAGCGCCACGACGATCGGGTAGCACGCCGCGAGCAGATCCTTCTCGAAAGCCGGAAACACACCGATGAGCAGGCCCGCGCCGGCCACCAGCCAGACCTCTCCGGCCAGCAGGAACGGACCGAGCGCGGTCAGCAGCAGCCGGCGCTCCCGCTCCGAACGGCCGGGGCGGCGAAGCGACATCCCCAGACCCAGGTTGGCGCCGTCGAGAACGGACCACCCGGTGAGCATCAGCCCGAGCATCACCAGCCAGACGGTCTGCATCGTTCAGCCCTTCCCCACGAGGGTGAGCGGCTCACCCGAGACGCCGTCGTCATCGATTTCATCGACGGTGTCCGCGTCGGCACCGAGCGCCATGTCGTGCGGACCACGCCGAGCCAGCCGAGCGATCAGCCACCAGTCCGTGCCGGCGAGCACGAGGAGCACCGTGCCGAAGATCAGCAGGCTGGCCAGTACCGATCCGGCGCTTCGCGGTGACACGGCGTCGGCGACGGTGAGTTCGCCGTACACCATCCACGGCTGGCGACCGACTTCGCGCAGCAGCCAGCCGCAGATCGCCACGACGAACGGCCACGGGATGATCCACACGTAGAAGCGCTGCCAGAAACGCCGCAGGCGAACCGGGCGGATGCGGTCGAAGGCGTTCATGATCAGGAACAAAAGCAACCCGGTGAAGATCAGAACGAACAGATGCCCGCTGAGGTCCATGATCAGCCAAGGCGTCGACAGCCATTCCGGCGGCAGCCAGTCGCCCGGCCCGAATCTCTCCTGCATCTCGGCGGCCAGTTCGGCGCGGCGCCCGGGGCCGTCGATCGCCGTCATCTTGGCCTCGGTCAGGTAAGCGAACTGGGCGTAGCCGAACGTGACGACGAAAACCGACGCGATAAAGCCGGTGCCCACGGCCAGGCGCAACGATCGTCGGAAGAAGTCCAGTTCCGGGGTCCGGCGCAGGAAGTGCCACGAGCACACGCCGACCATCAGGACACTCGCGGTGAGCAGGCAGGCCGGGACGAGGTGCGACAGCGCGCCGACGGTGTGCTGATTGGTCAACACAGCTGCGAAGTCGCCGATGCGAGCGGCACCGTCCTCGACCGTGTGCCCGACGGGTTGTTGCAGGAAGCCGTTGGCCACCATGACCCAGTAGGCCGACAGGTACGCGGTGGCGACCACCAGCCAGAACAGCGCCGTGTGGACCCACCGGTTCAGCCGGTGCCAGCCGAAGATCCACATCCCGAGGAACGTC
>JAJYTA010000200.1:0-298 GCA_021793295.1 Actinomycetes bacterium
CTGACCGGCGGTGGACTCGTCCTCAGGTGAAGGCCGACTCGCCGGTCAGGGCCTGACCGATGACGAGCTGATGTACCTCGGAGGTCCCCTCGTACGTCAGCACGGACTCCAGATTGTTGGCGTGGCGCAGCGGCGAATACTCCAAGGTGATCCCGCTGGCGCCGAGAATCGTGCGGCATTCGCGGGCGATGGCCAGGGCCTCGCGGACGTTGTTCAGCTTGCCGAAGCTGATCTGTCGCGGTTGAAGCTCGCCGGCGTCCTTCAGCCGCCCCAGATGCAACGCGAGCAGATACCCCTT
>JAJYTA010000200.1:308-7040 GCA_021793295.1 Actinomycetes bacterium
GTGATCTGGTACGACGACAGCGAGCGATCGAAGACCTCACGGCTGGCGGCGTAGTCCAGCGCGGTCTGCAGGCAGTCGCGCGCCGCGCCGAGCGCACCGAAGACGATGCCGAAACGCGCCTCGTTCAGGCAGGACAACGGCCCGCGCAGGCTCGACACCTCGGGCAGGACGGCATCGGCGGGCAGACGGACGTTCTCCAGGACCAGCTCGCTGGTGATCGAGGCGCGCAGCGACAGCTTCCGGGTGATCTTCGGCGCGCTGAACCCGGGCGTACCCGCCGGAACCAGGAAGCCGCGTACGCCGTCGTCGGTCTTGGCCCACACCACGGCGACATCGGCGACCGAGCCGTTGGTGATCCACATCTTCGTGCCGTCGAGCACCCAGTCGTCGCCGTCGCGGCGGGCGCGGGTCCGCATGCCGGCGGGGTTGGAGCCGAAGTCGGCCTCGGTGAGGCCGAAACAGCCGATCAGCTCGCCGGCTGCCATACCGGGCAGCCAGCGCTGCTTCTGCTCTTCCGAGCCGAAGGCGTGGATGGCGAACATCGCCAGTGAACCTTGCACGGAAACCAGGCTGCGCACCCCGGAGTCGCCGGCTTCCAGCTCCATACAGGCCAGGCCGTAGGAGGTGGCGTTCGTGCCTGCGCACCCGTAACCCTCGAGGTGCATGCCGAGCAGGCCGAGCTTGCCGGCCTCGCGCGCGGTCTCGCGCACGGTGTCGTCGTCGATGCCCTGCTCGTACCACTCGGCGACGTTCGGGCGCACGCGATCGTCGACGAACTTGCGCACGGTGTCGCGGATGGCTCGTTCCTCGTCGTCGAGGAGGTGCTCGGTGCTCAACAGATCAAGCGGCGCGGTGCCGGTCATGTCACTCCTTTTCGGCCAGTTCGACGGCGGCCGTCTCGATGTCGTGCTCACTCAGCAGGACGTGGTTGGCAGCCGTACCCAGCGGCACGAAGCTGTCGTGCGCGCTGACGCGAGCGGCGGACCCGGCGTAGCCGGACTCCACGAGCGCGCTCAGGACGCCTTCGCCGACCCCAGCGGCATGGCGTGTCTCGTCCACGACCAGCACCCGCCCGGTGGCCTCGGCCGCACGGACGATGTCGTCGACCGGCAGTGGCGCCAGCCAGCGCAGATCGAGCACGCGGACGGCGATGCCACGCTGGGCCAGCCGGCGAGCGACCCGCAGGCTCATCCGCACGCCGTTGGCGAAGGTGACGATGGTGAGATCGCGGCCTTCGCCGTGGACCCGAGCGCGACCGATGGGCACGTGCTCGCCGGCGTCGGCGGCAAGCCAGCCGCCGTCGCCGTCGGCGAACAGGTCTCGCGTGTGGTACAGCGCGATCGGTTCGAGAAAGACGCAGACGGTCCCGTCGACCGACGCCGCGGCCAGACAGGTGCGCAGCATGGCCGCGGCGTCGTCGCCCCGGGCCGGGCAGGCGACCACCAGACCGGGGATGTCACGCAGGACCGCGACGGCGTTGTCGTTGTGGAAGTGCCCGCCGAAGCCACGCTGATAGGCCAGGCCGGCGATACGCACGACCAACGGGTTGCGGTACTGCCCCCGGGAGAAGAACGACAGCGAGGCGGCCTCACCGCGCAGCTGGTCTTCAGCGTTGTGCAGGTAGGCCAGGTACTGGATCTCCGGGACCGGGAGCAGGCCGGCCAGGCCGGCGCCGAGGCCGAAGCCCAGGATCGACTGCTCGTCGAGCAGCGTGTCGAACACTCTGGCCTGGCCGAACCGTCGTGACAGGCCGCGGGTGACGCCGTACACGCCGCCCTTGCGCCCGACGTCCTCGCCGAAGACCACGACCCGGTGGTCGTTGTCCAGCGCCGCGGCGAGCGTGGTGTTGATCGACTCCGCCAAGGTGGCCGGCGCTGCTTCACCGTCGGGCTTGCGTAGCCGCTTCGCGGCGTCGGCGACCAGCTCCGGCGTGCGTGGCGACAACGGCGCGACGATCTCGGCCGCCGAACCCAGCTGAGGCGACTCGGCGACCTCGGCCACGACGGCATCGACCCTGGCCCGAATCTGGTGGTAGCGGGCGGTGAGGTCAGCACCCGTGGCCGCGCCGGCGCCGACCAATGCTCGGGCGGTCCCCAGGACCGGATCGCGCTGGTAGTCCGCGACGATCTCGGTGTGGCTGCGATAGGTGATCTCGGCGTCGCTGCCGGCATGGCCGAGGTAGCGCACGGTGCGCAGGTGCAGAAAGACCGGGCGGCGACGTTCGCGCACCAGCCGGGCCGCTTCGGTGGCGGCCTCGAGCGCTGCGACGGTGTCGGAGCCGTCCACGGCGATGTAGGTCAGCCCCGGTCGCGAGCCGTAGGCCGCCCGGATCCAGCCGGTCGGCGTGGGCACGGAGATCCCGGTGCCGTTGTCTTCGCAGACCAGCAGTAGCGGCATCGGCAGCCCGCGATAGGCCGTGTTGAGCGCGGTGTTGATGGCACCCGTGGCCGTCGAGTGGTTCGCCGAGGCGTCGCCGAACGAGCAGACCACGACGGAGTCGTCCGGCCACGGCGGCTCGACGCCCAGGCGGCGCGCGCGGTGCAAGGCGAGCGCCAGGCCCACGGCCCGCGGCAGGTGCGAGGCGATCGTGGACGTCTGCGGGATGATCGACAGGGCCGCGTGGCCGAACACCTTGTGCCGACCTCCGGCGATCGGCTCGTCGGCGGAGCCGATCAGGCTCTGGACGATGTCGCGGATCGGGGTCGACCCGTCCACCTGGCCCGCGCGAGCCACGTAGAACCCGCCGGAGCGATAGTGCAGCAACGCCGGGTCGGTGGCGCGCAGCGCCTCGGCGACCACGGCGTTGCTCTCGTGGCCGGCCGACCCGATGGTGTAGAAGCCGCGGCCCTCGGCCTGCAGCTCCCGGGCGACGACATCGAGGTGCCGGCTGGTCACCTGCGCGTCGAAGATCCGCCACAGCGTTGCAGGACCGGTCGCTGCCACCGCCGGCCCCGCCTCGGCCGGCCCGGTGTCGAGCTCGGCCACCGCGCCGAGGAGAGCGTCCTGCAGAGCTGCCACCGGGTTGGTCGAGGGGGTCACGGTGTCAAGCGTCCTCAGCCGTCGAGGCGGAACTCGGTGTCGGGGACCAGCTCGGCGACGTCCATCTGGGCTTTCTGCAACTTGCCGGAGTAGTCCCAGTTCATCGACTGCCACCGGGTGAACTGGTCGAGCACCCAGATGCCGGACTGCCGCGAGCCGTTGCCGGACTTGCCGTTGCCGCCGAACGGCAGGTGCGCCTCGGCGCCGGAGGTGGAGTTGTTGACGCTGACCATGCCGGCGCCGATGCCGCGCCGGTAGGCGAACACCTCGGCGGGGTCGTTGGTGTAGATGGAGCACGACAACCCGTATCCGGGCGCATTGGCCAGTTCGATGGCGTCGTCGAGGCTGGTGCACGTCGTGACGCCGACGATGGGGCCGAACGTCTCGTTGTCGAACAGCTCGTCGCCGGGGCGGACGCCGTCGACGATCACGGGGTGGTAGTACAGGCCGTTCGACGGGTCGCCGGCGAAGCCGGGGCGTGGGTTGGCTGCGGTGATCCGCCCGGTGGGGCCGTGGACCGTGTGCTGCGGCTGGATCCAACCGAGGTACTTCTCGTACCGCTCGGCGAACTTCGCATCCAGCAGCGGCCCCATGAGCACGTCACCGCTCGGGTCGCCGACCACGGCGGCGTCGACGGCTGCGGTGAAGCGGCGCAGGAACTCGTCGTGGATCGACTCGTGCACGATGGCCGTCCCCAGCGACGTACACCGCTGCCCGGCCGTGCCGAATCCGGAGAACAGCGCACCTTCGACGGCGAGGTCGAGGTCGGCGCTGGGCATGACGACCAGCGGGTTCTTGCCGCCCAGCTCCAGACAGGCGGTCTGCAGATGGCGTCCGGTCAGCGCGCCGATCTCGCGGCCGACCTCCGGCGAACCGGTGAATCCGACCTTGTCGACGTAACCCTGCTCGAGCGCCTGCTCGAGGCCGGCGTACGTGGTGGCGCCGTCGGCATGAACGATGTTGAACACGCCGTCGGGCAGCCCGCCCCCGCGCACGAACAGCTCGTGGAAGGCCTGCGAGATGGCCGCGGAGTACTCCGCCGGCTTCCAGACGACGGTGTTGCCGGCCAGCAGGGCCGGGACGATGTACCACGACGGAACCGCGACGGGGAAGTTGCCGGCGGTGATGACCGCGACGGTGCCGACGGGGTTGCGGAAGGTGAACAGCTGCTTGTCGGGCATCTCGCTCGGCACGGTCTGCCCGTACAGGCGCCGGCCCTCGCCGAGGAAGAAGTCGCAGGTGTCCACGATCTCGCGGACTTCACCGAGCGCCTCGGTGTAGGGCTTGCCGATCTCGCGCACGACGAGTCGCGCCAGAGCTTCGGCGTTCTGCTCGACCACGCGCCCGATGTGGGCGATGGCCCGGCCACGGACCGGGGCGGGCACGTCGGCCCAGGCCTGTTGAGCGTTGGAGGCGACCACGGCGGCGCTGACGAACACGCGCGCCGGCGCGAGATCGATCTCGGCGACCACATCGTCGAGGTTGGCCGGGTTCAGCGACGGCAGCCGAGGCGACGTACCGGAGTCCAGGGGCTTGCCGTCGACTACGGAGGTGACGAGACGGGACACGGTGACTACTCCTCGGTTCTCATGACGTCTGGCGAGCTACGGCGCGGCCGAACGCCGCGACGGCCTGGTCGATCTCATCATCTGACACCGAGAGGGCGGGACGGAAGCGGATCGCGTGCTCGCCGCTGGGCAAGGCGATGACGTGCTCGGTGTCGCGCAGGTCGGCCAGTACGGCGTTGCGGGTGGCCTGGTCGGGCAGGTCGGCGGCGACCATCAGGCCCCGGCCGCGGACATTGGTGACGGCCGCGGCCTCGGCCGCCACGGCGTGCAGGCCCGCCACGAACCGCTCGCCCTTCGCCTTCGCCGCGTCGATGAGGCCCTCGGCCTCGATGATCTCGAGAATACGGCGGGAGCGGACCATGTCGACGAGACCACCGCCCCAGGTGGAGTTGATACGCCCGGAGACCGCGAAGACGTTGTCCGGCACCTCGTCGAGGCGCCGGCCGGCCATGATGCCGCCCACCTGGACCTTCTTCGAGAACGCGACGATGTCCGGCGACAGGCCGAGCTGTTGATACGCCCAGGCCGACCCGGTGGTCCCGGCGCCGGTCTGCACTTCGTCGACGATGAACAACGCGTCGTGTTCGTGCGCCAGGCGCTGCATCGCCTGGAGGAACTCCGCGCGCATGTGGTTGTCGCCGCCTTCGCCCTGGATCGGCTCGGCGATGAACGCGGCGATGTCGTGCGGGTGGTCGGCGAAGGCCTGCCGGGCTTGGGCCAGCGCGCGCTCTTCGGCAACCGCCACCTCGTCCAGGTGATCGGCGAGCGGGAACCGGATCGCCGGTACGTCGACCCGCGGCCAGTCGAACTTCGGATACCGGGCGGTCTTGCCCGGATCGGTGTTGGTCAGCGACATCGTGTAGCCGCTGCGGCCGTGGAATGCCCTGGTGAGATGGAGAACCCGGGTGCCGAGCCCAGCGTCACGCCCGTTCGCCTCGTTGTGCCGGCTCTTCCAGTCGAAGGCGGCCTTCAGCGCGTTCTCGACCGCGAGCGCGCCACCTTCGACGAAGAACAGGTGCGGCAGCTCGGGGTCACCGAGCACGCGGGAGAAGGTCTCGCTGAACTCGGCCAGGTGCGCGGTGTAGACGTCGGAGTTGGCCGGCTTGTTCGCCGCGACCTGGGCGAGCAACTCCATGAAGGCGGGATCGTCGACGATCCCCGGTGGGTTGCAGCCCAGGGGAGAGGAGGCGAAGAACGTGTACATGTCGAGGTAGCGCGTGCCGTCGCGAGCGTCGACCAGCCAGCTTCCCCGGCTGGCGATGGGGTCGAGGACGAGCTTGAAGCCGTCGGTGAGCAGGTGCTTGGCGAGGACGGCGTGGACTTCGTCTGCCGGGATGCTGAGCTGTTCAGCCATGGTGATGAGCTCCTTGGCCTGGGCGCTGGACGTCTGGTGAAGGCGTGGCGGGAAGTTCTTCCTGTGGGCGCGGCCTACTACGTAAATCTTACGGTATCAGGCAAGTGATCCCGGTGATCGTCAGGCACTGGGCCGGATGTGGACGTTGATCGTCACGTCCTGATCGCTCCGGCGTCCGCCGCGCGTACCATCGCCCGGATGAAGCACTACGACGTGCTCGTCGTCGGCCTCGGGGCGGTGGGTAGCGCCGCTGTCCATCACCTGACCGCGATGGGGACGAGCGTGCTCGGCATCGACCGGTACGCGCCCCCGCACCCGTACGGCTCGACCCATGGCGACACCCGCATCACGCGCGAGGCGGTCGGCGAGGGCGAGGTCTACGTGCCGTTCGTCCGGCGCAGCCACGAGCTGTGGCACGAGCTGGAGCACGAGACGTCCACCGCGGTGCTGCACCGCACGGGTGGGTTGCTGGTGCGCCCCGCCTCGGTCACGGCCTCCATGCACGGTGCCGACGACTTCCTGCGGTCCACCATCGACGTGGCCGTCGCACACGGCATCGACCATCGGCTCCTCGACGCCGACGAGCTGCGCCGGGAGTTCCCCCAGTTCCGGGTCGGCGTCGACGACGTCGGCTTCTTCGAGCCGGGCGCCGGCTATGTCCTGGCCGACGACGCCGTTCGTGCCCAGCTGGAACTCGCCGAGCGCCGCGGTGCGACGCTGCGGCGGGACGAACGCGTGCTGTCCGTCGTCGACACACCCGCCGGCGCCGAG
>JAJYTA010000027.1 GCA_021793295.1 Actinomycetes bacterium
GTACTCATCTGGTCAGCCCGTTGGTCGCCGCAGCGACCGGCGTGCGCGGCACACTGTCGTCGCCTGCCGACCTCGAACCGTCGATCAGCTGATCCCATGACCGTCGACGGGTCCGCGCGCCAGACCGGACGCCGTCGATGATCATGGCGGACTGCCGAAACAGAGGGAGCTATGGAGAAGTTCAGCCGCCACACCGGCATCGGCGTGCCGCTGCGATACAGCAACGTCGACACCGACCAGATCATCCCCGCCGTCTACCTCAAGCGGGTGACCCGCACCGGGTTCGAGGACGCGCTGTTCGCGGCCTGGCGCGGCGACGAGTCGTTCGTGCTCAACCAGCCTGCGTACCGCTCCGGCTCGGTGCTCGTGGCCGGGCCCGACTTCGGCACCGGCTCGTCGCGTGAGCATGCCGTCTGGGCGCTGAAGGACTACGGCTTCAAGGCGGTTCTGTCCTCGCGGTTCGCCGACATCTTCCGCGGCAACTCGGGCAAGCAGGGGCTGCTCACCGGGGAGTTGGCACAAGACGACATCGAGCAGATCTGGAAGGTGCTCGAGAACGAACCCGGCACCGAGGTGACCGTCGACCTCGAACACCGCGAGGTCCGTTGCGCCGACATCGTCGCGCCCATGGGTATCGACGACTACACGCGCTGGCGGCTGATGGAGGGCCTCGACGACATCGGGCTCACCATGCGCCACGTCGACGCCATCGCCGATTTCGAAACCGCTCGGCCGTCCCACAAGCCGCGCACACTCGCCTGACCCGGCGACACGCCGGGTATCTCCCTGTTGTCGTTGTGTGCGGCCCCGGGACTGCCTAGCGTGTGGATCACGACGGCCGGACCTCGGGCGTCGCGACATCGGGTTGAGGAGCGACGGTGAGTAAGAAGAAGCTGATCGACCGGATCGCCGAGCGCTTCGACGGCAACCGCGAGGTGGCCCAGCACGCGCTCGATGCTGTCGTCGAGGGCATCACGAAGTCACTCGCGGCCGGCGAGAAGGTGGCCGTGCGGGGTCTCGGCGTGTTCGACCGCGGCAGCGAGGGGTCCAAGCGCAGAATCGTGCCCACCTTCGCTCCCACTGACGAACTCAAGGACGTGGTCGCGGGCGTGCGTAAGGTCCGCTCGCGCGTCGTGCAGTCGCTGTCGATGGTCCCGTCGCAGGCGGCTTCGGCCGCCGAGTCGGCCAGCCGGGTCGCGTCGTCGGCTGCTCGCAGGGCCGCCGACACGGTCCGGGGTGAGCGCGGCGATGATGGAGCTTCGACGGCAACGCCTTCGGCTGACGAGAAGGCATCGGGGTCGACGTCGTCGGCGTCGGCGAAGAAGGTTGCTGCGAAGAAGGTGCCGGCCGCGGCGAAGAAGACCCCCGCCAAGAAGGTTCCCGCGAAGAAGGTTCCCGCGTCGGCGACGAAGGCTCCTGCGGCGAAGAAGGTTCCGGCGGCGAAGAAGGCACCGGCGACGACGGAGACGAGCTCGGCCGCCAAGGCTCCGCTGAAGAAGGGGACCATGCCGGCGAAGAAGGCACCGGTGAAGGCTGCGCCCACGGCGGAGGCGGCTCCGGCGAAGAAGGCAGCTCCGGCGAAGTCCGCGGCGCCGGTGAAGTCCGCGGCCAAGAAGGCAGCTCCGGCGAAGTCCGCGGCGAAGAAGGCGGCGCCGGCGAAGTCCGCGGCCAAGAAGACCGCTCCGGCGGATTCGTCGTCGGAGTCGTGACTCGGTTTGGCGATCATGAGTAGGTAGCGGCGTTATCGCGCCGTGGGTGACTCATGATCTTCGCGGGGGAGCGCCGTGAGCGCCTCATGATCGGCGGTTGGTAGCGGTCGTGTGCGGTGCGACGGGCGGTTTAGGCGGATTCGTCGTCGGAGTCGTGACTCGGTTTGGCGATCATGAGTAGGTAGCGGCGTTGTTGCGCCGTGGGTGACTCATGATCTTCGCGGGGGAGCGCCGTGGGTGACTCATGATCTTCGCGGGGGAGCGCCGCGAGCGCCTCATGATCGTCGGCCACGCCGCTGCATCGGCCACCAACGCAACACCGAACCAGCGCCGCCGCCGCGCCACCAGGTGCGACCGCGCCGCCGCCTCACCGGACGTTGTCGAGCTGCGCCACGGCGGCCTGTGTATGGGGCCCGAGGCCCAGGCGGGTGGCGTCCCACAGGTCGACGGCGGTGTCGACGTCGCGGCGTACCGAGGGAATCGCCGCCACGTCGAGTTCGACCGCGCCGGCTTCGCGGTGAGCCGCCCGCGACCGTCCGCCGAAGCGCGGCTCGAACGGCGAACCGGATGCACAGGCGTAGAGCGTCGTTCCCACGCCGGCCACATCGGCGACGAACGACACCGGATGCTCGGATGCGGCACCAAGCGCCTGCTCGAGTTCGGCCGGGCGCAGCGCCGGAAGGTCGGCCGACAGGGCGGCGACGGGTGCGTCGGGCCGGCGTGCGCGTACTTCGGCGGCGCCATGCCGCAAGGCCGCGTTCAGACCTGCGTCGGGCGCGTCGGCCACGACGAGCGCCCCGAGCGACCGGAGCCGCTGGGCGGATTCGTCGTCGTCGGTCACCACGGTCACGTCTTCGACCAGCGCACACGCCAACGCGGCCGCGGCGGTGTCGGCGGCGAAAGCGCGTGCGATGTGCGGACGCAGCTCGCCGACCGTGTCAGCCAGGCGCGTCTTGGCGAACTCCGGCCGCTTCACCGGGATCACGAGGGACCAAGGCAGGGTTGTCGGCATCGTGTGTCAGTCTTACGCATGGTGCCCGCTCCCGCACCGGCGCCCTGCGACCAATCAGTCCAACGCCTCGACTCGACGCCGGCGCGGCACGCGGGTGAAACTGTCCCGGCCCGCAACTCGTACGGTATTCGCACCACATGATTCAGCAATCATTTGCACCACTTGCACCGCGGGCCGGGATCTGAAGGAGGATTCGTGGCGGATCGAAGGCGTCGACGACACGCTGGGGCGGGGCTCGCCTTCCGGGCCATCGCGTTCGTGCTCCGCCCGTTCCTCATGCTCATCACGCGGCGAAACTGGACCGGAGGCGAGCACATCCCGCCGCCAGGCACCGGCGTGGTCGTCGCGGCCAACCACATCTCGCACTTCGATCCGCTGACGTTCGCGCACTTCCTCTGGGACCACGGTCGCGCCACGCGGTACCTGGCCAAGGAGGGCGTGTTCCGCATTCCCGTGGTCGGCCGGATCGTGGCGGCTGCGCGGCAGATCCCGGTCTTCCGGGAATCGCGCGACGCCTCCCAGGCGTATCGAGCCGCAGTCGATGCCGTCAACGCCGGTGAGCTCGTGGCCATCTACCCCGAGGGCACCATCACGCGCGACCCCGGCATGTGGCCGATGGTCGGCAAGACCGGCGCCGCCAGGATCGCTCTGGAGACCGGCTGCGACGTCATCCCGGTCGCTCAGTGGGGTGCGCACGAAGTGCTCGCGCCCTACAGCAAGCGGCCGCGGCTGTTTCCCCGGAAGGTCATGCACGTCAGCGCCGGGCCTCCGGTCCAGCTGGACGATCTGCGCGGCGTCGCGCTGACCGCGGAGATCGTACGTCGGGCCCAAGACCGCATCGACGACGCCATCACGGCGCAACTGGCCGCCATTCGCCACGAGTCCGCGCCGCAGCGACGCTTCGACGTCCGTGCCGCCGGATTGCCGCCCATCGGCGATCCCACCGTTCCCCGCCAGCTGGATCAGCCCGAACGCCCCAACACTGCGGACCAGGCGGAGCCCACCTCTGACGAGGAGATGTCCTGATGCGCGCTGCGGTGTTCGGTGCCGGCTCGTGGGGGACGGCCTTCGCGCTGGTGCTCGCCGATGCCGGTGCGGACGTGGTGATGTGGGGGCGGCGCGCTGAACTGTGCGATGCCATCAACACCAAGCGGGTCAACGTCGACTACCTGCCCGACATCACGCTGCCCGCCACGATCCGTGCCACCCATGACCCCGCCGAAGCCGCGGCTGGTGCCGATCTGGTGGTGCTCGCCGTACCGTCGCAGTCGCTACGGATGAACCTCGTCGAGTGGGCGCCGCTGCTGCCGTCGTCAGCGGTGCTGGTGAGCCTGATGAAAGGGGTCGAGCTCGGCACGGCCAAGCGGATGAGCGAGGTGATCGACGACGTGACGGGCGTGGGTCCAGGGCGCATCGCCGTCGTCACCGGTCCGAACCTGGCCGGCGAGATCGCCCAACGCCAGCCGGCCGCCAGCGTCGTCGCAGCAGCCGACGAATCGCTGGCCAAGCGGGTGCAGCAGGCGTGTCATTCCCCGTCGTTCCGCCCGTACACGAACACCGACGTCGTGGGCGCGGAGCTCGGCGGCGCGGTCAAGAACGTCATCGCGCTGGCGGTGGGCATGGCCGCCGGGCTGAACTTCGGCGACAACGCTCGCGCGAGCGTCATCACCCGCGGGCTGGCCGAGACCGCCCGCCTCGGCGCGGCTCTCGGCGCGGACCCGTACACGTTCTCGGGTCTGGCCGGGCTCGGCGACCTGGTCGCGACGTGCTCGTCGCCACTGTCGCGCAATCGTTCCTTCGGCGAGAAGCTGGGGCGCGGGTTGAGCGTGGACGAGATCACCGCGGGCTCCCGGCAGGTCGCCGAAGGGGTCAAGTCGTGCGAATCCGTACTCGACCTCGCCGCGCGGCGCGGCGTCGAGATGCCGATCGTGGACCACGTCACTCGCGTCGTGCACGGCGAACTCACTCCGGTGCAGATGCTGCGATCGTTGTTGTCTCGCACCGCCAAACCGGAACGGCACGGGCATTAGGCATAGTAGGGTCGCGCCGATGAACACCACCGCAACCGGGCGCCGTATCCGTATCGCGCTGATTTTCGGCGGCCGGAGCTCCGAGCACGAGATCTCCTGTGTCACCGCAGGCGGGGTGCTGGCTGCGCTCGATCCGCAGCGCTACGACGTGGTGCCGATCGGCATCACCACGAGCGGGCGCTGGGTGCTCACCTCCGGTGATGCTGAACAGCTGGCGATCACCGACGGGAAGCTGCCGCGCGTCGGCGACGAGGGCGGCACCGTGGTCATGCCGGGTCGTGGCGAGCTCAGCGTGCACTCGCCCGGTGAGGTGCCGCGCGCCCTCGGCGAGGTCGACGTCGTCTTCCCGCTGCTGCACGGGCCGTTCGGTGAGGACGGCACCATCCAGGGTCTGCTCGAACTGGCCGGCGTGCCCTACGTGGGCTCGGGCGTGCTGGCCTCGGCCGTCGGCATGGACAAGCACGTCATGAAGATCCTGCTGGCCGGAGCCGGACTGCCGGTCGCTCGCCACGTGCTCGTCGAGCCCTCGGACTGGAAACCGCAGCGCGACCGTGTGCTCGCCGAGGCCGCCGAACTGGGCCTGCCGGTGGTCGTCAAGCCGGCGCGGGCCGGCTCGAGCATGGGCGTGAGCAAGGTGCGTCATCTCGACGACCTCGACGACGCCGTCCTCGCCGCCCGTGAGCACGATCCGAAGGTGCTGGTCGAGCAGGCCATCGACGGTCGTGAAGTCGAGTGCGGTGTCCTCGAGGGCGTCGACGGCGGACCGCCGGAGGCCAGCGTCGTCGGCGAGGTCCGGTTCGACGACTCCCACGATCTGTACGACTTCCAGGCCAAGTACCTGCCGGGCGACGACGTCGGACTCGACATCCCGGCCGATCTGCCGGACGAGACGGCCGAGCGGGTGCGCGCGATGGCCGTGACCGCGTTCAAGGCGCTGTCGTGCGAGAGCCTGGCCCGCGTCGACTTCTTCCTGCGCGCCGACGGTTCCCTGGTGGTCAACGAGCTCAACACGATGCCCGGCTTCACGCCGACGTCGATGTTCCCGATGCTGTGGGCGGCCTCCGGGCTGGACTACCCGGCGCTGGTCGACCGGCTCGTCGCGACGGCGCTGCGCCGCCCTACGGGCCTTCGGTGATCGTTGGCGCTTTGTGGTCGCCCTGGCAACCACGAAGCGCCAACGATCACCGGTCGCGGGCGTACACAACGACGTCGAGGTCGTCGTGCCTCGCCTTCTCCCACTCGGTGAAGCCGAGCCTGCCCATCACCGCGATCGAGCGCAGGTTCTCCGGGACGGTGACCGAGATCAACCGCGGCAGCTCGAGCAAGCCGAACGCGCGCCGAACCCACGCCGTCGCCGCCTCGGTCGCGTAACCGTGACCCCAGGCCGCGCGGACCAGCCGCCAGCCGATTTCGACGTCGTCGGGATACCACCGGTGCCGGTTGAGCCCGGTCCAGCCCAGGAAGGCGCCGTCGTCGAGGCGGCACACGGCGCTGAGGCCGAAACCGTCGGCGGCGAAGCGCTCGGCGATGCGGGCCAGGGCGGCGTCGGAGGCGTCGCGGTCGAGGGGTCCGGTGGTGAAGTGCCGCATCACCTCGGGATCGGCGTTCATGGCTGCGAACGGCCCGGCGTCGTCGACGGTGAACGGGCGCAGCAGCAGCCGGTCGGTCGCCAGCAGTTCCGGTCGCCAGCGGAACCACTCGATCACGACGAGGGCGTCGTCGAGGTCGAATCCGGGGCGATGACGGCGAATCCGGTCGAGCTCGCCGGAACGGCGCCAGAAGTCCTCGTGCCCGCGACGCCAGTCGGCGGCATCGCGGAAGCCTTCGCCCTCGGCTCGCGCGATGGCGTCGTCGACGTCGGCGATCCGTCGTACCTCGACCTCGGTCACGTCGACGACACCGATCGATTCGTCCTGACGGTCGAGCAGGCGGTACAGGCCAGGAGTCGGCAGCGCCTCACCGTCGAGATCGTAGGAGGCCTTCAACGCCGTGGTGGCGGTCTTGTGGCCGGCGATCGTGGCTGCCACGAGCTGGTCGCGTAGGTCGCCGGAGGCCAGCTCGAACGATCGCATTCCGGTGACCCTACCGGGCGGGCACGGTCGCCAGGATCGCCGGGGCGAGGTCCATCAGCACGTCGGCCTCCGGCGCGTAGTCGTCAGGAATGGCGACTTCGACGAGGACCGCGCGGTCGGCGGCGGTGAAGAACTGTCCACCGTCGCCCGGCTCGACGAACCAGCCGACCCCGTCGATGTCGTGCAGCTGGGCGTCCGGGCGATAGGCAGCAGGCATGGCGACGCCACAGCGCAGCACGATGGGTGGATTGCCCCAGGCGGCGATAGTGGCAACGGGTGGGTCGACGTCACGACGGACGGCGTTGTCGAGGGTGTCGGGAAGCTCGGCGAGCAGGTCGGAGCACGTGTCGGCGCTGCCCGGCTGGACTTCATGCGGTTCGACGTCGACCGCGCCGAAACCGCACGAACTGAGCGCCACGGTGCCGAGGAGAGCGACGATCAGATGTGAACGACGGGACACGTCAGTGTACGGGTGATGCCTTCGACTCCCTGAACTTTGGCCACGACCAGTTTGCCCAGGTCGTCGACGTTGGTTGCTTCGGCGCGGACGATGACGTCATAGGGCCCGGTGACGTCCTCGGCGAGCGTGACACCATCGATGTCTGCGATCTGGCGTGCGACCTCGGCAGCTTTGCCGACCTCGGTTTGGATCAGGATGTATGCCTGTACCACCACGGCTTGCCCTCCCACGTCGTGCGTAGAGATGTGCGAGGGGCCAACTTACCGGTTCGATGATGAAATTGAGGGAGCAGGATGGCGGACAACATCGCCGACCTCGGTGAATTCGGCCTGATCGAGGCCGTCACCGCTCGCCTGCCGCAAGGCCCCGGGGTCCTGCTCGGCCCTGGTGACGATGCCGCGGTGCTGGCGGCGCCAGACGGGCGGGTGGTGGTGACGACTGACCTGCTCATCGAGGACCGCCATTTCCGTCGTGCCTGGTCAGAGGCGGTCGACGTCGGGCACAAGGCAGCGGCACAGAACCTGGCCGACGTCGTCGCCATGGGGGCGCGACCCACGGCGCTCACCGTCGGGCTGGGGGCTCCGGCGGACCTCCCGACGGCGTGGGCGCTCGGGCTCGCCGACGGCCTGCGCGGTGAGTGTGAGCCGTTGGACGTGTCGGTCGCCGGAGGCGACATGGTGGCCAGCGACGTGATCGTGGTGGCGGTGACGGCGCTGGGTGATCTGCAGGGCCGGGCGCCGGTGACGCGGGCCGGTGCGCGGGTCGGCGATCTGGTGGCGGTGTGTGGTCGGCTCGGCTGGTCGGAGGCCGGGTTCAGGGTGCTCAGCCGAGGCTTTCGCACTCCACGCGCTGTCGTCGAGGCGCATCGGCGTCCGCAGGTGCCCTACGACGCCGGGCCGGAGGCCGCGATGCTGGGTGCCACGGCCATGTGCGATGTGAGCGACGGGCTGGTCGCCGACGTCGGGCACATCGCCTCGGCCAGCGGCATGTTGATCGACCTCGACCCTGACGCTGTTGTCGTGGACGAGCCGTTGCAGCAGGTGGCCAGCGCACTCGGTGCGGATCCGGTGGAGTGGGTGCTGACCGGCGGCGAGGACCATGCCCTGGTGGCGACGTTCCCGGCCGGCACCGAGCTGCCGCAGCGATGGCGAGTGATCGGGACGGTCACGCAGGCCAGTGCGCCGGGACGGGTGCATGTGGGTGGTGAGGCGTACGGCGGCGGGTCCGGGCACGACCACTTCCGGCCCCACTGATCTGCGAGCTGATTCGCTGCGGTCGTCGGCGTTCACACCGCGTTACTGAGGTCCTTCGCGGTCATCGAGTCCGGACGTATCCGCAGCCAGGCCGTTCCCCGCGATCGCGGATCGTCATGGAGGTAACGGCGGAACCGCTCGTCCCAGGCCGTCTCGTCGGGGCCGAGGTAGCGTTCGAGCTTGCGGCGACCGCGCAACGTCGAACGGCTCGATGTCGGCCCGGCCGTGAGCGATGACCTGGTGAACGGTACCGGTGGCGAGATCGCACTCGTCCACCGTGATCGCCACCGCGGGGTCGGTGCGTCGCGACGGCTCACGTCATCGGCTCTCCTCTCGCCTCGGCAGGTGTGGCGACATCATGAAACCTCGACTGTGATCGAGGTCAAGCCGCGACCCGGCGACGGCGCCCATCCTGCCTGGCACGCTGAACTGTTCCACAAACGCGACATTTCGGGCGCGTCAACTCACTTTGAGCGTGCCACGTGGTCGCTTTCACCGTGCCATGCTCGCCTCGAACATGATCACGTGGGGCACTTCTGCCGTATTCGTGGGTTTCGCTGGGGAGATCGGGGTCGGTCATGCTGGTGTGAGCGGCCCATGCTCAAAAATCCGACGCGAAACCGGCCGGCGAACTCATTTGACGGCGCCTTCGACCATGCCGCGGATGAAGTGGCGCTGCAGGAACAGGTAGACCAGCACCACCGGAAGCGCCACGAGCACCGCACCGGCGGCGAGCAGCGACGTGCCCGAGGTGTACTGGCCCTGGAAGAACGCGAGCCCCAGCGGTGCGGTGCGCAGACTCTCGTCAGTGGCCATGACCAGGGGGATCAAGAACTCGTTCCAGGTCCACATGAACACCAACACGATCATCGTGGTGATGGCCGGGCGGCCCATCGGCACCAGCACCCGCCACAGGGTGCGCCAATGCCCCGCACCGTCGATGCGCGCGGCCTCGACGACCTCGCGTGAGCTGGACCGGAAGTACGCCCGCATCCAGAAGGTGCCGAACGCCACCGACTGGGCGACCTGAGGCATGACGATGGCCACGAGCGTGTTGGTCAGCCCGAGGGTGCGCAGGTCGAAGTAGAGCGCGACGACCAGCGCTTCGGCCGGCACCATGATGCCCAGGAGCAGCAGGTAGAAGATCACCTCGGAGCCGCGGAACTGCATGGTGCCGAAGGCGTAGCCGGCCAGGATGGAGAACACGGTCGACAGCGCCACCACCAGCACGGCCACGATCACGCTCGTGCGCATGTAGGAGCCGAACCGGCCCTGATTCCACGCGTCGGCGAAGTTGGCGAACTCCAGCGACCGCAGCGAGCCGCCGGCGCCGATGGCGTCCGGCGACAGCGCGGTGGCGAGGATCAGCAGGACGGGGAACAACGCGATGACCGCGAACAGGGCCAGCACGGCGTAGTTGGCGCTACGTTCGGTGCGCGAGATCATCGTTGTGCCTTCTCGCCGACTCGGTTGATCACGACGGTGACCAGGAACACGACAACGGTCAAGACGATGGCGAGCGCGGTGGCCGTGCCGACACGGCCGATCAGGAAGGCGTTGTTGTACACCTCGTACGACGGCACGGTGGTCTGCCGGCCGGGACCGCCGCTGGTCATGACGTACACGAGGTCGAACGTCTTCAGCGCGGCGATGACGGTCAGGGTGAGCGCGACGGACAGCTCGCCGCGCACCGACGGCAGCGTGATCGCGGTGAACTCGCGCAACCTCCCGGCGCCGTCGAGGCGAGCGGCCTCGTACAGCTCACGCGGGATCTTCGCCATGCCGGCCAGGAACAGGATCAAGCACAAGCCGGTGCCGATCCACGTACCGACCAGGCCCACCGACGGCAGCGCGGCGGTGTAGTCGCCGAGCCACGGGCGCGCCAACGCGTCGAGTCCGACCGCGCGCAACGCGCTGTTCAGCGGCCCCTGCGGCTCGTAGATCTGGCGCCACGCCACCGCCACGACCACCATCGGGATCACCTGCGGCAGGAACAGCACCACCCGGAAGAACCCGAGACCGGCCATCCGGGCCCGGCTCATCGTGGCCGCGAGCATCAGGCCCAGAGTGACCGGGATGATCGCATAGAACACGATCAGCACCAGAGCGTGCACGAAGGCGCCGCGCAGCGCGGGCTCGGTGAACACCGCCTGGTAATTCGCCAGTCCGGCCCACTCGGCGGTGCCGAGTCCGTCCCAGTCGTACAGCGAGAAAACCCCGCTGCGAATGAGCGGATACAACACGAACAGGGCGAAGACCGTGACCGCCGGCAGGATGTACAGGTAGGCGACTCGCCGCGGCTCGCCTGGTCGCCCCCGACCGCCCGGGCGGGCAGACGCCTGCTCCGCGGGCGGACGGGGGGTCGTACGTGGGACTGCCATCACTGGCTCGTGATCAACCAGTGGCCGCGGTGTACTCGGCCTCGAGCGTCTCGAGGAACTGCTGTGGGTCGGCCTGCCCGCTGAGCAGATCCTGGATCGCCGCGGTGATCGTGTCGTAGAACGTCTCGGTCGCGTAGTCGAGGTATGGCACCAGCAGATCGCGCTCGCCGGCTTCAGCCCACGCCTCGAACACCTCGGCCTGCAGGCCTTCGGCCGGCTGGTCGGCAGAGTCGACGACGGGGAGGTTGCCGGTCTCGGCGACCGTGGCCATGGCATCGGCACTGGTGATGAAGTTGATGTAGGCCGCGGCGGCGTCGTGGTTCTGGCCGTTCGCCGGAATCGCCCACGGGATGCTGATGCCGCCGGTGACGAGGTTCTCGCCGCTCGCGCCAGCAGGGGTGAGGACGAAGCCGACGTCGTCGCCCATGGTCTCGGTGAGATCGGCCACGAGCCACGTACCACCGGGGAAGAACACCCCGTCACCCTGGGCGAAGTTCTGCCACGCAGTGTCGTAGTCGATGCCGTTGAATCCCTCGGTGAAGTAGCCGGCCTCGACCCAGGACACGATCGTCTCGGCGGCGGTGACGTTGTCGTCGGAGGTCCACGAGGAGCCCGGACGGCCGAAGCCGAGGTCACGGATCGTCTCGGCGTCGACGAACTGGTTCTGGACGAACCCGAACTCGTGAATGCCCGCCCACGGCTCGGAGTTGCCGAACTGGATGGGCGTCTCACCCGCATCGCGGGCAGCAGCGAGGATCGCCTCGAGTTCCTCGGTGGTCTCCGGCGGCTGCATGCCGAGCTCGTCGAGCTTGCTCTTGCTGTAGAACAGCCCGACGATCTCGCCCATCTGCGGCAGGCCGTACAGCTGCCCCTCGCCGTAGACCGACCCGTCGTCGCTGTACGACGCCAGGGCGCGGATCGAAGCCGGGAAGCGGTCGGTCCAGCCATAGGCCTCGGCGTACGGGTCGAGCGGGACCAGCAGGTCCGAGGCCACGTACTGGCCCATCTCCGGGCGGCCGTTGTTGGCTTGGACGACGTCAGGTGCATCGTCGCCGGACAGCGCCAAGCGCAGCGTGGTGCGCAGGTCGTCGGTGGAGCGCGACACGCGGTCGATGGTGATGTTGGGGTATTCCTTTTCGAACGCGGCGTTGAGCTGCTCGATCTGTGCGGCCTGCCCACCGCGGACCTCCTGGTCCCAGACGGTCAGGGTGATCTCGCCCATCTCGGCCGGGTCGGTCTGCACGTCGCTGGCCTGCTGCTCGCCGTCACTGCCGTCGTCATCGTCGGAGCCACCGCCTGGCGCGCAGGCAGCCAAGAACAGGATGGCGGCAGCCGCAGCCGCGCTCCACCGACGACGACCCGAGAGATAGTGCTTCATGACTCTGCCTTTCGTATCTGCCTCGCCGAGTGTTCGGAACATACGCTCCGCTACCGCCACAGCTATCGCCCGGCCCGGAAGCCGAGTGTCGCGATGGCACGCGACACCTCCGGAACCGCGTCGTCGGGCAGGACGGCCTCGAGAAACTCGTAGTCGGCGGCCAGCGCGGGATCCTTCGATCCGATGTCGCGGTACCACAACGCGATGTCGCCCCACCCGGGCGAGGCGAGCGCTCCGCCGAAATGCCGGACCGACAAGGCGGCGCCGAGGTTGGCCAGGCGCAGGCTGTGCTCCACCGGCCAGTTCGCCAGCGTGCCGACCATGAGGCCAGCAACGAAGACGTCGCCGGCTCCCGTCGGGTCGATGGCTTCGACCGGCAGGCCGGGGACGTGAACGAGGCGGCCGGCGTCACGGTCGAAGGCCACCGCGCCGTCGCGGCCATTGGTCACCACCGGCAATGGCACCAGTTCGGCCAGGGCTTCGGCGGCGGCCTCGGGGGTGTCCGTGCGGGTGTAGCTCATCGCTTCCACCGCGTTGGGGGAGAAGGCGTGGCACCCGGCGAGGCTCTCGCGCAGCCGTTCGATGTCCCACCGGTCGTCCGGGTCCCAGCCGAGGTCGGCGAAGACGAGGCCGCCACTGCGGGCGATCGAGTCCACCCAATCCTGGCGGTCCGCGGCGAGGTCGACGGAGCAGGAACGCGCCCGAGGCGGTTCGGTGACCAACCTCGACAGCGCCTCGGGCTGATGTCCGTGCGTCACCATGGCGCGGTCACGCTCGTAGACCATCGAGACGGTGACCGGGGAGTGCCACCCGGTGACGTAACGAGAGTGCGTGAGATCGACGCCTTCTTGGATGCCCAGCGTCTGGCGGCAATAGTCGCCGTAGAGGTCTTCCCCGAACGCGGCGGCCAGGCCGGTGTGCAGCCCCAGCCGGGCAGCGGCGACCGCGAGATTGGCCACTCCGCCGGGGCTGGACCCCATGCCTTGCGCCCACACCTCGGTGCCTCGCCGGGGCGCGCCATCCAGGCCGATGAAGATGATGTCGAAGAAGACCGTCCCCGTGAGAAACACGTCGAGGTCAGGGCCGTCGTCGGAACGGATCTCCGCGAGCGGATCGTGGCGCGGCGGCGCGGCACGATGTGGGTCGCGCGCGACGTTGGACACTGCTGACCTCCCCATAGGTTGTGGTCGAACCCTAGTTCCCTTGCTCGTAGTTGACAAGAACTGAGCGTTTCTGGGTAAGCAAGGTGCTTTTGTCCTGGATCTTGGGACGCTGATCGATCAGATTCGTTCAGGAGCCCGCATTTTGGGTGTTCGATTGAGCGAAGATGACTGATATGGTTCAGCCGTGCTTGCGCAGCGCCGTTACGAACTCATCATGCAGACTCTGCGTGCCGAGGGTCCGGTCGCGGTCACCACGCTCGGCGCGCGCCTCGGTGTGAGTCAGGCGACCGTACGGCGCGACCTCGCGTGGCTCGAGAGCCAGGGGTTGCTGGTGCGGGTCCGCGGCGGCGCCGCGGCCAGCACGTCGCTGGAGCCGTCGTTCGCCGCCGTGGCGACCGAAGCCTATGCCGCCAAGGACGCCATCGCCCGGCGCGCTGCTGAGATGGTCTCCGACGGCGACGTGCTGCTGCTCGACATCGGGACCACCGTGCACCGGCTCGCCGTCCACCTGCGAGGGCGGCAGATCACCGTGATGACGGCCAACATGGCCGTCTACGAGGAGCTCGTTCCCGACCCCGACATCGAGCTGATCCTGCTCGGCGGGGTGGTGCGGCGCAACTACCGGTCGCTGGTCGGCTTTCTCACCGAGGACGCCGTGCGCCAGGTGCGCGCCGACACGTTGTTCATCGGCACCAGCGGCGTGCGTGCCGACGGCACGGTGATGGACACGACGGTGGTGGAAGTGCCGGTTCGCCGGGCGATGATCGAATCCTCCGACCGGGTCGTGCTGCTGGCCGATGCCGACAAGTTCCCGGGCAGCGGTTTCGCCACGGTGTGCGGACCAGAAGCTCTCGATGCGGTCGTCAGCGACGTCGGCAAAGATGCCGATGCTCTCGAGTCGTTCCGCGACAACGGTGTGGAAGTGGTCTTGGTATGAAGTTGACGATCCTCGGCGGTGGTGGATTCCGCGTGCCGTTGGTTCATGCGGCGTTGGCGGAGGACGGATCCGGCGTCGAGACGATCGTGTTGCACGACACCGACCCGCAGCGGGTCCGCTCGGTCAAGGCGGTGCTCGACGAGCGATCCGGCGGGCGTGGCCCGCGCCTGGTCGTGGAGCACGACCTGGCTGCGGCGGTGCGGGGCGCGGACTTCGTGTTCTCGGCCATCCGGGTGGCCGGGCTGCGCGGGCGAACGTGCGACGAACGCTCGGCCCTGGCCGAAGGTGTGCTGGGCCAGGAGACCACCGGCGCCGGTGGCGTGCTGTACGGCCTGCGCACCGTTCCGGTCGCGATGCGCATCGCCGAGACGATCCGCCAGGAGGCCCCTGACGCCTGGGTCATCAATTTCACCAACCCGGCCGGCATGGTCACCGAAGCGATGAGCACCGTGCTGGGGGAGCGGGTCATCGGCATCTGCGACTCACCGGTGGGCCTGTTCCGGCGAGTGGCGCGCGCGCTCGGTGTCGACATCGAGCGGGCGTGGTTCGACTACGCCGGGCTGAACCACCTCGGCTGGCTACGCCGTGTGCTGGTCGACGGCCGCGACGTCCTGCCGGGCCTGCTCGCCGACGACGACGCGCTGGGCTCGTTCGAGGAGGGCAAGCTGTTCGGCGCGGCGTGGCTGCGGACGCTGGGTGCGATCCCGAACGAGTACCTCTATTACTACTACTTCACGCGCGAAGCGGTCGCCTCGATCAGCGGCGCCGCGCACACCAGGGGAGAGTTCCTGCTGGCACAGCAGTCGGAGTTCTATCGCGCCGTCGACGAGCCTGGCGCGGCGACGCGATGGGACGACATCCGCCGTGAACGCGAGGCGACCTACATGGCCGAGACACGCAACGCCGCCGGAGCAGGTGAGCGTGACGTCCATGACCTCGACGGCGGTGGCTACGACCAGGTTGCTCTCGCGCTGATGCGGGCGATCGCCGCGGACGAGCGGGCGACGCTGGTGCTCAACGTGCGCAATCGCTCCGCCCTGGCTGGCCTCGACGCCGACGCCGTCGTCGAGGTGCCTTGCCTGGTGGGCAGCAACGGCGCGCATCCCATCGCCGCCGGCGCTCTCGGCGCCGCAGAGATGTCGCTGGTCAGCAGCGTCAAGGCGGCCGAGCGCGCCACCATCGAGGCGGCGCTGACAGGCTCGCGGAGCGCGGCGGTGAAGGCGCTGGCCATCCACCCGCTCGTCGATTCCGTGTACAGCGCACAGCGGATCCTGAATCGTGAACTCAGCGACCTGCCAGAGCTGCGTGCGGTGCTCGCCGACGACTGACGGGGTGCCGCCGGCGAGCGAGCGTATTCATCAGCGATAGACGAGGCCGGACAGGCGCCGCGCGAGCCGCGTGCGGAAGGCCGGAAGCCGCCCGAGTACGCCCAGCACGATGTTGCGCAGCGGGCGAAGCGCCCGGTCCGCCGTCGCGAGGCGGGTCAGGCGATCGGCGAGCGCCACGACCTGCTTGGCGACCGGCCGGCGCGTCGCGGTGTAGTCGTCCAGCAGCGTGGCCGAGGCGCCGGACAGGATCGAGTGCAGCGCCGAGCCGAGGGCGACGGCGTCGGTGATCCCGGCGTTCATGCCTTGGCCGCCGGCCGGACTGTGCACGTGTGCTGCGTCGCCGGCCAGAATGATCCGCCCGGCCCGGTAGGTGTCGGCCACGCGGTGGTGGACGCGGAACCGGGAGCTCCAGACGACGTCCTCGACCGAAACCGGGTCCGCCACCGGGCCACGGGAGTCGAGCAGGTGCTGGACGAACGCGGCGTGCGGCTCCGGCGGTGCGGTGTCCACGGTGGCGACGATGCGGTGCGTACCGTCGGGCAGCGGCGCCACCACGACCAGTCCGGCCGGGGAGAAGTAGAGGATGACCTCGTCGTCCGGCACGCCTCCGCTGAGTTTGACGTCGGCTAGGGCGAAGGATTCGTCGTAGGTGGCGCCGTCGAACGCGATGCCGGCCTGATCGCGCACCGTGCTGTGCATCCCGTCGGCGCCGATCACGTAGTCGGCGCGCACCTGTGCACCGTCGGCGAACGTCACGGTGACGCCGTCGGCGTCTTGATCCAGACCGGCGACGGTCGCCGGACGGACCACGGTGCCGCCGAGCTCGGCCAGCCGTTGGAGCAAGATGGCCTCGGTCTCGGCTTGAGAGATCATCAGCGTGTACGGGTAGGCCGTGGGCAGCTGCCCGAATGGCACCGGGACGAGGACACGATCACGGTCCCGGATGGTGAAGCGGGGCGCGTGTACGCCGCGCTCGACCAGCCGGTTCGACACGCCGAGGGGCTCCAGGGCCTCGAGCGTGTGGGCGTGCACGACGGCGGCCCGGGACGTGTTGGCCCCGGCGGCCTGGTCGTCGACGACCGTGATGTCGTGCCCACGCAGCGCGAGCGCGATGGCGACGGTCAGTCCGGTCGGCCCGGCGCCGACGACCAGGACGCTCGTACTGGTGGGAAGCGTGCTGGCGGACATGGCGACTCCTGTCGGCAACTGTTGGTCAACGCTTGTTGGCATCAACGTACGCCGACTCCTCGGCGAAGTCAACACTTGTTGGCAAACGCTTGTTGGCCTACAGTCGGTGCCGTGCGAAGATCCTCGGAACAGACCAAGGCGACGATCCTCGCGGCGGCACGCGAGCGATTCGCCGTCGACGGGTATGAGCGCGCGACGATCCGGTCCATCGCAGCGGACGCGGCGATCGACCCGTCGATGGTCATGCGCTATTTCGGCAACAAGGAGAAGCTCTTCGCGGCGGCGGCAGAGTTCGACCTGCAACTGCCGCGGCTGGCGGGGCTGGACCGCGACGACGTGGGGGCCCGGCTCGTCGAGCATTTTCTCGACCGCTGGGAGGGTGACGAAGCCCTGATGGTGTTGCTGCGCTCGGCGGTGACGAACGCCGAGGCGGCGCACCGGATGCGCGCGATCTTCGCCGAGCAGCTACGGCCGGTGACTGACGAGTTCCTCGGCGAGCGGGACGACGGCGGGCAGCGAGCCGCCTTGGCGGCGAGTCAGATTCTCGGGCTCGCGCTGGCCCGCTACGTGCTGCGTTTCGATCCGGTCGTGGCGATGAGTCGCGCGGAGCTCGTGGCGTGGGTGGGGCCCACGGTGCAGAGATACCTCGCCGGCAGGCCCGAGGCGTCGGTGTGAGTGGGCCTGCCGGCGAGGGGTCAGAGAGGTGCGGAGATGTCGATCAGGACGTGGCCGCGGCGTCGTACACCGCTTGCGCCGCCGAGCCGAAGTACGGCCCGTACATCGTGCTCGAGTCGTTGGTGTACTTGTAGCTGTTGACGGAGTTGAGCTGCCCGCCGGTGATCCATCCACCACCGGAGGAGCCGCCGGTCATGTCGCAGGCGATGCCCTGGGTGGTGGAACCCTGCGGGTCATCGTGTGCGGTGGCGGAGCAGGAGTACAGCAGTTGCCCGTCGAAGGGGCTGCCCGCCGGGTATCCGAACGAGGTGTAGCTCAACCCGCGGGACTGGTCGAAGGCGATCGGGTACGAGCCGACCGCGTCGGTCAGGCTCTGGCCACCGGAGTCGTTCATCACCGCGAAGCCGACGTCGACGGTGAAGTCACCGCTGTCCGCCCAGCCGCTGGAGGTGTACAGCGTGGCCGCGGACCATTCACCGTGCGGGGCCGAGCCGTTCTCGTAGGCGGGCACGAAGGTGAAGTTCGTGGCGAACGATCCGCCGGCGCCTTCGTGGACGCAGTGACCGGCCGTGGTCACGACGGAGCTGTTTTGGCTCGTGGTGGCCGTGCCCGAGCAGACGTAGTCCTGGCCGCCGAGGGTGAAGAAGACCTTGCCGAGCTCCGGCTGCGGGTTCTCGGGGTCGGCTTGGGCCACCATGTCATCCGCGGCGGTGGGCGCAGCACCCGTGGTGACGTCACCGTCCGGGCTCATGCGAACGTCCGCGGGGATGGCGGCTTCCATGCGTTCGGGGGTCCAATACGACGTCACCGCTCGGTGTTCGGCGGCGGTGGTCGCTTGGTCGGCGCTGGCGACGACGGCATCTGCGGTGTCGATGCTCGGCGTCCCGGCCACGGCGGGGGCGGCTGCGCCTCCCGTCACGGCCAGCGCGAATGCGGCCAGCAGAGTTGGGGCTAAGGGTTTCCTCATGCCACTCCTCCTCGATCGGCATGTTGTCACGTCTGTGACGAAGCGCTCAACATACAGTCATAAGGGAGTCGTGTACAGCTTTGTCGGAATATCGCAAAGTCGCCCATCGCCCAACACGGGCTTAAATGATCATGTTCACCAGGCAAATACCCAGGGCACTAGGCGTGCACGCTTCGTGATGCGGCAGAACGCCTAGTGGTGTGACGAAAGGTGGGGCGCGGCCGCGTGTCAGGTCAGGAAGGCGAACGCCAGTCCCACACTCATGGCGACCTCGCTGACACACGCACCCGCCCGCGACGTCAACAGTCCTGTTGCCGGCCGGACGGCGGGCGGGCGAGCGATCGGGCCTCCGACGCCCACCGGCACTGCCAGGCGATGCGTCACGCGAACAGCCGGCTCGGCGACGCGAAAGCCCAGCGAGGTCGCAGCGACCAGAAAGTACATGCCGAACAGCCAATTCACGCCGGTCAGGGACGTCGCGCCGGGTTGGACGGCAGGCGTGTCGGCGCTGAACGCGCCCGGGCCGCCGGTGATCGGAGCAGTGAGGAACAGGTAGATCATCGCGGCGCAGGCGATGAGATGGTGCAGGTTGTAACCATGGTGTCCGCCGTGCCGGTCGGTGCCGGCACGGCTGGTGACGCCTTCGTGACGCAGCGTGACGATGAACCTGGCGGCGAGTATGCCGAACGCCACGGCGCCGGCGGTGCACAGGATGAGCGACCTGGTGTGGCCGTGGGGAAGGAGGAGTGCTGCGAGCGCGCAGCCGGTCACCACGTGCATGAGGTCGGAGGTGCGCCCGGCGCGGGTGCGCTCTGGTGCGAGCCTGCTGTGAGGGGCGACGTTCACCAGCAATCGTCCGGCGGAGTACGCGGCCGCGGCGACGAGGATGGTGATCACCATCGCCCGGAGCACGTCGGGAACCGTCATCACCGTCCTCCCTTCGTCGCCCTCGAGTCGCCAGCCACTTCTTCCGGTGACACCGTGAGATAAACGTAATCCAGAAGTCATTTTCAATCCAGTCTTGAATTTATGACTGACAGTGAGTAACTTTCCAGTCATGCTCGCTCATCGAAAGTTCGTGTCGGTGTCAAACGCGATGCAAGAGACCGGTTGTGAGTTCGTGCGCGAATCCCGCTTCCCTTGATCAGATGTCATATCGCTAGTCATGGCGTTACGCACACCTGAATACCGCCGTCATCCAGAGCTGCATCGACGGCACCACAGGGCTTCTGAGCGGCCCATCTGCGGCTGGCCGGAGGCTGTCCGACCCCAAGGGAGGGTTCGATGAAGGGTAGGCACAGGCGACGGCGCGTCAGCAAGGCGCGTAGGAGTTGGCCGCTGAGCTGGCTCAAGGGCGGGTCTCGCGAGAAGGTCTGAGCGTGATGTCGACCCGGCCGGCGCGCTGAGGGGTCGGCCGGGTCAGCAGTATGGTGTCGGCGATGTCGACACGACCGACTCTCGTCGAACGGCTCTTACAACGGCGAAGGCTGGCCCGCGCGCCCATCTGGATGTACCGGGCGCGGCTGGGTGTGCTCCTCGGCACCAGGGTGTTGCTGCTCGAGCACATCGGGCGGCGCTCCGGCCAGGCGCGTTACGCCGTGGTAGAGGCGGCCGAGCGTCCGGAGCCGGGTGTGTACGTCGTCGTCTCCGGGTTCGGCACCCAGGCGCAGTGGTTCCAGAACGTCATGGCCGACCCGAACGTGCGAATCTCGGTGGGATGGCGTTATCGGCGGCCCGCCCGCGCCCGGCGGCTGGGCGTCGCCGAGGCGCGCGGCGTGCTGGAGCGCTACGCCCTCGAGCACCCGCGGGCCTGGCGGACGCTGAAACCGATCGTCGAAGCGTCTGCCGACCGCGACCCGAACGGGCCTGATCCCGTCGTGGTGGAGTTCCGGCTGGTCTGACAGCGCGGTCAGGTGCCGAACTCCGAAGGGTCCATGACCCGGCGTACCTCGACGAGGTCGAAGCGGGCTTCGGGGATCCGGGCAGCGATGTCGGCGGCACGTTCGGCATCGGCGCAGTCCACCAGGTAGTAGCCGGCCAAGACCTCCTTGGCCTCCGTGAACGGCCCATCGGTGACGGTGGCCGTATCGTCGCGCACCCGTACGGTCATCGCCCCACGTGTCGTGAGGCCCTGGCTCTCGACGAACTCATCGGAGGCCGCGAGCTCGGCGGCCAGCACCTCGTGCTCGCGCATGACGTCGTCGAAGGCATCGCCGTACAGCTCGTTCCACGTCGTCTCGTTGCCGTAGATCAGCAGCATGTATTTCATGTCATTCTCCGAAGACGGCGTGTGTGGTCGGGCCCACCTGGTCAGTTCGACTCGAGGACCGAGAGGACATTTCCGGCCGGATCGGTGAACCATGCGATCAACGGACCACCGCCCCGGAAGATGCCTTTCTGGTCGGTTTCCATCGGGGTGCCCACATAATGTTCGAATCGCACCCCGCGCCGGGTGAGTTCGTCCACGGCCGCTTCGATGTCGTCGACCGGAAAATTCAGGATCGTGAACGACGCGGGGGTGTGGTCGGGCTTGGTGTAGACGAGAACGTCGCGGTCGCCGGCGATCTTCAGGTTCATCACGCCGGCCTCGGTCGGCATCTCCGGGATGTCGCTGATCTCCAGGCCGAGCACCTCGCCGTAGAACTCCTTGGCTCGGGCCGAATCGTCGACCGAGAAGCCGCTGAAGGCCTTGCTGTTGGCGAACATGGTGTTTCCTCCCGTGGGTGTGCCGAGGGCCGACGACATCGCCGACGCCGGCGGCTTGCGGTGTCACCGGAGACGTCGGAGCGCCGTGACACTTCTCGACATCGGCGGTGCGCGAATTTTCGTACCCAGTTCGGGCGGAGTTTCGCACCAGCGGCGATCACCTCAGGTGATGCAGAACTCGTTGCCTTCCACGTCCTGCAACACCAGGTGGGATCCGTCGGGGTCGTGGACGCGGCGCAGCAGCGTGGCGCCGGCGGCCACCAACCGCTCGGCCTCGGCGTCCTGGCGCGCCAGCCGGTCCTCGGGCGCGACGTCGCGAGTGGCCTTGATGTCCAGGTGGAGGCGGTTCTTCACCTGCTTGCCCTCAGGGACGGCGATGAAGAAGATGTCGGGCCGGTTGCCGACGACGTCGATGATCGTCCGGGTGCCGTAGCGCTGGTCTTCTGGAATGCCCATCGAATCAGCCCACGCCTCCCAGGTGGTGAAACCCGGCGGTGGGCAACCCGGGGGGCCGTCCGGGTCACTTCCCGGATAGTCGTAACCCTCGAGCGCGGTCAGCCAGAACCTCGACACTGCGTCGGGGTCCGTGCAGTCGAACACGACGTCCAGGTTGTACATGGGTTCTCCTGTGGTCGGGGCTCAGACGACGGTGAGGGCCACGCTGAGCACCACCGCCGCGGCGACACCGGCGAAGGTGCGCACGTGGTTCCACGTCGTCCAGTCCGCCGCGTAGCGCTCCCACGTCCGGTCGGCATCGTCGGCCGTCGGGCTCACCCTGGCCAGCGCCAGGTTGCGCGGTTGATGGTAGACGACGGTCATGCCGAACACGCCGACGATGTACAGCAGGCCGCCCACCAGCAGATAGATCGCCTCCGGCTCGCCCCAGCGCACGAACGCCGCGATCACGGCGATCAGGTCGACCACGGCGGTACCGATGAACGCGACCATGAACACCGGATTGTTGACAGCGGCGTTGATCGACTGCATCGCGACGATGCCCTGCGACGCGGGCAGCGCGCGAAGGCCGCGCATGACGAAGCTCGAGAACGCGAAGAGCAGCCCCGCCAGCACCCCGGAGCTGACCGCGGCGAAGATCGTGACGACGAAGATCACATCGTCGGACATGGGCAACCCCCTCCGGGCGGACGAACGCCGCATGGTGATCATAGAGAGAAAAGCCAGCCGGGTGACGATGCCGCTCCGGCACCGATCGGGGCCGCCGACGGTGTCGTGCTCGAGCCGGGCGGGTTCTCAGGTGCTGTCACACTCGAGAACCCGCCCGGCTCGGTTGGTGTCAGAGCTCAGCGACGACGCCGCGCCACCAGCCACGTGACGACCATGAGTGCCCCCGCAGCGGCCACCATCGGGCCATAGCGGCGCAGCATCGTCTGGGCGCCGGTCACCTTCAGCAGATCGATCGGTTCGACCTCCGCATCGCCTGAGCCGTACTCGAGACCTGCGGCGCTTCTGCCGTCACCGACGTCGGGTGAATGCGGCGCCGGCATCCGATTCGGCGGCACCGAGGACTCCGTCGGCTCCGCCGACGTCGCCTGCTGCGATGCGCTCGTCTCGCCGAGCGTCGTCGCGAGGCACGAGGCGAACTGGTCCAGCAACTTCCCGCCCACGTCATTGAGCATCCCGCGGCCGAACTGCGCCGGCCGGCCGGTGATGCGCAACTCTGTGGTGACGTCGACCTTGGTCGCGTGGTCACCGTCGGCCACCAGCGCCGCGGTGACCGTGGCGGCCGCGGTGCCGGAACCTCGGCTCTCTTTGCCCGAGGCCGCCAGCACGACACGGTGCGCCGCTTCGTCGGTCTCGACGAAGCGGCCCTGCCCCTTATACAGGAGGTTGATCGGCCCCAGCTTGACCTTCACCGAGCCAGTGAACGTCTCGCCGTCGAACTCGTCGAGCGTCGCACCCGGCATGCACGGCGCGACACGAGGGACGTCGAGCAGCACCTGCCAGGCTTCGTCGACCGGCGCCGGCACAGTGAACTGATGGTCCAGCTGCATGAGCGTCTCCTTGTCGGGGTGTGCGGTTTCGGCGGCATCGTCAGGCGGCTCCAGCGGCGTGCAGGGCTCGGCGAGTGAGCACGGTCGCCAAGTGCCTGCGATAGTCCGCCGAGGCCCACGGGTCGCTCGAAGGCTCCGCGTCGTCCGCGGCGTGTGCCGAGGCACTGGCCAGGGATTCCTCGGTCGCCGAAGCGCCGGACAACGCGTCCTCCACTGCACGAGCGCGCACCGGCTTCGAGGCCATATTGGTCAGCGCGACACGCGCGTCGGCCACGGTGCCGTTCGAGCGGTGTACGGCCACGGCAACCCCGACCAGCGCCCAGGCCTGGGCGACCCGGCTGAACTTCTCGTAGTGCGTGCTCCATCCGGGCAGTTTCGGCACCCGGATCGACGTCAGCACCTCACCCGGTTCGAGGACCGTGGTGAGGTAGTCGACGAAGAATTCCGACGCGGGTACGGATCGGCGACCGCCGGCTCCGGCGATCTCGAACGTGGCCTCCAGCGCCGTCGCCACGCTCGGCAGATCTCCGGCGGGGTCCGCGTGGGCGAGCGACCCGCCGAACGTGCCGAGATGACGTACCTGCCGGTCAGCGACGGTAGCCGTGGCTTGGGCGATCAACGGCGCATGTTGCTGGATCAACGGATCGCGCAGGATCTCGTCGTGCGTCGTCATGGCGCCGATCACCAACGCCTCGCCGTCGTCGCGAACGCCGCGCAGCTCGGCCACACCGCCGAGGTCGACCAGCATGGTCGGAGCGGCGAAGCGCATCCGCAACATCGGCATCAGGCTCTGCCCGCCCGCGATCACCTTGGCGTCCTCGCCGGCATCCGCCAGGGCTTGGACGGCCGCGCCCAGGTCAGTGGGGCGCGTGTAGTCGAATGCGGCCGGGATCATGGCCGCTCACCCCCTTCGGGAGCAGGTGACGAGCCGTTTCGAGCGTCCTGGATGGTGCGCCACACCCGCTCGGGGGTGCAGGGCATGCGGACGTCGGAGACGCCGAGCGGGCGCAACGCGTCCACGACGGCGTTGACCACCGCCGGGGTGGAGGCGATGGTTCCGGCTTCGCCGACGCCTTTGGCGCCGAGTGGGTGCCCCGGGGCCGGTGTCTCGGTGCGGTCGGTGATGAACGTCGGCAGATCGGCCGAGCTCGGGATGGTGTAGTCGACGAACGTCCCGGTGAGCAGGTTGCCGTCCTCGTCGTACACGGCTTCCTCGAACAGCGCCTGGGCGATGCCCTGGGCCACGCCGCCGTGGACCTGCCCCTCGACGATCAGCGGATTGATCACCGTGCCGACGTCGTCGACGGCGACATAGGAGCGGATGCTCACCATCCCGGTCTCGGTGTCCACCTCGGTCGCGCACAGGTGTGTGCCGTGCGGATACGAGAAGTCCTCGGGATCGTAGGTGGCCTCGGCGTCCAACGTGGATTCCACGCCGTCGGGCAGGTCGTGCGAGGTGAACACGGCCAGGGCACAGTCGGCCAGGGTCTTGCTCGCACCGGGGGTGCCTTTGACGCGGAAGGCGCCGTCGACGAACTCGAGGTCCGCAGGGTCGCATTCCAACAGGTGCGCAGCCACCGGACGGGCTTTGTCGACGACCCTTCGGCACGCGTTGACCAAGGCGATTCCGCCGACGGCCAGCGACCGTGACCCGTAGGTGTCCAAGCCCTTGGGCGCGGTGCGGGTGTCACCGTGCAGGACCTCGACGTCCTCGAACGGCACCCCGAGCTGATCGGCTGCGATCTGGCTCCAAGCGGTCTCGTGGCCCTGACCGTGCGGTGACGTGCCGGTGACGACCTCGACCTTGCCGGTGGGCAGCATGCGCACCGAGGCGTTCTCCCAGCCGCCGGCGGCGTAGCGCAATTGGCCGAGGATGCGCGACGGCGCCAGCCCGCACATCTCGGTGTAGGTCGATACGCCGATGCCCAGCTGGACGGGGTCGCCGGACTCCCGACGCTCGCGCTGTTCGCGGCGCAGGTCGTCGTAGCCGAACAACTCCATGGCACGGTCGGTGGCTGCGGCGTAGTTGCCGGAGTCGTAGGTCAACCCCGCGGCTGTGGCATACGGGAACTGGTCGTGCTCGATCCAGTTCCGCCGGCGAACCTCCAACGGGTCCATGCCCAACTCGGCAGCGAGATCGTCCATGATCCGCTCGACCGCGTATGTCGCTTCCGGGCGGCCGGCGCCGCGGTACGCGTCGGTCTTGGTCGTGTTCGTGAACACGCCGGTGCACTCGAAACGGTACGCCGGGAACCGGTAGATGCCGTTGTACATGAACGCGCCCAGCAGCGGCGTGCCTGGCGTGATGATGCCGAGATAGGCGCCCATGTTCACCTTGAGGTCGACCGAGATGCCGGTGACCGTGCCGTCGCGGGTCGCCGAGACCGTCACGTCTTGGATCTGGTCGCGACCGTGGTGTCCGGACAGCATCGCTTCCGAGCGGGTCTCGGTGAACTTCACCGGTCGGCCCGACCGCCGCGCCGCAGCGAAGGCGATGAACTCCTCCGGCGTGACCTGCAGTTTGCCGCCGAATCCACCGCCGACGTCCGGAGCGATCACTCGGATCTTGTGTTCGGCGACTCCGGTGGACATCGCCAGCAGCAGCCGCAGGATGTGCGGAACCTGCGTGGCCGACCACACGGTGATCTGCTCGCCGGTGGGGTCGACGACGACGCTGCGCGGTTCCATGAAGGCCGGGATCAGTCGTTGCTGGATGTAACGGCGGCGGACGACGACCTCCGCGTCGGCTGCCGCTTGGGCTGCGTCACCACCACTGCCGGCGGCGGCGGAGTCGAGCACCCAGGTGTAGCACTTGTTCGTGCCCTTGTCGGCGTGGACCAGCGGCGAGCCGTCGGCGAGCGCTGACTCCATGTCGAGAACGACGGGTAGGGGGTCGTAATCGATGTCGATGGCCTCGAGGGCATCGAGGGCGGACGCGGCGTCCCGGGCGGCGACCACCGCGACCGGCTCTCCGGTGTGGCGGACCTCGTTGATGGCCAGCGGGGGATAGTCGGGCAGGACGGTGTCTTCGGTCACCGGCCACACACACGGCATCAGTCCCTGCATGTCGGCGACGTCGCGACCGGTGAAGACGTCGAACACCCCGGGTAGCCCGCGCGCCGACGTGACGTCGATGTGGGTGATCCGCGCGTGAGCCATCGGGCTGCGCAGGATGGCCAGGTGCATCATGCCGGGTAGGGCGAGATTGTCGGTCCACATCGTCCGGCCGGTGATCAGCCGGGCATCTTCCTTGCGGCGACGGTCGCGACCGACTTCGGCCTGGCGTTCTTCGGCGATGGTCACGTCGTCACCCCCTGCGTCTGTGCTGCTGGCGACGCCTGTGCCGGCGCATCGACGGTCGCTGCGGTGCCGGCGCGCATGCTCGTCGCGGCGTCGCGAACCGCTTGGACGATGTTCTGGTAGCCGGTACAGCGGCAGAGGTTGCCTTCGAGCCCTTCGCGCACCTCGTCGTCGGTGGGGTCGGGGTTCTCCGACAGCAGGTCGACCGCCGCCATGATCATTCCCGGCGTGCAATACCCGCACTGCAGGGCGTGGGTCTCATGGAAAGCCCGTTGAACCGGATGCAGTTCGCCGTCGGCGCCGGCCAGTCCTTCAACGGTGGTGACGTCCATACCGTCGGCTTGCACGGCGAGGACGGAACAGCTCTTCACTCCGCGTCCACCGAGCAACACGGTGCACGAGCCGCAGTTGGTGGTGTCGCACCCCACGACGGTGCCAACCTTGCCGAGCCGCTCGCGTAAGTGATGGACGAGGAGGGTCCGCGGTTCGACATCGTCGTCGTACGTGACGCCGTCGACCGTCATGCTGATTCTGGTCATGGGCACTCCCGCGTACGCCAGGGGCCGGGTCCAGAGCACTCGACCGGCCCGACGGTGCGCATCGGGTCAGCGCCTCAGCGCGCTTCACCTCCTTGTGACGGCGATCCACGGTGCGCCGTCGACGACGCTTGAGATCCCGGTGCGCGCATTATGCCCCCAGCAAAGTCGTCCCAGCCGGTCACCGCAAGGGGTTCGGTCGAACCAGTCGGGTCGTGGACCCGGGGTGAGCGGCGTCACGGCCGCCTCATTGGCGATCACGAGAGGCATCTCGGCACAATCGTTCACGAAACGAGATGTTTCGTCTCGATATCAGAGACTTGTGAGGTCCGTCATGCTGTTCGACTGCCCGGAATGCGGGCTGCCCACCACGGTGAGCCCGCGTGGACGCGTGCTCAGTACGTCCGGGATGGTGGAGCACGTCGACGTCCATTGCGTGACCGGTCATCGCTTCACCGGGCCCGCGGAGTCGCTGCGCGTGCTCCTGTCGCGATGAGTCAGGCCGGCGCGGTGTGGCCGTCCTGGGAGCCGAAGCCGTAGGCGATCACCGGCGCGAGGGCACCGGGCTTCAGACGATCGAGCACGTAGCGCTCGTACGGCACGACGGAGTCGGGGAGCGCGTCGAGCCGGAACCATCGCAGGTCCGCTGCCTTGTCCGGCTCCACGAGGCGCGGCGTGCCGGCCCATCGGCGGCACTCGAAGAAGAAGTCCACGCGCTCGTCGATCGGCAGCCCATTGCCTTCGGTGCGGTGCATCGTCGTCAGGGCCGTCAGATCGCCCGGGGCGACTTCGACGTCGAGTTCTTCAGCGGCCTCGCGGCATGCGGCGTCGAGGACGGATTCGTCGGCCTCGACATGCCCGGCCGCTGCGGCCGCCCAGTAGCCGTCCATGTAGCCCGTGTTCTGGCGGCGTTGCAGCAGAACCTCGTCGTTGCGACGGAAGAACAGGTACGCAGCGGGGATGACGCTGAAGTGTTCCGGCACGGGCGACGATCCTACGCGCCATGATCGAGGTGTCGCCGTGCGGGTCCGGCCGCATGGATGAACGCGAACATGGACGATTTGAGACAGTGGGCGACATGACGGAGTCCTTCAGTCTCGACCAGGCCCGGGCCGCTCTCACGCGCCTGCGACCGGTCATCGACGAGTTCACCGCCGTCCGGGCCGACGTCGCCGAGCTCGCCGCGGCCGTCCACGGCGGTACGCCGAGCGCGCTGGGAGGACTTCCCGAGCTCAAGGCAGCACAGGCCCGCCTCGACGAGCTGGTTTCGTTGATCGTGCAGTCGCGGGCGGACGTGAAGGGGATCGCGCCGCTGTTGATCGACTTCCCGTCTCGATTGGACGGCCAGGATGTGCTGCTGTGCTGGCTGGAGGGTGAGGACGACCTCGGGTGGTACCACCGCGTCGACCTGGGTTTCGCGGGACGCCGTCGGCTGACGTGAATCGTCGGCGTGCCGAGAACCCCGGCTAGGCGGGCTCGGTGGAGGCAGCGGCGTCGAGAATGATCTGGGTGAGCTTGGCGGGCTGAGTGAGTTGCGGCCAGTGTCCGCCCGGCAGGTCGACGTACTCGACGTCGCGGATGCGGGCCATCTCGCTCACCGGGCCCTCGTTGCTCTCGATCCAGCCGCGCAGGTCGGCCGCGGTGTACTCGGGGCACACCGCCGTGGCGGGAACGTCGTAGCGGCGTTCGTCGGACAGCTGGACTGCATCGGTGAGTACGCGTTCAGGTGCGGGGATGGCCTCGGCGTAGAACCGGGCCAGCGACTCCTCGTCGAAATCGACGATGTTCGCCTCTTCGCCCATTTCCGCCCAGTCGGGCATGGGTACTTCGCCGTTGGTGGCCGGCAGGCCTGGGAGCATCGGCGTTCCGGCCGGTGCTGGAAAGCCGCCGACGTGCACGATCCGTGCGACTCGACCGGGGCGAGCATCCAGGGCGGCATGGGCGATGCCGCAACCGATCGAGTGGCCGACGAGCAAGATGTCCTCGCCGTCTCCGGGCACCGCGTCGATCGCCGCAACGACGGCGTCGACCTGGTCACGCAGCGTGATGGCTGAGCGGTCGGCCTCCTTGCTGTGCATGCCGGGCAGGGTGAGGGGGTGGACGTCGTGGCCGGCGTCTTCGAGGAGAGGGGTGACGGCGTCCCACGAGGAGCCATCGAGCCAGAGGCCCGGGACGAGGATGATGTGCATCGGTACCTGCCTCCGCGCTGATGTCTCAGGTGGACGTGCTTTTTCGAAAGCACATACTACAGGTCGGAAGCACGATGTCCAGTCGTGGCCGGGCGGTCAGTGAGCCGTGACGTCCCACGTGCGCAAGCGGCCGCACATGCCGTAGCGGAACGTCGCTTCGCGCCGCTCGCCCGGGTGGACCGATGACGCCGCCAAGTGCGGCGCGCTGCCTCGGGAGAGATCGGCCAGCGCCTGCTCGGTCGCCTCGACCTGGGCCTTGACGCTGCGTCGCCACATGTCGTGCCAGGTGGGTGCGCGGTCGGCGACCAGTGCACCCGCTCGGTCGTACAACTGCATCAGGGCGGCCGGGCCGTGGGTCTGCACGCGTGACCGCAGCACGCCGAACCCCTCGATCGCGCGGTCGCGGCGCCGGCGCGCGGCCGCGGCGATGGTGTCGTCGTCCGCGCCGGTGGGCAGGGCGGCGGCCTCGGAGTAGCGCTGCGGATCGGCGAGAACGTCGTCGGGGAAGGTGAACACCGCGTCGCCGGCCTCGGGCAGTCCGGCGTTTTGCATCACGACGATGATCTCGAGCCCCGCCTCGTTGACCAGCCGGTGGACCGTGCCCGGCGTGAACCACAGGACGACCCCGGGCTCCAGGCGATGTTCGGCGAAGCCGGCGCTGCTCAGCGTCTGCAGCCGACCCCGTCCGCCGACCACGACGTAGCCTTCGCCGGACGCGGTGTGCAGGTGCGGCGAGCCGCCGGCCAGACCGTCCGGCGTGGGCCAGTCGTAGACGGTCAGGTGGCTGACGGCGGTGCCGCCAGGGAACGCCGGACGCCTCGATGTGGCCGGTGCCGACGCCTGCGGGAAAGCGTTATCCGCCATCCTGGCAGTGTCTCACATCCGAGGTCATCGGTGCGAGGCGAACCAGGGCCGGGGCAGGTCGAGATACCTGATGTCGTCCATCAACGCCAGCTCGGCGTCGATGAGACGTCGTGCCTCCGGTGGCGGCTGAAGCGATTCGGCCGCTCGCGCTTCGGCCTGAGTGGTGAACGCGACGGTCTCGGTGAATCGGCCGTGCGCGTCGATCGCCAGGGTCGCACCGAGGACGTCCGGGCGCAGCCGCGACAGCAATGGCGCAGACCGGGCCACGACGCTGCGCAGCCGGGCCGGATCGTGGACCCGGCCTTCGATGACCTGAACGAAGCCGGCATGGTCCGGCTCGCCGCCGAGCAGGAGAGTGACGTCGGAGCAGCCACGAATCACGACCGGACCGGCGAACAACGCCTCGATCTCGCGCCACCGGGATCTCTGCTCCGGGCGAGCGTCGTTCGCGCGGGCCTGCCGTTCGGTCGCGAAGCGCACCACGCCGACGAAGGTGCCGTCGTCGGCCACACCGTAGGTCCCGCCGATCCAGCCGTCGGCGCCGGGAGCGACATCCCGTTGCCAGCGTTCCACCGCCGCGTGAACCGCCGCTTCGTCGGCGACGACGCCCTCGATGACCTGAACGAACATGAGGTCCTTCCGCATGCCCGGCGATGCGGCCGCGCCTTCGGCACGAGAAGCCGGCCACACGTCGACGCTACGCCGGCGCCGGCGCTGCACCAAGAGCACCGGCGCCGGCGTGCACCGAATCGAGGCACTCCCGTCATGGGTCGGTGAACCGGTGAGCGCCGAGGCCGTTGCCTAGTCCCCGATGTACGGACCGCCGGTGGGGGACGTGCGCCACACCGTGACGACCGAGGGCCTGGGCTGGTCGCCGTAGGGGAAGGTGGACAGCGGGTTCTCCGGGGAGGCGCCGGCGCCGTCGCCCGGGTGCTGGACGGCCATCAGCGCGGTGCGCCCGTCCGGGGTGATGAACGGCCCGCAGCACTCCGCCCCGATCGGCACCGACAGGAACCGGCGCAGGTGTCCCTTGTCCGCGCCCTCGATCGGCATGACGAACATGCCGTCGTGGACGCCGCTGGCCCCCGGCATGCCGTCGGTGGACAGCCACAACCGCCCGGACGGATCGAAGGCGACGTTGTCAGGACAGGAGATCTGGCTGACCTGCGACTTGTCGAAGCCGTCGTAATAGGTCTCCGGATCGGAGGGGTCACCGGCGATCAACACCACCCGCCAGGTGAACGTCAACGCGGCCGCGTCCCCGCCGTCCTCGTCGACACCGATGACGTGGCCGAACTTGTTGTCCGGCCGGGGGTTGGCCTCGTCGACCTCCGCCGGGGTACGCCGGGAGTTGTTGGTCAGCGCGATGTAGACCGTGCCGGTGACCGGGTGCGGCTCGACGTCTTCGGGACGGTCCATCTTCGTCGGGTGGACGGTGTCGGCGGCCAGCCGGGTGAACGTCAGCACCTCCTCGACGCTCATGCCGTCGACCTTGCTCTGGCCGTCGACCACGAGCGGGAGCCACTCACCGGTGCCGTCGAACAGGCCGTCCTCGGGCGGGCGGTCCGGGAATTCCGGGCTGTCGCCGGTGAACCGCGCCACGTAGAGATCGCCCTGTTCGAGCAGGCGAAGGTTGTGCTCGCGGTCGCGCCGGCTGGTGCCGTCGCGGTACTTCTTCGCCGAGACGAACTTGTAGACGTAGTCGAAGCGCTCGTCGTCACCCATGTACGCCACCACGCGGCCGTCAGCAGCGATCGAGACGGCCGCCGCCTCGTGCTTGAACCGCCCCAGCGCGGTGTGCTTGCGCGGGACGGAGTGCGGGTCGTAGGGGTCGATCTCGACGATCCAGCCGAACCGGTTCACCTCGTTGGGTTCGACGGCGAGGTCGAAGCGCTCGTCGATACGTTCCCACCCGCGCTGGGTACCGGCCTGCGTGCGGATGCCGTACCGGCTGAGCCGCTCGACCGCCACCGGGTCCGTGATGTCGGCCGAAGCGCCGAAATACTGGTTGTAGTTCTCCTCGGCGGACAGGATCGTTCCCCATGGGGTCACACCGCCGGCGCAGTTGTTGAGCATGCCGTGGACCGTGGTGCCCCCAGGGTCTGCTGAAGTGCGCAGGAGATCGCTTCCCGCCGCGGCGCCGGTCAGCCGCATCGCGGTCGCGGTGTGGAGGCGGCGGTTGTGCCGCCGCGGACGCGAGACGCGCCGCCATTCCCCGGTGTCGCCGACGCGCTCGATCTCCACGATCGAGCCGCCGTGTGCGGCCATCGCGATCCGCAGCTGTTCCTCGCTGGCCGACTCGGGCCCGGCCCACCCGCGGAACATGAGCTCTTCGTTGGTGTACTCGTGGTTGACCCACAGCAGGGCGCGCTCGAAGTTCCGGTCCAGCGGCAGGACGGCCACGAAATCGGCGTTGTAACCGAACTGGCCTCGTTGCGCCGCCGACGTCTGGTTGTCGAAGTCGAACTCCGGTGCTCCCGGCTCCACGGGGTCGCCCCACGCCATGACCACCGACCAGTCGTAGCCGTTGGGCACCACGACGTTGTCCACGACGTTGTCACCCACCGCGGTGAAGCCGACGCGGCGGCCGTACTCCGGTGGGGTGGGCCGGATACCAGGCGGCGGTTTCGGACCGGCGGTACGTGCGGGTGCGGCGCTCGCCGGCGTCGGCATCGCCGCGCCGACGCCGGCCACGACGGCGGCCGCGGCGCCGGTGCGCAGTAGCCCGCGGCGCGACATCGCCTTGGTGACCACGTCGCCGAAGTACTCGTTGTCACTGGTGTTCGGTACGGGGTGCGAGCACGCGTCACCACAGCGGTACTTGCACGTCATGGCAGCGCGCCCGCCGTGGCCCGTGGTGAGCAACGGCAGCTGCAGGCGTCGGCGGCCAGGGCCGCTCTCGATGTCGGGCATGCGGATTCCTCCGGTCTGGGCAGGTGTGCCATGAAGGTAAGAATCCGACGGCGACGGGAACCACCGCACCTGGACGAACAACAGGTGACAACCCGATGAGCCACTCGTGTCGATCGGAGATGATCGGCGCCGGGGCGGTGCGGCCGGCACCGCGGACGTGGTGTGCCGGCCGCACCTGGTCGGGTCAGTCCCCGATGTACGGACCGCCAGTCGGCGACGTACGCCAGATCGTGATCACCGAGGGCCTGGGCTGGTCGCCGTAGGGGAAGGTAGACAGCGGGTTCTCCGGCGAGGCGCCGTCGCCGTCGCCGGGGTGCTGCACCGCCACCGTGGCCGTCCGTCCGTCCGGAGTGATGAACGGGCCGCAGCACTCCGCGCCGATCGGCACCGAGACGAAGCGGCGCAGGTGTCCCTTGTCCTCGCCCTCGATGGGCATGACGAACATGCCGTCGTTCGCATTGAGCGTGCCGCCCATGCCGTCGGTGGCCAGCCACAACCGCCCGGACGGGTCGAAGGCGACGTTGTCGGGGCAAGAGATCTGGCTGACCTGCGACTTGTCGAAGCCGTCGTAGTAGGTCTCCGGATCGTCGGGGTCACCGGCCACGATCACGATGCGCCACGTGAACGTCGTGGACGCGACGTCGCCGTTGTCTTCGTCCACGCTGATGACGTGGCCGAACTTGTTCTCCGGGCGTGGGTTGGCCTCGTCGACCTGCTCGGGAGACCGTGCGGTGTTGTTGGTCAGCGACATGTAGACCGTGCCGGTGACCGGGTGCGGCTCGACATCCTCGGGACGGTCCATCTTCGTCGCCCCCGCCTTGTCGGCGGCGATCCGCGCGAAGGTCAGGACCTCCTCGACGCTCATCCCGTCGATCTGGCTCTGGCCGTCGACCACGAGCGGGAGCCACTCACCGGTGCCGTCGAACAGGCCGTCCTCGGGCGGACTGTCGGGGAATTCCGGGCTGTTGCCGGTGAACCGGGCGACGTAGAGGTCACCGTCGTCCAGCAGGGTCATGTTGTGCTCACGGTCGCGCCGGCTGGTGCCGTCGCGGTACTTCTTCGCCGAGACGAACTTGTAGACGTACTCGAACCGCTCGTCGTCGCCCATGTAGGCCGCCACGCGGCCGTCGGCGCCGACGAAGACGTTCGCGCCCTCGTGCTTGAACCGCCCCAGTGCCGTGCGCTTACGTGGGGTCGATGCCGGGTCGAACGGGTCGAGCTCGACGATCCAGCCGAACCGGTTCGGCTCGTTGGGCTCGGTGGCGAGGTCGAAGCGTTCATCGACGCGTTCCCACCCGCGCTCGGTGCCGGCCTCGGTGCGCAACCCGTAGCGGCTGTACCGCCGGGCGCGTTCCTCGTCGGTGATGTCGGCGCTCGCACCGAAGTACTGGTGGACGTTCTCTTCTCCGGACAGGATCGTGCCCCACGGTGTCAGGCCGCCGGCGCAGTTGTTGAGCATGCCGTAGACCGTGGTGCCGTCCGGGTCGGCCGTGGTACGCACGAGGTCGCTGCCGGCGACCGGGCCGGTCAGGTGGAACTCGGTGCCGGTGTGGATGCGGCGGTTGTGCCGGCGCGGGCGACGCGTACGCCGCCATTCGCCGGTGTCGCCGACCCTCTCGATCTCGAGAATGGAGCCGCCGTGCGCGGCCATCGCGATCCGCAGTTGTTCCTCGGTGGCTGATTCGGGCCCGGCCCACCCGCGAAACATGAGTTCTTCGTTGGTGTACTCGTGATTGACCCAGAGCAAGGCTCGATCGAAATTTCGGTCGAGTGGTAACACGGCAACGTAATCACAGTTGTAGCCGAATTGCCGTTGCTGTGCTTCGGCGGTCTGATTGTCGAAGTCGAACTCCGGCGCTCCCGGCTCCACCGGGTCGCCCCAGGAGATGGTGACCGACCAGTCGTAACCGTTGGGGACGACGACGGCGTCGAGCATGTTGTCGCCGACCGCGGTGAAGCTGACCGGCCGGCCGTATTCCGGCGGCTCGGGCTTGATGGACGAGGGCGGCTTGGCCCTGCTGACCTGCGGTGCAGCTGGGGCGGCCGCAACCGCGCCCACCGACGAGGCCGCACCGGTTCCGGCCACCACGACGGCCGCGGCGCCGGTGCGCAACAGCCCCCGGCGCGACATCGCCGTGTCGACCATGTCGCCGAAGTACTCGTTGTCGCTGGTGTTGGGCGCCTCGTGGAAGCACGCGTTAGCGCAGCGATATTTGCACGTCATGGCGCTCCGGCCGCCATGGGTTCCGCCGAGAATCGGGAGCAAGCGGCGTCGGCCCTGCTGGCCGCCGTCGAAGTCGGACATGCGATTCCCTTCGTCGAGGTGCAGCGCGTGTCGACAAAGAGTAAATAAACTTTCATCCCCTGGCTACCCACCGCAATCCGGATGGTGGTTTGCGTACCGCCCGGCCTCGCGGCGACTGCGCTTGGAGCACTGATCGATC
>JAJYTA010000028.1 GCA_021793295.1 Actinomycetes bacterium
CGAGCCACGAGTTCACCGAACTACCCTTGCTGAAACGGCTGGCCGAGCTCAGCGACCGGGTCCACGTCGGCTTCGGGTTGGGGCGCACCGCCGCAGAAGCCGAACTTCTGGCCCGTCGCGCCTTGACCCGTGCCCGCCGCGCCGGTCCCGTCGCTGCAGTGCTCTCACGGCGCAACGACGCCGATGTCGTCCTCGCCGAGAAGGCGCCGGCAACGGCGGGACGGCCGCAGACTCTCGACGAGCTCGCCCAGCAGACTGGAATCGCGTCCAACACGCTGAGCGTGATCCAGACCCTCGACGGCGACGTCCCGGTCACCGCCATGCTCCTGGCCGACCGGCTCGGGCTCCAGGCCCGCAGTGCGCGCCGGGTTCTGGCCAAGCTCGAGGGTGCCGGGCTCGCCCAGCGTGCCGGCGAAGCTCCCAGCGGTTCCCGCGGCCGCCCGGCCACCGTCTACCGGATTCAGCTGCCGTGAGCAGGACGATCGGCGTGGTGGCGCCGCACGACCTGATGCCGGGCATCGCCTCGGTCGTGCGCGAGCAGCCGGGCACCGTCGTCCTCGAACTGGCCTACCGCGACGACACCGAGGTGCCCGGGCTGGTCGGCGCCAACGGCACCGAGGTCGACGGCTGGTTGTTCTCCGACATCGTTCCGTACGCGGCGGCGCTGGCCGCACCCGAGCCGCCCGCCGCTCCTGCGGTGTACGTCGAGTACAGCGGCCCCACCCTGGCCCAGGCCCTGCTGGTGCTCTCACGGCGCGGCCACGACGTCGCCCGGCTGTCCATCGACACCCTGCCCGCCGACGACGTCAAGCACACCTTCGGTGAGGCCGGCGTCTCGACCGACGACCTGCACATCCTGCCGTTCTCCGCGGGCGTCACCACCGCCGACATCGTCGAGTTCCACCGTCGCCGTCATCTCGGGCCCGCGCGCGCGGAGGTCGCCATCACCTCCGTCTCGGCCGTACACGACGCACTCGCCCCCGAGATCCCGACGTTCCGTCTCGCGCCGCTGGCTGCCTCGGTGCGCATCGCGTTGCGCCACCTGCTGCTGACCGCCACCAACCAGCTCGCCGAGGACGCCCAGATCGCCGTCGGACTGATCCAGACCTCCCATGGCGATACCGGCCTGGCCTCGGAGGTGTCAGCGCTCGGCGGGAGCCTTTCGACGGCCATCGGCGGCTCACACCTGCTCATCACCACCCGGGGACCGCTCTACGCCGCGACGTCGGGCTTCACATGGCTGCCGATGCTCGGACGGCTCGCCGACCATCACCGCGTCGTCCGTGTCGGCCTCGGCCTCGGCGACACTGCCGCCGCGGCGGAGACCCGAGCGCGCCACGCTCTCGCCCGGGCCCGGGTCCTGGGCGACGTCCGGGCCGTGCTGTCGTTACGTGACGGCACGGACATGGTGCTGGACGTGCCCGCCGCGCAGGCCACCACCGACACCACGAGCCTGTCGGTCCTGGCCCGACGCGTCGGCGTCGCGGTGTCCACGTTGCGTTCCCTGCAGGCACTGCGCGAGGCCACCGACGACGAACCCATCGTCATCCGCGACATCGCCGATCACCTCGGCATCCGCGTGCGCGCCGCCCACCGGATCGTCCAGCGCCTGGAACTCGGCGGGCTGGCCGAACGGACCGGGCAACGCAAGTCCGCCGGCGCAGGCAGGCCGAACACGCTGTACAAGCTGACGGTTTGACGCGTTCGGCGGCCGAACCTCGCCACGCCGATTCTCCGGCTCCGTCGTCCAAATGATCATGTTCACTTGCCAATTCCCTGCCACACCACCCATGCACGCCTTTTGGTGCAGCACAACGCCTCGTGATGCACACGCTCCAGTCGCAGGCGCGGGCCGCGCGCTCCAGGATCAGCCGCGCCTGGTACCCGGTGGCGTCGAACCCGATCGGCATGGCACAGTCGCTACCTTTCCGGCGAGGCAGGCACGACGGAGGGGCGACAGGTCCGTGGAAGCGCTCGGTGTGGCATTGACGGCGGCGTTCCTGTACGCCCTCTACTTTGTCGTTCGGGCCGGAGTTCGCGACGGCGTCCGGCAGGCTCTCAGCGATCGGGCCGCCGATACCGGTGGCGACGACGGCGCTCCGATCACGGGCGGGCAGCAAGACTGACGGCACCCGCCTGTGTAGGGAACGCGCGGGCGACAGTGCTTTGACGGACACCACGAGGTCTTCTGTTGCACCAGAAGGCGTGCATGGGTGGTGTGGCAGGGAATCGCCAAGTGAACATGATCATTTCACTGGCGCCGGAGAAACCGGGTGGTGGGAGAAGGTTTACTTCGGGCAAACCGGTTTGCGTGCCCATCGTTTTGTGCTCAAGTGGCGAATTAGACGATGGATTGGCTCGCGGAACTGCCGGCCAGGGCGCCGGCAAGCCCGGACGTTCCGAGAGGCGGATGCCCATGCGACCTGACGCCCCCCAGGTACTCGCCACTGTGGCGATGGATCTCCACGAAGAGCGCAGCCCCAATCGCACCTTGGCCGCCCTGACCCGCCACGCATGGCACCTCGTCGGTACGGGCGACACCGGGCTGCTCACCCGGCGGCCGGACGGATCGATGCGGTCGGCCGCCTGCACCCATCGGCTGGTGAGCAGGGCCCACGACCTGCAGATCAGGCTCGCTGACGGTCCGTCGTTGAGTTGTATGCACGACGGGACGGCGATCGTCGTCCACGACCTCACCACCGAGGAGCGGTGGCCGGAGTGGGCGGCCCGCGCCGCGGACCTGAACTGGCGCAGCATGATGGCCGTGGCTCTCGGCACGCCGGATCAACGCGTCGGGGTGGCCGACTTCTACGCCGAAGCCCCGGGCGCGTTCGGCCCGGACGAGCTCGAACTCGGCTCCGCGTTCGCCCGGCACGCCTCCGTGGCCCTGATGTCGTCAGCCGCCGAGGATCGCCTCCGCGAGCAGGTCGACGTGTCCAACATGGTCGGTCAGGCCGAAGGCATCCTCATGGAACGCTACGGCGTCGACGCTGAACAGGCGTTCGCGATGCTTCGCCGTCGTTCGACCGAGCAGCACTCCGAACTACGCGAAACCGCGGCCGCGATCATCCAGACTCGGCGCGCGAGCGACATCTGACCCGCCTGGGCTCACGCGTCGGTGGCCAGCAGCGGGCCGAGCGGCCCGAGGTCGATGTTGAGATCTTCGACGCTCAGGTCGTAGCGGCCGCGCAGCTCCGCCATCGCCTGGTCGAGCCGCATGAGCGCCACCCCCAGCGCCTCGACCTGCTCGTCGCTGAGGTCACCTTGGTCGACGCGGCGCAGGGCCTGCCGCTCCATGAGCTGCCTGATCAGTTCGATGATGGTGAGAACGAGCTTGAACAGGTCGCGTTCCACCGAATCCGGGTCGGTCTCCAACCGCTGCGGGAGGATGCTCGGCAGTCGCGGTGTGCTCATACTCAGCCGCCTTCCTGCGCTGCCCGGACCGAGCTGAGCAACGCGCGCAACTCCAGCCGGACGAGGTCGACGCCGGCCAACGAGATCGTGACGTCACCGGCCAGCACGACCCCGGTGCCAAGTAGCCGGTCGAGCAGGTCCACCAAAGCGATCTGCCCCGGCGGGACGGCGGGGGCCAACGCCTGGGTCATGGCTCACCCACCGAGACGAAGGAGTAGGCCGGCCACGGCCCTGCGTACTCGATACGCGACTGTTCGTAGCGCCCGCGCAGCGACTCCACGGCCGCACAGAACGCGGGCGTGTCCTCAGCGCCGACCAGGCACGCCGCGTTGAGCGTCATCGGCACGGTCTCGCCGGTCAGCCGTGCGTCCTGTGGTGCCAGCCTGCGCGTGTCGCTCGAGTGCCGACTCACCTCGGCGTACACGTCGTTGGCCACCGTGGCCGCCCGCTCGGCGGCTTGGTGGCGGCTACTGACCTGGGCTTGGCGCCGGGCGAGGTACTCGCGCCCGCTTCCGGCCGGCGCTGCCGACGACGCGGCCCCGGCGAGGTCTTCGACCGGTGCCGGCGGTTCGGCGAAGACCTTGACGCTCCATTCCGCGCGCCCGGAGATCAGGTCGAGGCTGCTGTGCAAGTCCGCTGCCGAGCGGTCCAACCGAGCCCGCACGCTGGATTCGCCCAGGCACACCGTGGCCAGACGCAATGGTGCGACCGGTGCTCTGGCCGCGACGTCGCACAGGACGGCATGGTGTGTCTGGGCCGTCTCGGCCAGCCAGGTGAGGTCTTGGAGGCTGCGCTCCAGCGCTTCCTCGCCGAAGTCGTCGAGGTCGACGGTGTTCACGATGCCGACCAGGCCGGAGTCGCTCTCGACTGGTCGTACCGGTTCGCCGCCGAGGCCACGAATACCGTCCAGATCAGCCGCGCCGACGTGGCGGCTGATGCCGTAGAGATAGCACGCCGGTTCACTCATTCGACGACTCCAGCGACTCGATCTTCTGACGCAAGCGTTCGTTCTCCTCGATGAGATCGTTCTGGTCGTCGGAGAGCAACGGGTCGCGCCGCCACCAATCGATCCCCATCTCCTGGGCGCGATCGACCGAGGCGATCAAGAGCCGGATCTTGATCGTGAGGAGTTCGATGTCCAGCAGGTTGACTCGGATGTCGCCGGCGATCACGATGCCCTTGTCCAGCACGCGTTCCAGCACGTCGGCGATGTTCGCCGGCTGCGGCGCGGCGGCTACTGCCGACCCGTACGGCCGCGCCGGCGCGGGCCTGCTCATACCGTTGGTCACGTTCGTCAGTCCTCCCTCGGCTGCCCACGGTGGTACCGGCGCATCCGCCGCAGCCCGCTGAGCTCCGCATCGGCGTCGAGATCGACTTCGTACACGGCGAGCAGGTCGGTCGTGGCGGGTATTCGACGCAGTTCCACGACTTCGATCTGCACGCGCCATCCGTCGTCGAGGCGTTCGATGCCCACCACGCCCTCGATGTCGTGTCCGGTCATGGCGGTCAGGGCCTCACCTGCCCGGGCGACCACGTCGGAGATGGCCGGCTTTCTTCCGCTCGGCGCGGCTCGTGCCTGCTTGTTCCCCGACGTGCTCGATCGCGACCCCGATGTGCTCGATCTCGACGACGTGCTCGACTTCGAGCCCGATGCACTCGACTTCGACTCCGATGTCTTCGATGTCGCCATGGTGTCAACGCTCCTCGTCGACCGGGCCGAGGGGTTGCTGGATGAGTCGAGCGGTCAGTTCGTCCTCCATCGCCTCGGCGTCCTGCTCGGACAGCGTCCCCTCGGCTCGCTGGCGTTCGATCTCCTCCAGCTTGCGACGGATGACGGCGGGGTCGTAGTACTCACGTTCAGCCTGTTCGCGCACCACCTCCGCAACGGCGGCCACGCCGCGAACCGGCGCGAGGGGCAGCGTCAACAATCCGGTGAACAGGCCCATCGTCAGACGTCCGGAACGAAGTCGTAGGCCGCCGACGGGCCCAGCAGGCGCAGTCTGGCCCGGCCGGCCAGGGCGGTCGCGGCGGCTTCCGCGGCCTCCTCGAAGGTGTCCCGGTCGTGGTCGTCGACCAGCAACGACACATGGATGAGATCGTCCACGTCCGCCGACGCGCGGGTGTTCCAGTCCACCGCGTGCGGGCGCAACCGCTCGAGGACGGCGCGTGCGTCGTCGGCGCGTTTGGCGTCCAGGGCGTGCGAGACGAGTTCACCGAGGTGAACCTTCTCCGCCAGCCCGACGTCGTCGGGCAGTTCGCGCGTGCGGTCCCTGAGCTCAGCGATGTCGCGGCGTTCGGACACGATCTCGGCCAGCACCGTCTCTTCGTCGTAACGACCGCGGACGATGAACTGACGCCGACCGGCGACGTAGGCCAGCACGTCGCTGAAATACGACGTGTTCGGCGCGAGCAGGTCCGACTCGACCTCGGCGGCGTCGGTGAGGACCGACCCGAACCGAACCGGCACGGTCGGTCCCTGCGTGGCCATGACGTCCACGACTCGCATGTGGGCGATCAGGTCGTTGCGCCGCCCGAGCGGGCGACCTGACGGTACCGAGCCCACGATCGCGCCCACGGAGCCGTGGCGGATGAGACCGACCGGCTGGTCGTCCAGACCGGCGAGGTCGGGTACGAGCTCGGTCGCTGCCGGCACGATGGCGTAGACGTACGACGCCTGCCCGGCCGACGGCACGCCGCCGCCGGCGCGCTGTTGATGAGTGACGGTCATTCGGACTCGCTCCTTCGCCGACGCGAGCTGGTCGCCTTGGCAGGCCGCCGTCGAGGCTGTTCGTCGTCGTCATCGCCGCCGGTGACGGCTTCCTTGATGCCTTCGATCGCGCCGGAGGTCTTGCCCTTGGCGCCCTCGCGCGCACCGTCGCCCATGAGCGTGGTGAGGTCCTTGCCGCCCTTCTCGTACAGGTCGAGACGGTTCGTCGCCTCGGCGAATCGCAAGTACGTGTCGACACTCGCGATGACGATGCGGGCATCGATGGTGAGCAACTCGATGCCGACGAGCGAGACCCGCACGTAGGCGTCGATCACCATGCCCTTGTCGAGAATGATGTCGATGACTTCAGCGAGTCCGCTCGGCGACGGCCGTTCCAGTTGGCCGCGCCCGCCACGCGACTGATTCATCACGGTCATGCGATCACCCTTCGGTTTTCAGCGTGTGCTTCGACGTCGGCGACGAGGCGGTTCCTCGTCCGCCTCGTCCTCGATGGGTTCCTCGTCTTCGGCGGCCTCGTCTTCGAGTTCCTCGTCCTCGGGCTCGTCCTCGTACTCCTCCTCGGCGGCCTCGTCCTCGAACTCGTCATCGGCGGGCTCGTCTTCGTACTCCTCGCCGGCCTCGTCCGCGACGGACTCCTGATCCGATTCGGCTTCACCGTGTCCGGCGACCACTTCGCTGTCGTGGATCTCGCCGCGCCAGCCCTCGACCTGATCGGGATCGGGCAAAAGGTTCATCATCACGTGGCGGCGGAAGTGCTTCAGCTCCAAGCGCGCTCGACGCCCCTGCGCCCGCCAGATGTTCCCGGTGCGCTCGAAGAAGCCCTTCGGGTAGTACTCCAGGACGACGATCACCCGCGTCAGGCGGGGCGCTAGCTCGTGAAACGTCACAGCCCCGTCGACATGTCCCTTCTCGCCAGTCGAGCGCCAGACGATGAGCTCATCGGGGACCTGCTCGATGATCGTCGCGTCCCACGTACGGTGCGACCACAGCACCTGGGCCTGGAAGGTGACCTTCTCGTCGGACTCCTGCTCGACGCTTTCGACCTTCTTCATGAAGCGGGGAAAGTCCTGCAGCTGCGTCCACTGGTTGTAGACGACGTCGACCGGCAGCCCGATGTCGATCTCTTCGATGATGTTCGTCGACCGGGTCGCTTCCTTGCCGCCACTACCCGAGCTGCCACCGGGCATGATGTCGCCGATCTTGTCCTTGGCAGAGTCGAAGGCTCCGCGTAGTCCGCCCTTGACCGCACCCTTGACCGGTGAGGAGTCCTCCACGGCGCCCTTGGCGGCTTCCTTGGCCACGCCACCGTCGCCGACACTGTCGAACTTGCTGGTGAGGTCGGTGATCCGGCTGGTCGCCGACTGCAGCGCCCATTGACTCAGCGCTTGTGCGCCCTGCTTGGCTTCGTCCTTCAACCGGTCCAGCGGCAGTTCATCCATGATGGACTGCAGTGGCGATGTTCTCGGTTCGTCGGTCTCGGTCGCCATGTCATGTCACCCCCGCGTCCTGGCCGCTCCGGACTGGGACCCGGCCTTCTTCGCCGTCCTCGACCCGCGCGACGAGGTCGACTTCTTCGCCGTAGCCGACGATCCGGACGCCGACTTCTTGGCGGTCGACTTGGTCGCGGCCGTCTTCTTCGCTGCCTGACGCTTCTTCGGCGCGGCCTTCTTGGCGCTCGCCTTGCGGGCGGGTTGTTTCTCCTCGTCCGGCTGCTCCTCGTCCGGCTGCGCCTCCCCCTCGGGCTGTTCCTCATCCGGCTGTTCCTCGTCCGGCTGCGCCTCTACCTCGGACTGTTTCTCCTCGTCCGGCTGCGCCGCTGCGTCCGGCTCCCGTTCCTCCTCCGCCTCCTGCTCGGCGTCACCTTCTGCACCGTCGGCGGACGGCTCGATGACGGCGAGCTTGCCGACGCGCTCGTGGATGGTGTCGCTGAGCCGGTTGATGCGGTTGCTGGCGGTGCCGACCGCAGCCTGGCGGGCCGAGTCCATCAGCGTGGTGCGAACGCTCTCGGACAACTTGGCGAGCTCGGGATTCGCCTCGATGTACTCGTTCGCCTGCTTCAGCAGGCCTCGAGGCGTCGTGGCGATCCGTTTGCCGGCCAGCAGACCGCCAACCATGATTGCCAGCTTGATCTTTCTCCTGCGTCCCAGCAGGTAGCCGCTGGCCACCGCCGCAGCGATCCGCGCACTCGAGGAAGTCATCGACGTTCTCCCGCACTCGCAGGAATGGTTCGGTTTGTCACGATCTGACCGGTACCCCTACCGCCCGGACACAAACGACCAGGGCCGGCGCCTTCGCGCCGCACCACCTCACACCAGGGCCTGGACCCGGCGGATCATCGGAATACTCGGATAGAGGTCTTCGTCGATCCGGTCGACCAGGAACTGCACGTATCCCGGCACTTCGTCTTCGGTGAGCAAGCTCTCGATGATGTCGAGCATCGTGGTCGACGGATACGTATCGCTCTCCACCTTGCGCAGCAAGGCAGCCAGGAGCGCTTCGCGCGCGGAGTGTTCGCCGTTGGTCGGCATGAGGTCCTCCAATGGACGACGACGGTTGCGCGCTGCGTACCCGCTTTCCATGATCATCCACGGTCGTTCGTGACATCCCGGGTGATAACGTCGGCGATCATGGGAGCCGGGCAGGAGGCGGCAGCAGTCCAGGTGGGCGTCGCGGCCGAGGTGGTCACTCCGCAGCCAGGCGGTGCCATGGGCGGCTACGCGTCGCGGGCGGGCTCGTCGGACGGCGTCCTGGACGACTTGTTCTGCCGAGTCGTCGTCATCCGCCAGGGGCGCAGCGTCCTCGCCCTGGTCGCTTTCGACCTGCTCTACGTGCCGACGCAGCTCGTGGACACCGTGGCTGCCGACATCGCCGCCGCGTTGAGTATCAACACCCAGCACGTTCTGGTGAGCGCCACGCACACGCACTGCGGACCGGCCATCGCCGGGCCTGGCAGCACCGCATTGCACCAGGAGCTCTCCGCTGCCGCGCAGCGATGCGCCCTGGCCGCCGAACGTGTGGCCGTCCCCGCGCGGCTGTTCCATACCGGCTTCTCCGCCGCCGAGCTCGTCCGGCACCGGCGCGAGCCGGCCGGCACCGTGGACGGCACCGGTTCGGTCCTCCTGGCCGTGTCGGATACCGCGGACGAGGTCATCGCCTCGATCGTGACGATGGCCTGTCACCCGACCGTGTTGGACGGCGACACCGTCGCCTACTCACGCGACTATCCGGGCGTCGTCTGCGACACCGTCGAGGAGATCTGCGGCGGGCAGGCCGTGTTCTTTCAGGGCTTCGCCGGCGACGCGAATCCGATCTTTCACGATCACAGCCCGGGCGACATGCGCCTGTTCGGGCGGCAGGTCGGCACCCGTGCCGCTGATGCGATCCTGACCGCCCAGCGTGCGGCCCGAGACAACTGGACGATGAACCTCAGCCGGGGCATGAAGGTCGCCGCTCCGATGCCGTCGGTGGCCCGCGCCGTCGACGGCGCACGGTTGCGGGGGCAGGTGCGCCACGTCCAGGTCGAGACCAAAGAACCACTCACCGCCGACACGGTCCGGGCGGAACTCGCTGACGCCGACCACGCCATCGCCAGCGCGCGGACATCGGCCGAACACACGACGGCGATCGCCCGGCGAGCACGGTGGTGGATCGAGGACCTGATGGGCGAGAACCCGCCGTACTTGGGCGTCGATCTCCCGTCGGGCGCGACCAGCACCTTGCCCGTCCAGGTGCTCACCATCGGCGAGAACCTGCGGCTCGTGGCCCTGCCCGGCGAACCTCTCCACGGCGCGGCGGCCCGCCTGCGCAACGCGTTGGGTGACGGGGTGTTGCTCGTCGGCTACGCCCATCGAGCCGAGAGCTACCTGCCCTGCCTCAGCGACTTCGACCACCTCGGGTACGAAGTCGGCAGCACCCGCTATCAGCCTGGGACGGTCGAGCGTCTGGTCGAGGCCGCCATCGACATGGTGCGTGACACCGCCGGCGGGTCGCCCTGACCCGACGCAGCTAGCGGGCTCCGGCCCCAGCGCCCGCCGGCACCGACTTCCGACCGGCCGCACGGGCTTCGGCTGCCAGTTGCTGGTCGGTGATCTCGGTGGCGAAACTCGCGGCGCGTGCGGTGAGCTGGTCCAGGACGTCGGGGTGGCGGTCTTTCAGGTCGTAGGTCTCGGCCGGGTCGAGTTCGAGGTCGAACAACTGCGGCAGCTCACGCCCATGCGCCCGGTTCGGATCGCGCGGATGCCGGTCGAGGTGCAACTTCCACCGGCCGGAGCGCACGGCGTTGAGCGTCCACCAGTGGAAGAAGTACAGCGTTCGCGGCTGCCGAAGCGATGCGCCGGAGAGCACGGCCGAGATGTCGACGCCGTCGATCGGCCGGTCGTGCGGCAACTCCCCACCGCCCAGCGCCGCCAACGTCGGCAGCAGATCGAACAGGCACACCGGCTCGTCCGACACCGCGCCCGCGGGTATGTGTCCCGGCCACTGGGCGACGAACGGCACCCGGACGCCGCCCTCATAGGTGTGGATCTTGGTGCCGCGCAGCCCGCCGGTACTGCCTTCGAACCACGGACCGTTGTCGCTGGTGACCATGACGATGGTGTCGTCGGCCAGCCCGAGGTCGGCGATCGTGTCGAGCAGTCGCCCGATGTGGTGATCGAGGCATTCGACGACGTCACCGTACGTTCCGCCGGCCGAACAGCCGCGGAACTCGTCGGTCACGTGCAGCGGCACGTGGGGCATCGTGTGCGCGACGTAGACGAAGAACGGCTCGCCGGCGTGCCGTTCGATGAAGTCGATGGCCTGGTCGGTGTAAGAACCGGTCAGTGCCGCCTGATCGACGTCGGTGGCCGAGATCTCCTCGCCGTCGAACAGCTCCACCGGATGCATGTCGTTGCTGTAGAGCAGCCCGGCGTACTCGTCGAAGCCGTGCCGGGTCGGATAATGCTCCGGGCGGCACCCCAGGTGCCACTTGCCGAACATCGCCGTGCGGTACCCGGCGTCACGCAACATCTGCGGCAGCGTGTACTCCCAGGACGACAGGCCGGCGCCGTCCCGCGGATTCAGCACCCGCGGCAACCCGACCCGCTGCGGATACCGCCCGGTCATCAGGGCCGCCCGCGACGGTGTGCACACCGACGACGCCGCGTACATGTGCCGCAGCGTGATGCCGTTGGCGGCGATGGAATCGATGCGTGGCGTGCGCAGGATCGGGTTGCCCATGCACCCGAGATCGCCGTAGCCGAGGTCGTCCATCACCACCAACACGACGTTCGGTCGAGTCGATGGCGCCGCCTGATCACTCATCGTGCTTGGTGTCCTTCCTGCCGGGTGTGCCTGGTGGTAGCCGCGGCGTGTCGACAGCTCCGGACAGGACCGGGTCGTTCGTCTCGGCCATCCACGCTTCGAGGCGTGCCGTGAGCTCGCGCTTCACCTGGGTGTAGGCGGGATCCGGGGCGAGATCGCGCAGTTGCCACGGATCGGCGTCGAGATCGTAGAGTTCTTCGACCGGCCGGGGCCGCAGATGGTCCTCGCCCAGGCCCGAGCGCACCGGGGCCGCTTCGATGTCACCTGACAGCCGCATCGGCGTTCCCGGCTCGAGGTTGCGGATGTAGGCGAAGCGGTCCGTGCGAATGCAGCGGATCGGGTCGTACTCGTCGTGGAAGTTCTTCTCGGCGAAAATCTCCGTGCGTGGTTCAGCGGGTTCACCGCGCAGGACCGCGGCGAAACTGGTCCCTTGGACAGACGGCGGAATCTGGCCACCGGCGAGGTCGAGCAGGGTGGGCAGCACGTCCACATGACTGATCAGCCCGTCCGCCGTGCCAGCCGCGACGTGCCACGCGCGGGGCGGGCGGGCGAGCAACGCCACTCGGATGCCCGGGTCGTACAGCGTGCCCTTCGCTCGCGGAAACGCGATCCCGTGGTCGGTCGTGAACAGGACCAGGGTGGACTCGGCGAGCCCGGTCCGCTCGATGGCATCGAGGACGCGGCCGGTGGCGGCATCGGCCACGCGGATCGAGCCGAGGAATCCGGCCAGATCCCCCCGGGTGTGGTGGTTGTCCGGCAGGAATGGCGGAACATCCACCGAGGCCGGATCCACCGGTGGGTACTGCGCCGCCGGGTACGGACGGTGCGTCTCGAAGAACCCGACCGTCAAGAAGAACGGCTCGGCCGGTGCGGACTCGAGCCACTCCACCGCCTTCGCCGACACCGGGCCGCATCGCGCCGCGCCTGCATCCCAGGGGTACAGCTCGTCGAAACCGAGCCGGGACGGGTCCCGGCTCTCGTGCTGCTGACCGATGAGAGCGGTTCGGTAGCCGAGCTCGGACAGCAGCGCCGGCGCGGTGCGCTGGCCTGGGCGGTACTCCCAGCCTCTGTTCACCAGGCCCATCAACCCGTGGTTGTGCGGGTATCGGCCGGTGAACAGCGAGCCCCGGGCCGGACTGCACAAGGGTGTGGTGCAGAACGCGCGGTCGAACCGGAGTCCCTGAGCCGCCAGCTCGTCGATGGCGGGACTGGTCACGTCGCCGTGACCGTACGCACCCAGATGAGTGCCGACGTCGTGCCAGTGGATCAGCACGATGTTGGGGCGCTCGGCGGTGGTCATGCCCCGCTCGCCGAGTGGTGCGGCACGAGTTCGGCGTGCACCTCGCCGAGGCCCTCGATCTCGCCGCGCACCACCACGCCGGCCTCGTAGTGATCTTTGCTGAGCACGACCCTCACCTCGGTCGCGCCGAGCGTGATCACGTCCCCGGGAAAAAGAGTGATCATGGCCGAGATCGTGGCGAGCAACCGTTGCGGACCGGCGATGTAGGCCGATGTGGAACCGCGCACCACGGTCTCGCCGACGTGCAGTGTCATCTCCCGATCCTGCCAGTCATGGTCCGGCAACGGGGCCGGTGCCGCGCGCACGACGTTGAACCCGTCGGCCCACCGGCCGTACATGGCGCAGATCCCCCGTTCACCCGCCCGGGCCGGCTCCACCACCGCGTCGGCGAACGAGCGGTCCGACAGCGACACCATCGGCGTGTAGCCCAAGACGAGCTCGTTCCCATCGGCCACGTCGGCCGCCAGCGCACGGACGACGACGGCCAGCTCGATGCTCACGACGAGGTCGCCGGCTCGTGGCGGAATCTCGACGGGCGATCCGCTGACGCCGAGCGAGCTGGCCGGGCCGTTCAGGAAGCGCGGCACCTCCAGCCGGGGCAGGTTCTCGGCCTGTTCGGCCCCCGCGTAGTTGCCGAACGAGGTGTAGAAATGCCGGGCCGATCCGGCCGACCACTGCTGCGGCGACTCCAGGACCGCACCTGGTGACGTGGCGACCTCACGTACCGCATACGACGGGTGCGACTCCAGTGGCACCGCGGACCGCTCGGCCGCGTCGCCGGGGCTGTCGGCCACGGCCACCGGGTTCACCAGGGTGCCGATGTCCTCGATCTCGACATCCAACCGTGTATCGGGACCCGCGGCCTCGGCGGCGGGGACCGGCAGGCCGTCGACCCCCATCGTCGCGAAGTGGATGACGTCGCCCGGGTACAGCGAGGCGAACGACGAGTACCAGGCGATGACCCGTTCGATGCCCAACAGCATCGCCCCGGTGTGCGCGCGGTCACGAGTCCACCCCGACTGCCGCGTGTACATCAGCAGGTCGTAGGGGTTGCCGACCTCGTCTTTCGTCACCAGGTACGGCCCCATGGGTGCGAGGCTGTCGGCCTTCTTGCCGGCCCACGAGGCCGTCACCTGATACAGCCAGTCGCTGTAGCCGTCCGGCAGTGAATATCCACGGCCCGCGTTGCCGGGGACGATGCCGTAGTAGTACGTCCCGGCGACGTCGTTGACCACCGTGTAACCGGCCACGTGATCCATCGCCCGCTCGATCGGGATGTATCGGCCGGGTGCGCCGATCACCACGCCGAGCTCGACGTTGAACGACATCAGCGGCTGGTGATGCCCGTTGCGGAACGTGACCGGAGCCCCGGCGCCGATCGCCGCCCCTTGCGGGCGATGGTGCCCGAGCGGGAACAGGTTGACGATGGGGGTCTTCGGGTTGTTGCGGACGAACGACGCAGCGTTGGTGACCAGCCCCCAGTAGAGGCGGGGCCGCGGGATGGGAGCGAGCAGCTCGACCTCGGCGACCGGGTGGCCTGAGCGTGGGAACAGCGCCGCGTCCGCGCTCGCCACGAACCGCCGAACGTAGGTCACCAGCCGGGACAGTACCGCCATGCCCTCGTCGCCGAGGGCGAGGAACTCGGTGAGCGTGCCCGGCCAGGGCTCGCCGAGAAACCGTGGCCGAGTGGCGATGAGACCCGACGACGGGATCGACGCGTACGCGGCGAGGAACGCCTCGGCGCGGCCGGGCTCGAGCACCCACGCCGTCCCGGTGCCGGGTTCGTCGAGCACGAACCCCCATCGTTCGCCGCCATCGGCGACAAAGCTGGCCAGTCGCACGCGTCGATCCCTTCGCGGTCAGGAGTTGTCGATCCGGTTGCCCAGCGGCAGGCGCCGCCACGAGCTGCCGTCGGAGACCACCAACATCGGCGCCCGGTTCGGCGAGTCGGTCACCAGTGCTATCGCGCCCGGCGCCGGCTCCGGAAGTTCAGCGGCGGGCACCACCGCCAACTGCAGATTGTGCGCGTGGACGGTCCGGACCCTGTTCTCCGCCGAGCCGACATCACGCGCGTTGTCCGCGGTCGGGATCAGTCCGTTGATGTCCACACGCATCGCCGCGACGCCGTTCGTGTCGTTCGTCGAGCACAGCAGCTCCACCGCCGCCGCGCCGGAGTCGTTGGCCGGCACCACGCGCACACCGCCCTTGACTCCGGGCCCGGCACCGGTGTCTCGTTCCGAGGCGGCCACGAAGCTGCCGAAGGCGTCGGCACCGGCGCTCGGCGCGCCGGTGGCCCGTACGACGAGCGCACCGTTCTTCGCCGCCGTGACCTCGTGGCCGTTGGCGCCGGCGCTGCGCCGTTCCACGTAATTCTCGTCACCGAGCGACTCCGCATACAGGACGCCGGCGGTGTTGTCGAACGTGTTGCCGATGATCGTCGAACCGGACAGCGCACCGACCACCCGGACCGGCGGCGCTTCGGGCACGGTGTTGCTGCCGAACACGTTGCCCACGATCGACACACCGGCAGCGTCGCCGTTGACGCGAATCGCGCCCCAGCGCTCCTCCGCGTCGAGGTTCCAGTGGTCGAACGAGTTCGCCGAGACCGTGATCTGCTCGGCTGCGGACGCGAAGTAGACCGGCGAGCGCGTGATCCAGTTGAAGCTGTTGGCCGTGATGGTGACGTTGCGCGCCTGCGCTTCAGGGCGGAACTCGATCGCGTGCGGCGGGCGGTTGCCGCCGTCGGGCTCGGCTCCACCGAGGACGTTGCCGGTGAACGTGAGGTTCGTGCCCCCGGTCGTGACGCGGATGGCGGCCCCGTTCGACCCGTTCTCGACCACGTTGCCGGAGAACGTCGAGTTGATGATGCCGCCGGAGAACAGCCGACGCCCGATGTCGAGGAGGTTGTTGGCGATCACCGCGCCGCGGAAGTGGTGGGCTTCGGCCCCACTGGTCACGATGGCCGTGCCCATGCTGTGGAAGTGGTTGCCTTCGATGAGCCACTTGCGCATCCCGTACGGCAGCAGATGCACGCCGCTACCCGAGACGCCATCGGTGGGCCACGAGATGTCGAGCCCGAAGTCACCCACGGCGACCAGGTTGTTCGTGAACACCAGGCCCCGGCCCACATGCTTCACCGCGGTGTAGAACTCGATGAACGTGCACTCGGTGATCGTCGGGTCCATGTCGTCGGTGTTCGCGTTCTCGGCCTCGGGATCCCGCGCGGTGTGGATAGCCGTGGTGTTCTTCAAGCCACCGTCGACGACGAAGGCCAGGCCCCGGACGGCGGCCAGCGGTGCGCGCAGGAACAGGGCCGTCCCGTCGAAATCCGGGCGGATGATGGACGATCGAACGCCCATCGTGCCCGCTCCGGCCAGGACGATGCGGTTGAAGTTGCCACCGCCGGCGCCCTCGATGTCGGGAACGACGAGGGGGCGGGTGGTGCGGTACGTTCCGGGCGGGAAGTAGACGATCTTGTTCAACCGCTCCAGCTGGGCGTCGATCGCCTGCTGGACGGCGTCGGTGTCGTCGGCGACGCCGTCACCGACAGCGCCGAAATCCTGCGGAGTGGTCGCGTCGGTGACGTCGAACGGGGCCGGGCTCGCCGACGCGCCGACGGATACCGACGATGCGGTGGCCACACCAGCGAGGCCGGCGGCGCCGAGCAGATGGCGCCGTTTCACGGTCTTGGTCATGCTGCTGATCCCTTCACCGGGCGGAGTAGCTGGTCCTCGTGCGGGGTGATGAATTCGTGAAGCGCATGCCGTTCGGCCTCGTCACATCGCCGCAGGGGTGGCGCGACATGGGGCGGGCACAGGGACCGCTGTGCAAGGATCTCCTTCACAGTCGGGGTGCCAGGCCGGATCGTGTGGATCTTCGTCAGCTCGGTGATCCGGGCCTGCAGCCGTTGAGCCTGGTCGCGCTGGCCGGCCGCGTGTGCGCCGGCGAGCTGAAGCGAGAGGCCGGGTGCGATGTTGGCGATGCCGGGGGTGATGCCGTCAGCGCCGGCGTCGAGCGCGGCCGCGAGCTTGGTCTCGGCTCCCTGGCTGACGGCGAAGCCGGGACGGCGGCGACCGCGAGCGACGAGCTGGGTCAGGAAGGCCAGGTCGCCGGAGCTGTCCTTGATGCCGACCACATGTTCCAGCTCCAGCAGGCCGTCCAGCACGGCATCGGTGATCGGGTTGCTGTACCGCGGCGCGTTGTAGGCGATCACCGGCAGGCCGCTCCCGGCCAACGCGGCGTAGTGGTCCACGATCTCGACGTCGCGATGGTGGAAGTAGATCGGCGGGCTCATCACCAGTGCGTCGGCTCCGGCGTCGGCCGCGATCGTCGCCCGGCCGACGGCGTCCAGCGTGCCCGGCGCGGTCACGTTGACCGTCACCACACCGGACTCGCTCAGCGAACGCCAGTGCGCAACCACGTCCGCGACGAACGGCGCGAACGCAGCGGTCGGGATGAGCGGTCCCTCGCCGTTGCTACCGAGCAGCATCAACCGGCGCACCCCGGCGGCATGCATAGCCTCCAACAGGGCGAGCGACGCGGCTGCCGACGGCTGCCCGCCCGGATCCATCGGGGTGACCAGCGGCACGGTCACCCCGGACAACAGCTCGGTGCCCGTGCGCATCAGTAACCCTTGATCTCTGGCCAGGCCAACTCGAATCCGTCGGAGCGCAGCTCGTTCTGGAATGTCGCCAGCCGGCGCTCGTCGCCGTGGACCTGCTGCGGGGTCAGCGAGTTGGTCAGGCAGTGCGCGACCAGCGCGCCGGCGGCTTCGCCGATGTTCCACTCGACCGGATGCAGCCGATAACAGCCGTTGGTGATGTGCGTGGTCCCGATGTTCTTCCCGGCCGGAAGCAGATTGCGCATCCGCACCGGCAGCAGCGCACCGAGCGGGATCTGGAACGGGCTACTGGGAACGTCGAGGTAATTGTCACCGCCGGTGGACGGATGCAGGTCGATCCGGTACATGCCGATGCCGACGGAGTCCGGATACTGCACCGCGCCGGCGTCGCCGCGCACCGTCATCGACAGGTCCTGCTCGACCACGGTGGTGTGCGCCCGGATACGCCGAGACTCACGGATGTACGGCGCCATCGCCAGACCGTCAGGGGTGCCCATGATGTCCGGGCGCGTGCGCAGCCCGGGCCAGCCGGCACCGCCGTCCGGCCGCGGCGCCTCGGTCTGCAGCCAGTACAGCATGCTCAGCGAGAGCTGCCGGGCGCCTTCCAGATGCTTGGCGCGTTCCTCGTCGGAGACACCCACCAGCGGACCGAGCAGATAGTCGATCATCGGCCAGTTGACGACCGTGACGTCACTGGTCGCGAACCCCGGCGGGAACTGCTCGCGGGCGAAGATCCGGCGGAACTGCCACAGATCCCGGTCGCCGGGATCGGCGCTCTGGTCGGCGATGATCGGGCCGGACTCCGTGTTCGGCACGAACGTGCGGGTCAACGGCTCCAACGTCCGCGGATCCGGCGCGGTCAGGCTCAACAGCCGATCCGGCCACACGTCGGGCTGGTAGTCGCGCCAGAAGCCGTACTGGTCCGGACGGTCGATGGTGTGGTCCTCGCCGTCGCGGTGCTCGATCGCCAACACCCACGAGAACGCCTGTTGGTTCAGTGGTTGGGCCTGGCTGGGAGCGCTCGGCTCACCGGTCTCGGATTGCGACTCGAAACCGATGACGTGCTCGACGTCGGCCAGCGGCAACAGGTCGCCGAGCTCGGTCGCGTCCAGGACGTAGGGCGCTTCGATCGTCTGGTGCTCCCCCGCCCGGTCGGCGACGGTGACGGCGGTGATCCGGTCGCCGTCGACGTGCGCGGCGACCGGGCGGCGGCCGGTCAAGACCTGCAACGTGCCGGCCGATCGATACGGCGCCAGCATGCCCTCCAGCACGGCGAGAGCGACCCGGGGTTCGTGGCACAACCGGCCCACCCGTCCGAGGCCGGGGTTGAGATCGGGGCGCTCGCGGGCCTGCTGCGTCAACGGGTACCAGGTGCGGTAGTAGGCGCGAACGCTGTCGCGAAACGATCGGTACGAACGGGTGCAGCCGAACTGCTCGATCCAGGTGTGCTCGTCCGGCGGCACGGCCTGGCTGGTGAGCTGCCCACCTATCCAATCGTGCTCTTCGGTGACGATCACCGACCGGCCGCGCCGCAAGGCCGCCAGTGCCGCTGCGACTCCCCCGACACCCCCTCCGACGATCAGGACGTCTGTACGCAGGTTCGCGTCATTACTCAACTGATCTGCTCCCGTGCTTCTTCGAATGTGACCTCCACCGCGCCTTCCAGGTCGTAGGCGGCGCGAAGCAGGCCCTGGGTGTACCGATGGGTGGGGTTGGTGAACAGCTGCTCGGCGGTGGTGGACTCCACCAGCTCGCCCTTGCGCATCACCGCCACGCGGTCGGCGATCTGCCGGACCACCGCGAGGTCATGGGTGATGAACAGGATCGACAGCTCCCGCGTGCGTTGCAGTTCGACGAGCAAGCGCAGGATCTGCGACTGGACCGAGACGTCGAGCGCGGAGACCGCCTCGTCGCACACGAGCAGCCGCGGGCGCAGGGCGAGCGCTCGGGCGATGCTCACCCGCTGGCGTTGCCCGCCGGACAACGCGGTCGGCCGTCGCGCGGCGACGCCCTCGTCGAGCCCGACGGCGGCGAGCAGTTCCCGCATCGTCTCGCGTCGCTCGCCGCTCGGGGCCACGGCGGGATGGACCTTCCACGCCTCACGGATGATCGACCCGACGGTCATGCGGGGATTCAGCGACGATCCGGGATCCTGGAACACCATCTGGACCGCGCGTTGCAGCTCAGCCGGCCGCTTGTCGATGGGGCCGAGGGCCCGGCCCTCGTAGGTGATCGTGCCCTCCTGCGGCTGGACCAGACCCAGCACGCAGCGCGCGACCGTCGATTTGCCCGAGCCGGACTCGCCCACCAGCGCGAGGATCTCCTGCGGCTGGATGTCGAGGCTGACGCCGTCGACGGCCTGGGTGATCGTCCGGCCGCCGCGCAGGGATCGGCGCGGACCGTGGAACGCGACGCGCAGGTCGCGGATCTCGAGCACCGGGTCGGACGACGTCATGGCGCCACCTCCGTGGCTCGGTGGCAGGCGCTGAACCGTCCGGGCTCGACCTCGCGCAGTTCCGGCTTCTCGGTGCGGCAGCGTTCCACGGCCAGCGGACACCGGGGATGGAAAGCACAGCCGGACGGCCGGTCGAACGGGTTGGCCGGCGCTCCCTGCAGAGGCTCGGCGATCGCCGTCTTGGTACTGACCGCCGGCACGTTGTTGGCCAGGGCCCGGGTGTACGGGTGGCGCGGACGTTCGAGCACCTCCCGGGCGGGGCCTCGTTCGGCGACCCGCCCGGCGTACATGACGACCACCTCGTCCGCCACGTGGGCCATGACCCGCAGGTCGTGGCTGACCAGCAACATGGCCAGCCCCTCCTGGTGGCGCAGGTCGGCCAGCAGCCGGAGGATGCGCGCTTGGGTGGTCACGTCCAGCGCCGTCGTGGGTTCGTCGGCGATGATCAGCTGCGGCTCACCGGCCAGCGCCATCGCGATCATCACCCGCTGGCGCAGCCCGCCGGACAACTCGTGCGGATAAACGTCGACGCGTTGCTCCGGGTCGGGAATCCCGGCCCGGCCGAGCAACTCGAGCACCCGTGCGTGCACGTCCTGGCGAGCCATGCCGCCGCGCCGGAGGATCTCGCCGACCTGCTTGCCGATCGGCTGGATCGGATTCAGCGCCGCCAACGGATCCTGGAAGATCACGCCGATCTCGCGACCACGTACCTCCCGGATGCGGCGACGTGGAGCATCGAGCAGGTTCTGCGAGCGCCAGACGATCCGCCCGGAGGTCTCGGCGCCGTCCGGCAACAGCCGCACGATCGACATCGCGCTCATGGTCTTGCCGCTGCCGGACTCACCGATCAGGCCAGTCGTACGACCGGCACCGACGCCGAAGGACACCCCGTCGATCACGCGTCCGGTCACGCTACCCGTGGACAGCACGACCTCGAGGTCCTCCACCTGGAGCAGGGGTGCTCCCGGTGCCGGTGCGGCGCCGGCCCCGGAGGCCGGGGATCCGGAGGCCGCGACGGTGGACAAGGGCTTCTCAGTCACCCGAGACCGTGACCTCGTGGAAGTAGGGCACGCCGTCGGAGACCGGGGTGAAACCCTCGACGGAGTTGCGCCAGGCGTAGGGCTGCTCGACGAACATCGGGTACATGCCGACGGCGTCGTTCCAGATGATCTCGGTGGCCTGGGCGTAGAGGTCTTCGCGCTCGGCGACGTCACTGGTCGACCCGGCCGCGGCCAGCAGCTTGTCGAGCTCCTCGTTGCAGTAGCCGATGCGGTTGGCCTCGCACGTGTACAGGCGGCCGAGGTTGGTTGCGGCGTCGTAACCCTGCGACCCGATCTGCTGCATGTTCATGTCCCAGTTCAGGGCCAGCAGGTCCTCGAGAAACACCGCTTGTTCCTTGTTGGTCGGCTCGACCTTGACGCCGATCTCGGCCAGATCCGAAGCGACAGCGTTCATGAAGTTCCGGAACTGCGGTTGGGAGTACTGCCACTCGATGACCGTGTTCTCGTAGTCGAATCCGGCCTGGTCGAGCGCAGCCTTGGCGGCGTCGGGGTCGTACTGCACCGGTTCCTGCGGCGCGTAGCCCAGCACGGACGGCGAGACGGGCGCGTCCGCCGGGGTACCGGTCTCGGGGAACAGCGATTCGATGATCGCCTCGAAGTCCACCGCCTGCCACAGGGCCCGGCGGACGGCCGGATCCGCCAGCGCAGGTCGAGAGGCGTTCATCCACATGGTGAACACGCCCGGGCTGGGCACCGACTCGACCGTGAGGTTCTCGTCGGCCCTGAGCTCGGCGATCTGGTCGTCAGGCATGCTCCACGTGATGTCGACCTCGCCGGTCTTCAGCGCCGTCATCCGCGCCGCGACCTCGGGAATCGACTGGAACTCCAGGGTTTCCAACTCCGGCTCGCCGTCCCAGTAGCCGGGGTTGGCACTGACCTGGAGCACCTGCCCCGGCTCGAACGACTCGACCACGAACGGGCCCGAGCCGACCGGCGCGGAGAAGAACTCTCCGTCGTTCTCGACCTGCGGCGTGACGAAGAACGACGAGATCTTGCCCAGGAAAGCCGCGTCGGGGCTCGGAGCGGTGAACACGACCGTGGACTCGTCGGGCGCGTCGACGGTGTAACCCTCGAAGTTTCCGGCCAGCGGTCCTTCGCCGGCGAGTACCCGCTCGAACGAGGCGACGACGTCCTCGGCCGTCACCGGCGTACCGTCGGAGAACTCAACCCCTGACCGCAACGAGAACGTCCAGACGCTCGCGTCGTCGTTGGACTGCCATGACTCGGCCAGCTCCCCCTCGAACTCGCCGCTGCCGGTACTGATCACCAGCTGGCTGAAGATCGCCCGGGCCGCGAGCTGGGTGCCGGCATCCATGCTGGCCGCCCCGTGCGGATCGAGGTTCTCGATCGCGATCGGTCCGGCAACCGTCAGTGTGCCGCCACCGGCACCGCCGTCGCCGTCGCTCTCCGCACCGGCGGTGTCCGACGATTCACCGAACGAACATCCGGCGACCACGGCCATCGCCGTCAGGGTCGCTGCCACCGCGCTGAGCGGTCGCCGCATCCGAAGTGTCATGGTCGTTCCTTCCGTCATGGAATCGCACCACCGTGGGTGCGTTGCTAGTCGCGTTTGCGGGTGTATCGCCGGGTCAGTCGATCGCCGGCCAATCCGATGGAGATGACCAGGATGGTCAGGGCGATGCCTGGGAAGACGGTGATCCACCAGGCGGTTTCGAGGTATTCGCGCCCGTTCGCGATGCTCTGCCCCCAGGACACGACGTCGGGCGGTAGCCCGAGCCCGAGGAAGCTCAATGCGGCCTCGGCGAGGATCGCCGAGGCGAGTTCGATCGTGGCCAGGGCGATGACCGACCCGGCCAGGAACGGCACGATGTGCCGGGTGAGGGTGGCCGGCTTGGACACCCCCATGATTCGCGCGGCGTCGACCCAATCGCGTTCCCGCGTCGACATCGTGATGCTGCGCGACAACCGGGCGAAGCCCACCCAGCCGCCCACCGACAACGCGATGATCACCACGTGCATGCCGCGCCCGAGTATCCCGGCGATGATGATCGCCAGCAGGATCCCGGGGAAGGCCATCAGGATGTCGATGAGCCGCGAGACCACGGCGTCGGACAGGCCACGCAGGTATCCGGCCAGCGCCCCGAGTGCGACGCCGACCGTGCCGCACACCCCCACCACGGCGATGCCGATGATGAACGACGTCCGGGCGCCGTAGACGATCTGGGCGAGCATGTCGCGGCCGACGGCGTCGGTGCCGAGCCACGCCGTCCCCGTCGACGTCTGCGAGCCGGGCGGCAGCAGGCGCTCGGTCACCTCGGTACGCACCGGGTCGTAGTCGATGAGCAGCGGCCCGATGATCGCGGCCAGCAGGTAGACACCGATGATCACGTACGGCACGGCGGCCAGGGGCCGCTTGCGGCGACGGGTCGGCGCCTCGACGTCAGGCACCGGATCGGCGCCGAGCAGATCCGCCTGGGTCATCGCGGTGCCTCCAATCGGATCCGCGGGTCGAGCTTGGCGTTCACGATGTCCGCGGTCAGGTTGAGCACGATCACGCACAAGGCGATGAGCACGGTGGCGGCCTGCACGACGGCGAAGTCTCGGTTTCCGACCGCGCTCACCAGCAGTGATCCGAGCCCAGGCCAGGCGAAGACCGTCTCGATCACCACCGCGCCGCCGAGCAGGTTGCCCAACTGCAATCCCACGACCGTGACCACCGGAATCAGGGAGTTCTTCAGTACATGCCCGCTGAGGACCGATCGCTCCGTCAGCCCCTTGGACCGCGCGGTCTGGACATAGGCCTCACCCATCGCCTCGGCGATGCCGCTGCGGGATATCCGAGCCACCAGCGCGGTGAAGGGAATGGACAGCGTGACCGCCGGCAGCACCAGATGTGCTGGGCTTCCACCGCCCGCGCTCGGCAGCATCCGGAACTGCAGCGCGAAGACCAGGATGAACATGATGCCGACCCAGAACGGCGGCACAGCCTGCAGACCCAGGGTGAACGTGGACACCGCCCGGTCCAGCAGGCTGCCGGGCCGCTGGCCGGCCAGCACGCCGAGCAGCAGCCCGGCGATGAGCGCGATGACGGTGGCGGTCAGGGTCAGCGTCACGGTGGCCGGGAAGCGCTCGAGCACCGCTTGCATCGCCGGGCGCCCGTACCGGTAGGACTCGCCGAAGTCGAGCGCTGCGACGTCACCGAGGTACGAAAAGTACTGGACGAGCAGCGGGCGGTCGAGGCCGAGGCTGTGCCGCAACGCCTCGACCTGTTCGACGGTCGCGTCGGGGCCGAGCGCGACGGTGGCCTGGTCGCCCGGGGCGAACCGGATCACCACGAACACGGCGGTGACGACGCCCCAGATCGTGAGCAACCCGATCGCCAGGCGCTTGACGAGGTAGTAGGTCACCGCGACGTCCCCTTCCGCGGTGGTGCGGCCACGGTGTCGCCCTCGACCGGCGTGCAGCCGACGAACATCTGGCGCGGCCGTCCGTCGTCGGTTTCGAGCAGTTCCAACAGCAGCCGGACAGCTTCGCGACCCATCTGCGCACGTGGGAGGGTGTAGCGGGTCCAGTTCCGCTCGGTCGCCTCGCTCAATGGCGGATCGCCCAACAGGACGGCGGAACAGTCTTCCGGGATGCGCACGCCGGCAGCAGCGGCGGCTTGCTCGACAGCGACCACGGCGGTGTCGTCTTCACTCGGCTCGATCAGCACCGCGGTGACGCCGGCCGCGAGCCACTCGTCGAACAGCGCGGGGGTGATCGCGGCCGCGTCGTCGATCGGGTGGACGACGACGTCGTCGTCGTGGATTCCGGCGTCGCGGGTGCCCTGCCGGAGACCCATTTCACGGTCCCGGGTCGGTTCCTGGTCGCCGGTGAGCTTCAGGTAGGCCAACCGTCGATGCCCGCGCTCGGCCAGAGCGCTGACGGTGTCGCGGGTCGCGCCGACGTAGTCCACGGCGACGTAGGACAGCTCGTGCCCGGGGACCTCACGGCGCCCGATGAACACGAACGGGAAGTCCTCGTCGACGAGTTCGGCCAGGTCGTCGCGGTGCAGGTGGCGCCCCAGGAGGACACAGCCGTCCGCGACTTTCAGCCGGTTCACCCCGCCGGCGTAGATGCGGCGCAGGTCGCCCTCCGTGGCCGAACTGAACAACAGCAGGTCGTAGCCGTGCTGGGCGGTCGCCTCCTCGACACCGAGCAGGAACGGGAAGTAGAAGTCGCGCTGGTCGACCGGGAAGACCGGCTCGAAGGTGTACAGGCCGAGCAGCCGGTTGCGCCCGCCCTTGAGGCTGCGCGCAGCTGCGTTGACCGTGTAACCGAGCTCGGCAGCGGCTTCCAGCACAGCCCGTCGCGTATCCGCGGCGACCTGGTCACTGGCCGGACCGCCGCTCACGACCAACGACACCGTCGCCTGGGACACGCCGAGGTGACGAGCGATGTCCTTCTGGGTGGCTCGCCGCCGTTGTGCCGCCATGTCGACCTTTCTAATACGTATAAGTGATGTTGGTCGACCAAACTACGCACGAGCGACGGAGTCCGTCAAGCGCGCCGCGACATCCGTCGTCCGGGACTTCGACCGCGCCCTTGCTCGAATATCGGTGCAGGCCGAAACGTGATTTCGCCCGTCGCGCCGTGCTGACCGCCGAGTCACATGGCCAATGACTCGAGCCCCAACGGGCCTATGACCGGCCGCCCAGGTACCGCCACGCCACGTCTTCGGCCGTGAGCGCGCGATCGTAGACAGCGGGCTCGTCCAATTGTCCGGCAAGCCGGTTCTGGGCGTCATCGCCGCGGGCACCCAACTTGAGACTGCCGCTGCCGTCGCCTGGCGAGATCGGCGCATCGACAGTGCCGTCGGCGAGACCGTCGACGTACAGGGTGAGCGTCGAACCATCGTAGACCGCGGCGACGTGGTGCCACTCACCCGGGGAGACGATCGCCGACCCGGTGACATTGACGGCACCGGAATCGCCCAGCACCCAGGCCTGCAGAGTATTGGCCGAAGTCAAACGGAGTGCATAACCGTTGAAAGCCGGGCGGTCGTATTTCTCGATCAGGCCCTGATCTCGGCCGGGCCCGTCATGCCGGACCCATGTTTCCAGAGTGAAAGCACCCTCGGGGCTGATGACGCCGGAGTCCTGGATCTCCACATAGCCCCCACCGAAACGTGCAGAGCTGTCGGTGTCTCCGGCGATCGCTCCCGGCTCCCCCAGCTCCACCTGACCTTCGTAGGTTCCGTCCTGGGCGCGGCCCGACGCATCGGCCGCGACATCGCCGTCCAGTTCACCCAGGCGCCAGTAGCCCAGCGGCTCATCGCCGAGGACGAGATCGCGGTACGGCTTGCCCGACGGGCGAGCCACCGTCAGCGACGTGGCGGCCGTCGCCCGGCGCCCGTCCGTGGTCGTCGCGACGAAGCGGACGGGATACGTCCCCGGCTCGGCATCCGGAGGCACACTGACGTCGGTCTCGAAGGCCTGCCGCACCGTCCGGCCGTCGCTATCCAGATCGAACGACTGAGACGCCGGTTCCGCGCTCCAACTGTCCGGGACCTCGACGTCGACCGAACCGGTGAGCCGGTCGTCGCCGACACCTTCGAGCGTCACGCCGACGGACGTCGTCGTCCCCGGAGCCATGAGGGCCGGCGGCTGGTCGACGCTCAGCTGGCCGGTCATCGCATCGGCAAAGCGAGGGATCACCTCGTACACGACGGGTGCGGACGTGTCGTCCGCACCGGGCCAGGCGATGCGGATCGCGGTCGCGGTCACATCGCCGCCGTCGACCTCCGTGTAGCCACCGGCCAGCTCACCGATGGTGCTCCAGGTTCCGTCCTCGGCGCGGACCTGCACGGCGCCCGCAGCCGGTGCCTCCGGGTCCTGCAGTACGGCCACCTCGCGCAGCGGGCGCGGGCGGGACAAGGCGATCGTCAGCGATTCGTCACCCTCGGCTGCACGTTCGGCCCGGTAGGCGGTCGTGACGTCCTGATCGGCCACGTCGGCGACAGCCGACCCCGGCACCGGGGGCGGCCCGCCGGTCACCTCGTCGATGCCGGTGACCCAGCGTGCCCCGAGCCAACTGTCGCTTTCGCCGGCGGCGAGGGCGAGGAAGGGGTCGACCACCCCTGGCGCGATCATCTGCGGGATCGCACCGGCACCTGCCCTCGCCTTCTCCAGGTCGAGTCGCGCCCGCCAGGCTGCTGGCGCGTCGTTCGCCTGGTGGGCCAACAGAGTGTCGATCGCGGCCTGGCCGCCCTGTCCGTAGAGCTCGAGCTTGTCGAGATGACCCTCGGCCTGCTCGAGGAAGCGGGCGTTGTCCAGCTCGGCGCGCAGCTCGGCGGGGGCGCTCTGGATCGCGGAGAGCTCGGCCCGCAGCGCAGCAGCGCTGGCACCGATGTGCTCTCCCCCGTCGTAGGCCTGGGTGAACGCGTCGATCAACGGCTTGAGGACCGGAGATTCGCCGCCGGGGTCGATGGTCGACGAGCGAGAGTTCTCGGCGAAGGTGCGCAGCGCCTCGAAGGCGGCGCCGCCGAACTCCCGCAGGCTGGCTTCCCACGACCGCTCCGCGTCGTAGGCCTCCGGGTTCCACGTGAAGTCGGCGATGGTGAACAGCGGAATGAGCGAGGCCTCTTGCTGATTCATCTCGTTGGCCGTGTAGCCGAGCGAGTGATCCTCGAGTCCCGCTTCGCGCCCGACCAGGGGGCCGAGCAGCAGCCGGTTCGGCGTGTAGTCGTTGACCGGGTAGTTGTCCCAGATGACGAGCTCATGCCTCGGGAACGCCTGCTGCGTCTCCAGGAGGTCCGCCACGTCGATGTGCGACCAGTAGTAGTCCGGCCCGGCCCAGTAGATGGCGATCGAGGGATCCAGCAGTTCGTCGAAGCGGGACCGGTACGGGGATGCGGCGTTTCCCGCGTACTCCATCGGCACGGTGATGAGCGGCTCGGCAGCTGGGTGCTTGTCGATGAAGTTGGCTTGGACGTAGTTGGTGGCGTGGGCTTGCGCGGCGGCGACGGGATCGGGATCGTCGCCGAACTCCTGCTCGTCCTGCTCACACTGAAAGAGCCCGGGGATGTCGTCCCAGGCGATCGTGTAGGTTCGCACGCCGACGTCCCAGAGCTGTTCGAATCGCGCGACCAGGGCGTCCAGATCGGCCGGGTCCGAGTGGCACATCCCGTTCTGCGGCGCCAGCGGCGCAGACGGCGAAACGCGGTAGATGAACTCCACGTGCTGCCGCTCGCCGGCCGCCACCACCTCGGCCAGCGCGGCGAGTTCGTCGCCCTCGTACACCGCGTCCCAGCGCGTACCCGTGCGCACGTCGTCCGCCGGGCCGTAGAAGAACGCGTTCATCTTGTGCCGCGCGAGAAACTCGATCTGGCTGAGTCGATCCGCGTGCGACCAGACCGGGCCGTAGAACGATTCCATCCCGCCACGCAGACCGAACCCCGGCCAGTCGCGCACGTGCACGCCGGGCACCACGGCCCGCCCCGGCTGATCCAGGACGAGTTGACGCAGCGTCTGCACGGCGTAGTACGTTCCGGCGCGGTCGACCCCGGCCAGCACGAGGTGGGCGCGATCGTCGCCGTCGCGCCCCGCCGCCAGCACGTACCCTTCCTCCGTCAGCCCTTCTGGCCCATCGACGCCCAGAGCTTCCAGAGCCGGCGCAGCCGCATGGTTCTCCTCCGGACCGCCGAGCCACACCGTCACCGGCGCGTCGGGCATCTCACCCGGCGGTGTGCGACGGATCATCCGGACGTCGTGCGAGCGCAGGACCGACTGAACCTCGCGGAGCGCGTCAGGATCGACGTCGTCGCCGGCCACCAACGCCACCACGGGCGTCAACCGGATGGACTCCGAGAATGGTTGCACGGACCGCGGCGTCGGCCAGATCTCGGGCAGATCCGGGCCGCCGGCCGCTGCCGGGCCGCTCGGCGCAGCCACCGACGACAAGGCAGTCACCAGCAGCGCAACCAGCGCGACGGCGACCGCCTTGGTGCCGCGGGCGGAGACGCGGGACGGCGTAGGAGGCAGCATCGGGGCTCCTGACAGGTAGGCCTGCGGCAACCAAATACCGGACTAGTCCGGTATGTCGCGACCGTACTGAGATCGGGAGGAACCAGTCAAGATCTCGAAGTGGCCTGCAGCGGTCACCCGGCTCACTGAACCGGGTCGGGGTCGCTCCGGCAGTGGACTAGCCCGGTTTACCCCGCCGCCGTGGACACCGCCGCCTCATCGGCCAGGCCGGCGAGAAAGTCTCGGACAGCAGCATTGAACTCGCCGGGCCGCTCCATGTTCGGATAGTGCGCAGTGTGGGAGATCGTGACCGCCCGGCCGTCCTGGACGCTCGCGGCCAGCTCATGGGAAAAGCGCTGGTGGTCGTCCGCATCCAGGGCGCCGATGACAGCCAGCACGGGAACGTCGATGTTGCCGAGCCGGGCCGTTGCGTCGGCGACGGGCGTCGGCCGGACCGGCGCAGCGGGCACGCTCGAGCCCGGTTCGACCCGGACGTGTGCCGCAAGCGTGTCGCGCACCATACGGTCCACGCGAGCCAGCACCCTCGAGTCGACATCATCGCCACCGCGGTGCGGCCCGGACACGAACGCCAGGAATGCGGCGATCCACCCCTCGGCGTCGCCGGCCTCCTGGGCCTGCTGCATGGCTCGGAAGACCTCCTGCACCCACGGGTCGCGGAAGTCCGGATCACTCACACTGGCTCCGCTGACCACCAGCGCGGACGTCCGCTCGGGATACTCCAGGGCAACTTCGGTCGCCGTCGCGCCGCCCATCGACACCCCGGCCAGTACGGCTCGATCCACACCGGCGTGGTCCAGCACGGCTACCACGTCGTCGCAGGACCGGAAGGCCGTCGTGGGCGTCGACGACGCGCCGTGCCCGCGGGCATCCAGAGCCAGGACCCGGCGGGCCGGGAACGCCGTCAGCTGATCGTCCCACATGCGGTGATCGACGCCGCCGCCGTGCAGCAGCACGAGGGGCTCACCGTCGCCGTGATCGACGTAGGCCACATGTCCGCCCGGAAGAGGTGCTCGCTTCAGACTCATGACACCTAAGGTGCCATAGTTGCGGCCTCGATGACACCTCGGGTGTCATAATGCTTCGATGAGCGCGCAGCGACCCCTGCCCCCTGACGAGCTCGGCCTCCGACTGGCCGAGGTCTACCGCGTCGTCGGCCCGCTGTACCGGCGCGCCCTGCGTCGCGTCGAGCGCGACCAGCCGGCGATGGGGATGTCCGTCGGCGTACGCGCCGTCCTCGACGAACTGCGCCGGACCGGGGCGTTGACCGTGCCCGGACTGGCGCGCCGACTCGATCTGAGCCGCCAGTTCGTCCAGCGGATGGTCAACGACGCACACACGGCGACGTGGGTCGAACTACGGGCCAACCCCGCGCACCGCCGATCGTCCCTGGTCACCATCACGCCGGCCGGCGAAGCGGCCATCGATCGAGTGGCCCGCCGCGAACACGAGCTGATGAGCCAGGTCGGCGGCGGGCTGACCCGCGGCGAGATCGACGCGACGCTGCGTGTGCTCGGCGAGATGCTCGCCGCTCTCGACGCCGTGGACGACACCGTTTCGGGCGACGGGCCGACGGGTAATTCGTCACATCACGACCGACACGGGGGTGAGTCATGACGACGTCCTCGGCCGCCGACGAGGGCATAGCCGGCCGCGAGCCGCTCAGGCCGAGCACGATGCGCTTCGGCCGGCTGCTCATCGATTTCGACGCCCGGGTACTACAGCCTCGGCCGTGGACGACGAACCAATCGCGCTGGGCAGCCAAGTTGCTGCGCTCGGTCCCCGACGGCCCGGTGCTGGAGCTGTGCGCGGGCGCCGGCCAGATCGGCCTGCTCGGGCTGGCCGACCAGGACCGCGAGCTGGTGCTCGTCGACGTCGACGAGACCGCCTGCGCCTACGCGCGTTTCAACGCCACCCGCGCCGGGCTCGCGGACCGAGTCAGTGTCCGCTGCGCCGCGGTGACCGAGGCGCTCGAGCCGCACGAGCGTTTCGCCCTCGTCATCGCCGACCCGCCGTGGGTGCCCAGCGCGGACGTCCAGCGCTACCCCGGTGACCCCGTCCACGCCATCGACGGCGGCGCCGACGGTCTGGGCATGGCGTGGGTCTGCCTCGACGTCATCGCCGACCATCTGCTGGCCGGAGGCTGTGCGCTGGTGCAACTGGGCAGCGCCGACCAGGCGGCAGCGCTGGGACACCGCCTCGACCAGATGCCGGCGTCCGGACTGACGGTGACCGACGTGCGCCGCTTCGATCCGCATGGCGCGCTGGTCCTCGTCCAACGACGCGACCAGCGCGAAACCAGTCCTACGGTCTCGCCCGCTCCGGAATGACCTTGTGAGTGCCGTCGCACCACGGCTGCTTGGCTGACTTGCCGCACCGACACACCGCACTGACCGGCCGGGTGGTGCGATGCAGGCCGCCCTTGTCGTCCTCGATGACGTGCTCGCCGCGTAGCAACAACGGGCCGCCGGGGCACAGGACCACGTCGGCGTGCTCGAACTCGTTGAGACTCATGCCGACCACTCCCCGAGCATGCGCCGCGCGAACTCGTCTTCCAAGCCCAGGCAGGTCATCGCACCGAAGACGACGTCCGCTGCCAGCGACGGCGTCTCCTCCACGAGGGCTCCGCAGATGGTGCGGATGGCCAGCTGTTCGTGTACGGCGTCGGCCTCCACGTGCTCGTCGTAATAGGCGATCATCTCGCCCGGCAGGCCCAGGCGCTCCATGCCGCCGGCGATGCGGCGCGATGGCAGCGAGCTGGTCGCCTCGAACGCCGCGAGGTGGCCGAGTGCGGCACCACGCAGCCGACGGTGCAGCCCGAGCAGACTCCAGGCGTTGTTCTGCTTGAGCACTTCCAGCGGTACGTCGTCGATGTAGGCGCCGTACTCCGAACGCAGCCCACACGCTTCGAGCCCGCGCACGAACATGTTGGAGTGCAGCCGATTCGGGTCGCCGCAGCCGTACTCGTCATACTGCAGCTCGATCACCGCAGCTTTGGGTCCGGTCGACAGTCGCGGAATCACCCAGGTCGTCGGGTCTGCTTCCTTGACGTGGTAGATCGACTTGTACCGGAGGAACTCCAGCACCTGCTCGAGATCGGCATCGCGCTGGATGAACGCGGCCACCGACACGCCGTCATGGTTCTCGATGCACTCGGCCAGCTTGTCGGCGAACGGCTCCGGCAACGGCTCGCCTGCATACTTCGACCGAAGCTCGTCCTCGAACAGCCGCTCCAGGCTGCGCCGGAGTTCGAGCACCGTCGGATTCCACTCGACGTCGTCGTCGACGTCGTCGAAACCCCGGTACATCAGTTCGTACATCACCCAGAGGCTGATGTGCAGATCGCCGTCGTCGGTCGGGTCCAGGGCCAGGGCCGGGCGCGCGTCGACCGAGTCCGTGCGCAGCGCATCGATCAGAGCCTCACTCAGCTCTCCGCGTGCCTTGGGTGTGAACATTCCGTGCTCCTTCGCTTCCCCAGTCGCCGGATGGCGTCGAGGTGACGTGTCTGTGTCTTTCCCGAACCGCGCATCGCTACACGGAGCGGTCCACGGGTTGAGCCGGCGGTTTCGGTTCGGCCGGCGCGGGTAGCTCAACTGCGCGAAGGAGGGTGCCCATGAACGCCGACGGCCCCGCTGACCGGATCGAGAATCCCTGGGGTGAACGCACGCCGTACGGCCGCGGCGAGGCGTGGCCGGTCCGGGTGGACACCCATTTGGCCGACGGAATCGAGCCCGGCGAGGTGGAGCGCTGGGCGGTCTCGGCGTCCTTGCTGCATTCCAACGGCGATGCCATGGACATCGCGGTCAATGAAGAGCGGATCGTGGGCGTGCGTGGCCGGTCCCAGGACCGTGTCAATCACGGCCGGCTCGACGTGAAAGATCTCTACGGCTGGCAGGCGAACTCGTCCCCGGACCGGCTGACCACGCCACTGGTTCGCCGCGACGGCGCTTTGGTGCCGACCAACTGGGACACGGCGATGTCCGCCATCGTCGGGCAGACCCGCGACCTGCTCAGTGAGCGCGGACCCAGCAGCATCTCCTTCTACACCACCGGACAACTGTTCCTCGAGGAGTACTACACCCTGGGCCTCATCGCCCACGGCGGCATCGGCACTGCGCATCTGGACGGCAACACCCGGCTGTGCACCGCGACCGCCGCGGAGTCGCTCAAGGAGTCCTTCGGCTGCGATGGCCAGCCGGGCTCGTACGCCGACATCGACCACGCCGACGTCGTGGCGCTGTTCGGGCACAACGTGGCTGAGACACAGACCGTGCTGTGGATGCGCATCCTCGACCGGCTGGCCGGCCCGGACCCGCCCAGCATCGTCTGCGTGGATCCGCGCCTGACTCCGGTGGCCCGCGCGGCCACGGTCCACCTGGCGCCCCGGCCGGGGACCAACGTCGCCCTGATGAACGCCCTGTTGCACGAGATCATCGAGAACGGCTGGTACGACGAGGCCTACGTGCAGGCGCACACGGTGGGCTTCGGCGAACTGGCGCAGACGGTGCGCGACTACCCGCCCGAGCATGCCGCGGAGATCACCGGTGTACCCGCCGAGCGGATTCGTGCCGCGGCCCGGTTACTCGGCACGACCGAGCGGCTGGTGTCGACGGTCTTGCAGGGCTTCTATCAGTCTCATCAAGCCACTGCCGCGGCAGTCCAGGTCAACAACGTGCACCTCATCCGCGGCATGCTCGGCCGCCCTGGCGCCGGCGTGTTGCAGATGAACGGCCAGCCGACGGCGGAGAACACCCGCGAGGCCGGCGCGGACGGCGACCTGCCGGGCTTTCGCAACTGGTCCAACGACTCACACATCGCCGATCTCGCGCGGGTGTGGAACCTCGACACCATGCAGATCCCGCACTACGCCCCGCCGACGCACGTCATGCAGATGATGCGCTACGCCGAAGAGGGTTCCATCCGGTTCATGTGGATCACCGGGACGAACCCCGCGGTGTCGCTACCCGAACTGGCGCGGATCCGCTCGATCCTGGGCGACGATCGGCTGTTCGTCGTCGCGCAGGACATCTTCCACACCGAGACGTGTCAACTCGCCGACGTCGTCCTGCCGGCTGCCACCTGGGGCGAGAAGACCGGCACGTTCACCAACACCGACCGCACCGTGCACCTGTCCGAGAAAGCCGTCGAGCCTCCGGGGGACGCGCGGGCCGACCTCGACATCTTCCTCGACTTCGCTCACAGGATGGAATTCACCGACAAGGACGGCGCCCCGCTGATCCGATGGACCGACCCGGAATCGGCGTTCGAGGCGTGGAAGGTCTGCAGCGCCGGGCGCCCGTGTGACTACACCGGGCTGTCCTACGACCGGCTGCGCGACGGCGGCATCCAGTGGCCCTGCACCAGCACGGATTCGCCCGGGACCGAGCGGTTGTACGCCGACGGGCAGTTCTTCGCCGACCCGGACTACTGCGAGTCCTACGGGCGCGACCTGATCACCGGCGCACCGTTCGAAGAGATCGACTATCGGGCCATGAACCCGTACGGCCGGGCGATCATCCGGGCCGCCGGGTACCAGCCGGCGCACGAGCCGCCGACCGAGGAGTACCCGTTCTCGTTGATCACCGGTCGGACCATCTTCCATTTCCACACCCGAACCAAGACCGCCCGAGCCCCCGAGCTGCAGAGCGCCGCACCGGAGGTGTGGGTCGAGATGTCTGCTGCCGATGCTGCCGACATCGGCGCCGACGACGGCGACATGGTCGAAATCACCACCGCACGAAGCGCCGTGCAAGCGCGGTTGCGGGTCGGTGGCATCCGCGACGGCGTGGTCTTCCTGCCGTTCCACTACGGTTACTGGGACACGCCAGGCGGCTACCAGCCCGACGGCGCGGGCCGGGCGGCGAACGAACTGACGCTCACCGATTGGGATCCCCCGTCGAAACAGCCCATCTTCAAGACCGCTGCGGCCAACGTCCGGCGGGTACGAGATCGCGAAGAACGGCAGGTGCGGCCGTGAACAAATTCGTCTTGTTGATCCGCCTGGTCTACCGAGCCGAGACCAAGGTGGCCAGCGACATGCTGGCCATCGGGGAACGACACAAGACCGACCACGAGATCTACCACCTCACCCACGACTTCGCCCGCTGGTCACGACGGCA
>JAJYTA010000201.1 GCA_021793295.1 Actinomycetes bacterium
TGGTGGAGCGCTGCAGCGGATCAGCGTCCCAGCTGGCCATGAACCGTCCGGTCGCCTCCAGCACGGCACGCTCCTCGTCGGTGGCGTCGGCTGGGATGTCGATCGGCAACTGATCGGGTAGTTCGATGACGCTCGGCTCGCCTGGCACGAACGGCTGCGTGAACGACGGGTTCGGTTCGTTCGACGGTTCGGACGACGTCGGAGCGGACTCGTCAGGGCCGTCCGTCGGTGCCGTGGTACCCGCCGGATCAACGTCGGTCGCAGCAGACCGTGATCCCGTCAGACCCGCCGGTTCGTCCTGAGCCGAGGAACACCCGGCAAGCACCAGGAACACCCCAGCCACCACGACATGCGCTGCACGTGCCACTACTGATCAGTCCTTTGCTCACCGTGTTCACGCCCGGCCGGCGCTCATCTTAGACATGCCGCGGCAATCTCACCGTCGTCGTCAACCACCTCGGCGACGGCGGGAGGTCACAGCCCGGCCGGCGGTGAGTAGGTTCCCCACACCGCGCGCAGCGCGTCGCACACCTCGCCGATGGTGGCGCGCGCGGCCAGCGCCGCCCGCATCGGGTACAAGACGTTGTCGCGCCCGCTCGCCGCCGCCCGTAGGTCGTCCAACGCCTGTTCCACGGCGCCGGAGTCGCGCTCGGCCCGCAGCGTCGCCAGGCGAGCGGCCTGGGCTGCTTCCAGGGCTGGGTCGACGCGCAGCGGCTCGTACGGCTCGTCGCCGTTGTCGGTGAACGCGTTGACGCCGACCACGGTGCGCTCGCCGCTGTCGATCTGGGTGGCCACGTCGTAGGCGGACTGCTCGATCTCGCGCTTCTGGAAGCCCCGCTCGATGGCCGCGACCGCACCGCCGAGGTCTTCCACCTGCTCCATCAACGCCCGAATGGCGGCTTCGATGTCGTCGGTGAGCGCCTCGACGGCGTACGAACCGGCGAACGGGTCGACAGTGCGGGCGACGTCGGTCTCGTAGGCGAGCACCTGCTGGGTTCGCAGCGCCAGCCGGGCCGCTTTCTCGGTGGGCAGCGCGATCGCCTCGTCGTAGGCATTGGTGTGCAGCGACTGGGTGCCACCCAGCACGGCGGCCAGCGCCTGGACGGTCACCCTCGCCATGTTCACCTCGGGTTGCTGCGCGGTGAGCTGCACACCGGCGGTCTGGGTGTGAAAACGCAGCATCTGCGACTTCGGGTTCTGCGCCCCGAACTCATCGCGCATCACCTGCGCCCAGATGCGCCGGGCGGCACGGAACTTCGCGACCTCCTCCAGCAGCGTCGTGCGCGCGACGAAGAAGAACGACAGACGGGGCGCGAACTCGTCGACGTCGAGCCCCGCGGCGAGCGCCGCGCGTACGTACTCGCGCGCGTTGGCCAGCGTGAACGCGACTTCCTGCGCAGGCGTGGCTCCGGCCTCGGCCATGTGGTACCCGGAGATCGAGATGGAGTTCCAGCGCGGCAGTTCGGTCTTGCAGTAGGCGAAGATGTCACTGGCCAACCGCAACGACGCCGCGGGCGGGAAGATGTAGGTGCCGCGGGCCACGTACTCCTTGAGCACGTCGTTCTGGATCGTCCCCGACAGTTGCTCGCCCGCCACCCCTTGGTCGGCGCTCACCAGTTGGTACAACAGCAGCAAGACGGCGGCCGGGGCGTTGATGGTCATCGACGTCGACACGTCGGCCAACGGGATGCCGTGGAACAGCCGCCGCATGTCGTCGAGCGAGTCGATGGCCACGCCGACCTTGCCGACCTCGCCGGCGGCCTGCGCAGCGTCGGAGTCGTGGCCCATCTGCGTGGGCAGATCGAAGGCGACCGACAGTCCGCCGGTGCCGGCCTCGACGAGCTGGTGGTAGCGGCGGTTGGACTCCTCAGCCGTGCCGAAGCCGGCGTACTGCCGCATCGTCCACGGGCGGCCGGTGTACATCGTCGGATAGATGCCTCGGGTGAACGGGTACGAACCCGGCTCGCCCAGCCAGTCGCTCTCGGGCCCGCGCAGGCGCGTGTGCGGGCCGTACACCGCCTCGATGGGCAGGCCGGACTCCGTATGCCTGGTCACGCCCCCACGTTAACGACACCGCAGGTCCGGCGCGGCTCGCGGCGAGTGACATTGTCCACATCCACAGCCAGGCGGGCGGTCTTCGCGTCAGCCCAGCGGATGCACCGTCGTCTCGTGGTCGGCGTGGACGACGAGGAAGCGCTCACCCCGGCCGACCCGGCGCCCCAGCGGCAGCCGCTGGCGTCCCTGAGCCAGCGGACCGGTGTAGACGTCAGTTCGATGCACGCGGTACATGGGATCCAGCCGGAACAGGGTGACGTCGAGGTGCGCATCACGGCGCAGGATGACGACGATGCTGTTGTCCGACCGCTCGTAGGCACCGGCGCCGACGATGCGCGCATCGCGGTCGGGAGCCGAGACCACCTCTTGGACCTGGGCGACCATGAGCTCAGGGATCGGCGCCAACCCGTCGACCACCCGCAACGCGGGGTTCTGGCCGCGCAGCGCGCCCACGATGCGCTCTCGCTTGGCTCCGCTGATCGTGCGCCCCAGCGCCAGGATGTCGACCGACGACCCGTCGATCCCGGACGTCGCGCGGTCGATGTCGGTCTCTTCACGCACAACCATGCCCGCCGCGCGCAACGCCGTGCCGAGCTCGTCGAGTACACGAACCCGCTTGCCCACGAGCAGCACCCGTGCCGGCGTTCCGATCTCCGTCGTCAAGACGCCACTCCTTGTCATCCGCCCTGATATCGATCTTGAAGGTTGGAGCGAAGCGCGAGCACCTGACGTCTCTGATAATGAGACGCACGGCGGTCACCCGCTGACTGAGGCGATGGCCGGATCACAGGCGGACAAACCGGGCCCGGTACCGGGCACGTCCCCCGACCGACGGCGCGGGCAGGGATCAGCGGCATCCGTACGTCGATGCGTCGATCGTCAGATCTTCTCGACCGGGGCGTAGCGCAACAGCAACGTCTTCAGCCCCGACTCGCCGAAATCGACCGTGGCCTGCGCGTGCTCACCACTGCCGGATGTGGCGACGACCGTGCCGAGTCCGAACGCGTCGTGATTCACCCGGTCGCCGGCGCTCAGCGCCGGCACCGGGCGGGTCTGGGAACCGCCGGCGGGACGACGCCGCGGCGGCGGTGGCGTGTACCACTTCGTCTGGTCGGCTTCGGTGCGCTGCCAGTCGATGAGCTCGTCGGGGATCTCAGGGAGGAACCGAGACGCCGGATTGTGGCTGGGCGAACCGAACGCGCTGCGCACCACCGCACGCGACAGGTACAGGCGTTCGCGCGCCCGGGTGATGCCCACGTAGGCCAGCCGGCGTTCCTCTTCGAGCTCGTGGGTGTCGCCGCCGAGCGACCGCTGGTGCGGGAAGACGCCGTCCTCGAGGCCGGTGAGGAAGACGACGGGGAACTCCAGCCCCTTCGCCGTGTGCAGGGTCATGAGGGTGACGACGCCCTCGTGGTCGTCGCCCTCGGGAATCTCGTCAGCATCGGCGACCAGACTGACCTGCTCGAGGAATCCGGTCAGCGTCTGCTCGGACTCCTCGCCGGCTTCGTACTCCCCGGCCACGGCCACGAGCTCACGGAGGTTGTCGACCCTGGTCTCGTCCTGTGGGTCGTCGGACTCGGACAGTTCGGCCAGATAGCCGGTACGGTCCAGTGCGGCTTCGAGGATCTGAGCCGGACCCGAGTCGTTCTCGACCATGGCGCGCAGCTCGTCCATCATGCTGACGAACGCTTCGATGGCGTTGACCGACCGGGACGCGATACCCGGCGCGTCGGCCGCGCGCCGCAGCGCCTGCCAGAACGTGACGCCGTCGCGCTGGGCCAGCGCCTCCACCATCGCCTCGGCCCGGTCGCCGATGCCGCGCTTGGGGACGTTGAGGATGCGCCGCAGCGACACGGTGTCTTCGGGGTTGGCCAGGAAGCGCAGGTAGGCGAGCGCATCGCGGACCTCGCGCCGCTCGTAGAAGCGCGTACCGCCCACGACCCGATACGGCAGGCCGACGCGCACGAAGATCTCTTCGAGCACGCGCGACTGCGCATTCGTGCGGTAGAACACCGCGATGTCGCCGGGTTTGGCGAGACCTTCGTCGCTGAGCCGGTCGATCTCGTCGGCGACGAACTGCGCCTCGGCGTGCTCGTCGTCGGCGACGTATCCGACGATCTTGGCGCCCGGTCCGCCGTCGCTCCACAACCGCTTGGGCTTGCGACCGGGGTTGCGTGAGATGACGGCGTTGGCCGCGGACAGGATGGTCTGCGTGGAGCGGTAGTTCTGCTCGAGCAGAATGACTTCGGCGTCGGGGTAGTCCGTCTCGAACTGCAGGATGTTGCGGATGGTGGCGCCCCGGAAGGCGTAGATGGACTGATCGGCGTCGCCGACGACGCACAGCTCGGCGGGCTCGACGACCGGTTGGTCACCCGCGGCGCCGGTATCGCCGGACGCCGGGCTCGGCCGCACGCCGACCAGTTCGCGGACGAGCTCGTACTGGGCGTGGTTGGTGTCCTGGTACTCGTCGACCAGCACGTGCCGGAACCGCCGCCGGTAATGCTCGGCGACCTCGGGGAAGGCCTGCAACAGGTGGACGGTGGTCATGATGAGGTCGTCGAAGTCGAAGGCGTTGGCCTCGGTCAGGCGCCGCTGGTAGAGCTCATAGGCCTCGGCCACCATGCGCTGGTGATGGTTGTCGGCCTTGGCGAGCGCGGTCTCGTAATCGACGAGCTCGTTCTTGAAGTTGCTGACGGCGTGGCTGAACTGCCGCGGCGGGTACCGGCGCGGGTCGAGATCGAGTTCGCGGCAGACGAGGGTCATCAGCCGCTGGGCGTCGGCTTGGTCGTAGATGGAGAACGACGACGTGTAACCGAACCGTTTCGCCTCGCGCCGCAGGATGCGCACGCAGGCGGAGTGGAACGTGGACACCCACATGACCTGGGCGCGCCGGCCGACGAGTTCGGTGACGCGCTCCTTCATCTCGCCGGCGGCCTTGTTGGTGAAGGTGATGGCCAAGATGGAGCCGGGATGGACGTCGCGCGCACCCAGCAGGTAGGCGATCCGCCGGGTCAGCACCCGCGTCTTGCCCGAACCCGCGCCCGCCACGATGAGCAGTGGGCTGCCGGCATGAGTGACGGCTTGGCGCTGCGGCGGGTTGAGCCCCTCGAGGTAGGCCTCGGGGTCACCGCTGCCACGGCGGGACGTCGGCCGGTCCGGCGACTCGGCCGCGGGCAAGGAGAGATCGTCGGAAAGTGCGCTCATCGAAGACCAAGCCTATGCCGGTGGACCGACAGAGTCCCGCGGCCTGACGACTCCGGCGGAAGGTGGTCGCACGCCGCGTGAGCACCGCTCATCCGGCGCTCCGGTGACTCACGTGCGCACAGCGAGAGGAACCGCTGGACGATCGGGGTGCTCAGGTCCAGAACACCGCGATGGCGACGTTGGCGACACTCAAGCCGAACACCGCGAAGAACAGTCCGTCGGGAACGGTCGGCTTTCGGCGATTCAGCCAGCACAGCACCGTCACCACGAGAACGATCACCAATTTGGTGCCGAGCTTGGCATGATTGACGTCGATACCGAGCGAGTCGATGCCGCCACCCATGGCCGCCATCGCCACGCCCGTGACGACTTGAGTCAACGCGCCGTGCACCATGGCGGCGTTGATGGTTCGCCCGCCGCGGGCCGATAATTGGACCATGGCGCCGCCGATCAGGCTGGCCAGGCCGACGAAATGCAGAACGAGCACGAGGTTGTAGACGAATTCCATGATCACCTTCCACCAGACTCGGCCGGGGCAGCACTCTACTACGAACCGTCGTAATTAAGGGAGGCGGACTATGGTCAGCCTCGTGTACAGCACCCGTCGCGGAGACATCACCGACCTCGAGGCCATCGCGAAGCTGGAGAGCACGCCCGAGACGACTCCGTGGCTGGGCGAGACCGGCCTGGAATGGCACCGCCGAGGCTTCGCCGATCCCGACCGTGAGCACCTGCTGATCGAATCTCCGGCCGGGCTGGTCGGATTCGTCGTCCTGGCCGGGCTCATGGACCCGGCGCGTGTGCTCGAGATCCGCCGGATCGTCGTCGCGGAGCACCTGCGCGGTCAGGGCATCGGCCGGTTGCTGATCCGCGCGGCCATCGAGCGTGCCTACGAGCGTCATTCGGCCACTCGGCTCTGGCTCGACGTGAAGGCGACGAACGTCCGCGCCCGCGGCCTCTACGAATCCGAGGGCTTCGTCGTGTCCCGGACGGTCCCGTCCGGTTGGGCGCGCACCGGCGACAACAGCGATCTGGTCGTCATGGAGCACGTTCGGTCGTCGGCTACACCAGCCGGCGGTCAGCGGCCCACCGGGTGAGCTCGTAACGGTTGGACAGCTGGAGCTTCCGCAACACCGCCGACACGTGCGTCTCGACCGTCTTCACCGAGATGAACAGCTCCTTGGCGATCTCTTTGTAGGCGTACCCACGAGCGATCAGCCGAAGAACCTCGCGCTCGCGCTGGGTCAGCCGATCCAGGTCGTCGTCGACGCTCGGGGCTTCGGTCCCGGCGAAAGCGTCGAGGACGAATCCGGCCAGCCGCGGCGAGAAGACGGCGTCGCCTTCGGCCACCCGCCCGATAGCCGAGACCAGGTCGTCACCGGTGATCGACTTGGTGACGTAGCCGCGAGCACCGGCGCGGATGGTGCCGATGACGTCCTCGGCGGCGTCGGAGACCGACAGCGCGAGGAAGCGCACGTCCGGCAGTTGCGGGTGGACCTGGCGGATGACCTCGCCGCCGCCCCCACCGGGAAGGTGTACGTCG
>JAJYTA010000029.1 GCA_021793295.1 Actinomycetes bacterium
ACCGTCATGAACAGCGGCCGGCCGGCCCGGGCGGTGTTGTCCAGCGCCAGCGGGATGTCGTAATTGAGGAAGATCACCGGCTGCCACGCGGCCGGCTCCGGGTCGTCGACCTGCGGCTTTCCGTAAGGAAGTTCGACCTCGTTCTCCGTGGGTTTCGCGGTGGCGGTGAAGTCCCATACGGTACGCACCTCGCGGTTGTGCGGGTCATCGCCGATCAGGTCGGTTTGAACGTGCTCGAGTCGATATCGGCCCGACTCGGGCGACAACTCGAACTGTCCCGGCCCGCGCGCGGAGATCTCAGCTCCATCAGCGTCGAACAGCCGCATCGACTGGCTGTATCCATCCAGCCAATTATGGCGACCATCGCCCATCGTCGGAGCGGGCTGCACCCACAGATGATCGCCCTGACGGCACACCGCGCAGAAGCTGAAAACGGCATCGTCCCTGTTGAGGTCGTCGACCCGGGCCTGCCCAGGCGTGGCTACCGTGCCCCAGTCCAAGGTTTCGGATCCGGTGTTCACCAGAGTCCGCACCTCGTTCCCGTACTTCGCGACGCCGGAGGTGTAGTCGATCCCGTAGTAGCCGAAGTGGTGAACAACCCCAGGCCCAGTCGGTAGGTAGTACTCCTCCCTACGGGTGGGCGCGTCGAAGTACCGGACGATGCCGAAGCTCAAAGTCTCGCCTGGCCAGAAGGCGTGCATCGACTCGCCTGCGTTGTTCATACCAGGCGCCGCCGATTCGGCACTGTGGTAGCCGACGTCGACTCGTTTCAGATCCTTGCGGTCGAGTTCGTACGTCATGTCAGCCGGCACCTGGCCAGTCTCACGCAGCCACACCTTGTACTCGTACTCGGTCTCGACAGTGGCATCGATCCGGACCTTGATCTGCTGGTCGGTCTTCATCAGGTCGGCCAACTCGTCCGCCTGGGGCGCGTCCAGCCACGCGACCGGCACCGGCATCTGCGACAGGTAGGTTTCCTCATTGAGGAAGCCCAGATGTTGCAGGCCGATCTTCGGCGTAGTCAGCAGCACCCCAGCCGCTCCGGCTTCAGCCGCAGCTTGCGCACGGTTGATCACCGCGCACAGCGCCGATATCTCGGGCGGCGTCGGGCACGGCTCCCAACTGCCGACCAAGTCATTCGGCAGGTTGAACAGCACCAGCGCACCGCGGACATCTCGGCCGGCCTCGAGGTCGGCTTCGGTCGCCAGCACCGTGTCGATGTCGCGAGTGAACTTGGGATACTGGTCCTCGGCGTCAGCCGGATAGTCCGGATACGCCGGCTGAAGTGACAACCGCTGGCCGCCGGAGCGTAGATCGAGCAGCAGGTCCGGCTGGGCGAGCATGAAACCTTCCCGTACCGACAGATCGCCGAGCGTGACGGGCTCACTGGGATACCACCATTGTTGGGAAGCCTCCGGCATGCCGAACAGACCCCAGCTCGAGTAGGTCACGCCGGCCTCGGTCGTACGGTTGTGTCCGTTGACCCTCCACACCTGCTCTGTCGGCTGATCGGCGGTGACGCTGACGGGAACCAGCTCACGCATATCGACCGTGATGGTGGTGTCACCGTCGACGGTGACCTCTGGTTTGACGATCCAGGCGAAATGCCGAACCTGCCGACCCGGTATCCGGGCCCAATTGGGATCACTCGTGATCGAGTAGATCCCGTCGGGCACGGCCATGGTCCCCTCGATGACGTCCGGATCGTCCGTGGTACGCCAGCGGACGTAGTGCTCGTTCCAGGGCAGCTCCAGGTCGTCCACTCGGTGAGCGATCCATTGGCCATGGAAGAAGTACGGGAGCTCGCTGACCGGTGCGGGCTTGACCAGTTGAATGGTGAGCTCACTCCGCGGCGGGTAAATGGTGACGCCGACGGGGGTTCGTACACTGTCGCCGGCCTCGGTGATGGCGGTCACGGCGCCGTCGAAGGCGCCCAACTCACTGGCTACATCAGCGTCAATGGTCACGGTCACCGTGGCACTGGCACCGGCGGGGATCATCAGCGTGTTCTGATCCAGGCTGATCATTCCCTCGGCGGCGGGTAGGAAGTCCCTCCACAGTTCGGCGTCGACGGTCACAGTCAGATCGCTGGTGGAGTCGTTGTGATAAACAACGGAGGTGACGTAGGGAGCTTCGCCGGTTTCGAGGATGCCGGGTGTGATGCTTTCGGTCTCGGTGCGCAGTTGTTGGCTCACGGCTCTCGCGATGTCGACCCGGCCGGCGCCTTGCGCGTAGGCGCCGACGTGAAGACCGAAATCATGAAGTTCTCGTGCAGTGGACATGAGCGTGGTTTTGAGCTGCTTTGCCGTCCAGTCCGGGTGCTGCTGGGCCAGAATGGCCGCGGCACCGGCCACCTGCGGGGTGGCCATCGACGTACCGCTGACCGAGTAGTAGTGCTCGTTGATCGGCCCGTCGCCAGGGATCGAGCAGCGAGGCCCGCACATGTCGGTGCCGGCGGCACGAGCCGCGATGATGTTGACGCCGGGGGCGGCGATGTCAGGCTTGAGGATGCCGTCGACGCGCGGACCGCGACTGGAAAACCCGACGATCGGAGCGGCGTTGACACGCTCGTCGGTTGCGGCGACCGTGAGAGCGGCGTCGGCCACACCCGGCGTGCCGATCGTCCCAGCAGTTGCGCCGTCATTTCCGGCCGCGATCACGAACAACGCGTCGGTGGAGGCGGTCAGGTTGTTGACCGCCTGGCTCATGACGTCCGTGCCGTCGTTGGCCGGGCAACCGTTTTTCGGGCCGCAGCCGAGGCTCATCGAGATGACGTCGGCGTCCTGTTCCTGGGCCGCCCACTCCATACCGGCGATGATCTGGGCTGTCGTGCCGCTGCCTTCGTCGTCGAGGACCTTGCCGACCACCAGGTCAGCGCCGGGCGCCACGCCCTTGTACGTGCCGTCAGAAGCCGCACCTGAACCGACGACGCTCGAAGCCACATGAGTGCCATGTCCATTGCCGTCCACCGCGGTGTCGCTGACGAAACTCTCTGCGGCCACCACCTTGCCCTCGAGATCAGGATGGGTGGCGTCGATGCCGGTGTCGAGCACCGCCACCGTGACCCCGGTTCCGTCGAAGCCGGCCTCCCACGTTTGCGGGGCTCCGATCAGCGACACCGACTCATCCAACGTCACCGTTACCTTGCGATCCAGCCACACCTTCTCCACAGCGGAGCCACGCCCATCGGCACTGAGCAGACCAGGCTCACCGGCGGCCCGCGAGCTGCGGACGTCGCTGGCCGCCGACGGCGCGAGACTCTCCCAGAACCGGTCCGCGTTCTCCTTGTCCACCGACACCCCTGCAGCGCCGATGCTCTCCAGCACATGCTCGGTACGGCTGGCAGCCAGACCCTCGGCGTCACTGCTCGCCCGCGCCGCCACCTTCGCCCCGGACTCGGCATAGTCCACGATCAACGGCAGCCGCTCCATCTCGGCGTCGTCATAGCCGTGGGTCGCCAGATACTCGATGTTGAACAACTCGCGATCCAGCACCCCGCTGACGACATAGGGCTCGGCGACATCGGGATACAGATACAGCCCGCCCTCCGGCGGCTCCTCCCCCCGGAAACTGGCCGACACCGCCTCCACCACCGTCACCTGCGCGGCATCCCCCAGCCCAGCTTCGTAGCGGACTCGGTCACCGGTGATCAGCGTCACCTCCACCGCACGATCCGGTTCGACAGCCTCACCAACCGGGGACGCCGCGCCGGCCGAAGCCTCGGCACCGTTCGGTGGTGACATCAGCAGCGCCACCACGACGCCGGATGCCGCGACCCCTGTCGCCAGCACCCGCCACCTCTGAATCCCGTACCTCGCACAGCTCACGAATCCACCTCTCATCACAAGGGCTCGAAGCGTCCGTCGGGCACGACCTCGTCATCAGGCTCGATATCCGGCTCGGGCCGCGCCGGGAGTTCCGCCTCGGGACGACTCCGGGGCCGCTCAGGTCGACGTCGGTCTTCCATGAGCCATACGATCCGGCACACCACCCCGTCGGCCGAGTGGGCAAATGCCTCAATAATTACGCCGCCGTCGGCCGTCAGCCGGCCGTGGTCTCGACGTCGGGCCCGATGAAGCCGGCTTCGGCGGCGGCCATGGCCGCACCGACTCGGGTGGTCGCGCCCAGCTTGCGTTTGGCCGAGCTCAGATGCCGATCGACGGTTTTCGGCGACAGGAAGAGCTGCTCGCCGATCTGCTTGTTGGTCATCCCCTCGGCTACCAGTTCGATGACGTCGACCTCGCGAGGCGACAGCTGGTCGCCGTAGCCGCGCGGGCCACGCCGATGGGTCCGCGGCACATCGGCGCCATGGTGACGCAGCACCTGCGCGATCCGATCGGCATCCCAACGCGCCCCCAGCTGGTGGAGTCGACGCTGGCTGTCGGCGAGAACGGTCAAGGCCCGCTCGTGCTCGCCCAAGGCGAGCAGGCAACGGCCTTGACGTTCCGTGGTGAGTAGTTCGTCATACGGACGCGGCAACGCGGCCCATGCCTCAGCCGCGGCGGCAAACAGCTCAACGCCCGCATTTCGGTCCCCGCCCGCTTCGGCCAGGATCGCCCGGCAGGTCGCCAGCGCGGCCATCGGTGCCGGTGCATTCCGGCCTTCGATGCCTGCGGCGAAGTCACGCAGCAGGTCCGCTGCTTGGTCCGGCTCCCCTGCCGCGACCAAGGCCTCCATGTGCACCGGGCCGACTTCGCCGGCCCACAGCCACACGCCTTTGCGGCGGACCAACTCCACGGCGGGCCTGGTCTCGCCCAGCGCCAGCTCCGGCGACCCGTCGGCCAGATGCAGCCGCGCCAGCGCGGCCGGTACCGCCAAGTCCTGGGGCTCGACACGATGACGGCGCGCGAACTCCTCCGCCACGTCGCGAAGCCGTCGCTCGGCCTCGGAGCGGGACCCTGAGGCCAGATCAAGCAGGCCCACCAGCTGCTTCGCCTGTAAGTGGTCGCGAAGTTCGCTGTCACGGGAGTCCGTGATCGCCATCGCTGCGGTCCGCAGACCGTCCCACCGACCGGTGTTCCAGTCGAGGTAGGCCGTGACCAGCCGGCCCAGGCTCTGGCGCCGTTGGTACTCAGCAGACTCGACGTAGTCGAGCGCAGCGTCCAGCAAGCGGCGCGTGCCCCCATAGCGGCCCCACGCCAGGGTCGCCTCAGCCATGGCGAGCAGACTCGACGCGACGCGCCGCTGCTCCAACGGACCCGCGGGGAGCCGATCGGCAACTCGAGCGGCGAGCGTCCAACCCGCTTCGTCACCCAAGAGCAGCAGCGTGGTCGCCTGTGCCCTGTTCAGGTCGTGCTGTTCCGACGCCGACCCGAGCCGATCGGCCATCTCGGTGGCACGCTCGAGCCACATCAGGTGTCGGGAGGCCGGCCACGCGGGAATCAGCGGCAGTGAAATGTTGATCATGGCTTGAATTGCCAGATCCGGGCGGTGGCCGAGGTCGGCGATCGCAGCCTCCGCCTCTTCGAACGCCGTCTGCCCTTCGCCAGCGGCCCACAACATCTGCGCCAGGGACTCTCGCAGTTCCCCGCGGTCTGTCATGTCGATGTCGGCGTCGAGCACGGCCCGCAGGACTGTGGTGATGTGATGCGTGAGCTCACCGAGGGCGGCCGCGCCCAAGACCGCGGCGTTGGCGAGCTTGCGCGCCAGCCGAATGCGGCGTTCCGGCGGGTGCTCGGCCGCCTCGAGTACGTCGAGCAGGGTGGCGACGGCGGTGTGGTCGTCGCCGGCGTCCAGAGCCAGGTCGGCTGCGGTTTCTGCGTACTCGGCCCAGGCTTCGGTGTCGCCGGCCTCGCGGAAGTGCCGGGCCAGCCGCGCGGCCGACGGATGGTGACGGCTACGCAGCGTGACCGCGGCCCGATGGTGCAGCCGTCGCCGCTCGGAAACCGGGATCGACGATTCGATCGCCTGAGCGTCCAACACGTGACGAAACCCGTAGACCCGAGGGGCATTCTCTCGCAACAGCCCGGAGACGAGCGCGGCGCTGACCCCACGCCGGCCAGCCCCTTCGTCGAGATCGGCCACGGCGGCCAGCAGTTCCTCGTCAGCTGGGTCGGCGATCACCGCGGCTGCGTGCAGGACACGCTGCGCGTCAGGGTCGAGACGGGTGACCCGTTCGAGCACAGAGTCTCGAACCGCGGGTGGAACCTCGAGATCTTCGAGTACCCGCCGCGTCCAGGTGCCGTGCTGGCGGACGATGTCGCGCCGGTCGCGCAACAACCGCACGGTCTCCTCCACCGCCAACGGGATGCCTCCGGCGTGATCACGCAGGAAGGTCGCGAACTCCGCCGACACGTCATCCGTCCGCAGCATCGACCCCACCAGCTGACGTGTCGCAGCCACATCCAGCGGCGCCAACTCGATCCGCTCCCGGCGCATCTCCGCACCCGCGCGAGCCATCACACTGCGCAGCAGCGAATCCTCAGCCACCTCGGCCGGGCGCAACGTCACCACGACCGACAACCCACTCGACGCCCACTCGTGCGCGGCCAGCATCAGCAACCATTCCAACGTGGCCGAATCCGCCCAATGCGCATCCTCCACGACGAGGGCGTCCACGCCGAGTCGCTCCACCAACTCCGTCAAGGCGCACAACAACCGATGTCGGGTCTCCTGCGGACCAGCCAACGGCTCCGGCGCCGGCGGCAGATGATCGGCCCACTCCGGGAACAACGGCCGCAACGCACCACCCAACGGGCTCAGCTCCACCGAACCCACCCGCTGCCACAGCCGCCGCACCCCCACCACCACCGGCCCCAACGGGAACGGATCACGCCACGGCGCACACGCAGCCAGCAAGATCCTCCGCTCGCTCACCGCAGCCAGCGACTCACGAACCAGCCGCGTCTTACCGATGCCGGCCTCACCCTCGACGAACACCACCGACGGCTCCCGCAGCGAAGCCACCACCCGGCCCATGGCGTCATCACGGCCCACGAACGCAGGCCGATCACCAGGACGACCACGATCGGCAGACCTGGCCTTGACTTGCGGAGTCGAGCGGGCCGAAGCAACCCCACCAGTGGCCCGAGTCGTCATAGCCGACCTCCGCTGCACATCTACTACGAGCCCCCGAGAACCTGACCGCGTCCAGCAGAACCCCACAGCGAGCAGCACATTCTTACACCTCAACGACCCACCCGGCACCCCGAAGACCGCCCAGCACGCCCGAAAGGCAGCCGGTCGATCCCGGTCCGCGAACAGATCAATTGCGCCCAAACAATGTTTGCCTTACCTTATTGAGGCAACCCTCACCTAACCATGATCTTGGTCCCGAGGGTCGCGCGCCCATCCGACGAGTGGAGAGAGCCCTGTCATGCGTTCACCTCGTTTTCCGGCCCTGGCCGCCGTCGGGCTGGTGCTGAGCCTCGCTGCGTGCGGCGAATCATCCGACACCGACAACGTGGCTGATCAGAGCTCCGGCACTGAAGACAGCGCCGACGACACCAACGGTTCCGCTGACTTTCCGGTCGTCATCGAGCACGCGCTGGGCACCACCACCATCGAAGAGCCGCCTGAGCGGGTCGCCACGGTGAACTGGGCCAATCACGAGGTGCCGCTGGCGCTGGGCGTGGTGCCTGTCGGGATGGCCGCCGCGAACTTCGGCGACGACAACGGCGACGGCGTCCTGCCCTGGGTCGAGGAGCGTCTGGAGGAGCTCGACGCCGAGACGCCGGTGCTGTTCGACGAGACCGACGGCGTGGACTTCGAAGCCGTGGCCGACACCCAGCCCGACGTCATCCTCGCCGCGTACTCGGGGCTGACGCAGGAGGACTACGACACGCTCAGCGAGATCGCCCCGGTGGTCGCGTATCCGGAGGCGCCCTGGGCGACATCGTGGCGCGACACCATCGAGCTCAACAGCCAGGCGATCGGCCTGGGCGACGAAGGCCAGGAGCTGGTGGCGGACATCGAACAGGAGATCGCCGCCTCCGTCGCCGAATACCCGCAGCTCGACGGGGTGTCGACGATGTTCCTCACCCACGTGGACGCCTCGGACCTGAGCGAGGTCAGCTTCTACACCGCCAACGACACCCGCAGCGCGTTCTTCGCCGATCTCGGCCTGACGACCCCCGAGAGCGTGGCAGAAGCCTCGGCGGGCAACGACCAGTTCGTACAGACCGTCAGCGCGGAGCACGTCGACGTGTTCGACGACGTCGAGGTCATCGTCACCTACGGCGACCAGGCGGTGGTCGACGTGCTGAAGAGCGATCCGCTGCTCTCGCAGATGCCGGCCGTGGCCAACGGGGCGATCGTTTCGCTGGAGAACGGTCCGCTCGGGACGGCGGCGAACCCGACGCCGCTGGCCATCTCGTGGGTTCTGGACGATTACGTCGCCCTGCTCGGCGAGGCTGCCGCCAAGGCGTCGTGACGACGACCGAGGCAACATCCGCCGGGGGCGTCGCGCAGCTGCGCCGCCCCCGGCGGATGCGGCTGCTGTGGCTGCTCGCGGTGGTCGCGGTCCTGGTCGTGCTCATGGCGGTGTCGGTCGCCGTGGGCTCCCGCGAGGTCGGGTGGTCCGACATCGTTGCCGCCCTCGGCGGGTCGGCCGACGGACTGGACCGCGCCGCGGTGTCGGTACGCATCCCGCGCACGGTTCTGGCGGTGACGGTGGGCGCCGCGCTCGCGGTGTCCGGCGCCGTCATGCAGGGTGTCACCCGCAACCCGCTGGCCGACCCCGGCATCCTGGGCGTGAACATGGGCGCCGCGCTGGCGGTCGTGATCGGGATCGCCTGGTTCGGCTTGACGTCGGCGACCGGCTACATCTGGACCGCGATCGTCGGTGCCGGCATTTCGGCGGTGTTCGTCTACGTCATCGGCTCGCTGGGCCGCGGCGGGCCCATGCCGCTCAAGCTCGCTCTCGCCGGCGCCGCGACGTCCGCGGCCTTCGTGTCGTTCATCACCGCCATCGCACTGCCGCGCAACGACATCGGCGCGAACGTGCGCTCATGGCAGATCGGCGGCGTGGGTGGCGCGTCGTTCGACCGCATCGGGCAGCTGACACCGTTCCTCGTGGCCGGTTTCGTCATCTGCCTGCTGTCCGCGCGGGGCATGAACACCCTCGCCCTCGGCGACGACGTCGCAGCCGGGTTGGGTGAGCGGGTGGCCCTCACCCGGGCGGTGGCGGCGCTGGGCGCGGTACTGCTGTGCGGCGCGTCGACGGCGATCGCGGGGCCGATCGGATTCGTCGGCCTGGTCATTCCGCACCTGTGCCGGCTGCTCGTGGGCCCGGACCATCGCTGGCTGCTGCCGTTCTCCGCGTTGACCGGGGCGGGCCTGCTGACCGCGGCGGACGTGCTCGGGCGCATCGTGGCCCGGCCGAGCGAGATCGACGTGGGTATCGTCACCGCGCTGATCGGGGCGCCGTTCTTCATCGTCGTCGTGCGCCGGCACAAGGTGCGTGCCCTGTGAGCACGATCGCGAACCCGGAGACCACACCGCCGGCCGCCGGTCCGGCCGCCACGCGAGACGCCGTCGACGTCGTCGCCCGCGGTCGCCGGCGCCGCGGCCGGCGTCGCAACGTCGTCGTCGCCGTACTGGCCGCGCTCCTGGTCGCGACGTTCGCCGTCACGCTCATGGTGGGCCAGACCTTCTACGGCCCCGGCGAGGTGACGTCGGTGATCCTGGGTGAGCAGGTGTCCGGCGCCTCGTTCACCGTCGGCCGGCTGCGGCTGCCGCGCGCGACGCTGGGGGTGCTGACCGGATTGTGTTTCGGGCTGGGCGGCGTCACTTTCCAGACGATGCTGCGCAACCAGCTCGCCAGCCCGGACATCATCGGCATCAGCTCCGGGGCCAGCGCCGCGGCCGCCTGCGCGATCGTCTTCTGGTCGCTGAGCGGCGCCCAGGTCTCCATGGTCGCGATCGTCGCCGCTCTGGGCGTGGCGCTGCTCATCTACGCCCTGTCCGTCCGCGGGGGCGCGGCCGGGACGCGACTCATCCTGGTGGGTATCGGGTTGGCCGCGATGCTGGACTCGATCACCGCCTACGTCCTCTCGCGGGCGGCCGAGTGGGACCTGCAGGAGGCGCTGCGATGGCTCACCGGGAGCCTGAACGGGGCCAGGTGGGCCGACGTGTTGCCGGTGCTGGTCGCGCTCGTCGTCCTCGGGCCGCTGCTGCTGGCGCGCGGGCGCGGGCTGACGATGATGCAACTCGGCGACGACGCCGCGGCGGCGCTCGGGGTCCGCGTGGAGCGCACCCGCCTGCTGGTGATCGTCGCCGCGGTGTGCCTCATCGCGTTCGCGACCGCTGCGGCCGGGCCGATCGCGTTCGTCGCCTTTCTCTCCGGGCCGATCGCCGCCCGCCTGGTGGGGCCCGGATTCTCGCTGCTCTTTCCGGCTGCCCTGGTGGGCGCGGTGCTGGTGCTCGTGGCGGATTTCACCGGTCAGTTCGCTTTCGGATTGCGCTACCCGGTGGGGGTCGTGACCGGAGTCCTCGGCGCCCCGTACCTGATCTATCTCATCGTCCGTTCCAACCGTGCCGGAGGAACGCTGTGACCAGCGCGCACCGCCTGGTGGCCGAGGGGCTCGCCCTCGGCTACAAGGACCGTCTCGTCATCAGCTCGCTCGACCTGCAGGTGCCGCCGGGCCGAGTGACTGCGATCGTCGGTGCGAATGCCTGCGGAAAATCCACCCTGCTGCGTTCGATGTCACGGCTGCTGGCCCCCCGGGCCGGGCACGTCCTGTTGGACGGCAAACAGGTCCACCGCTGCCCGGCCAAAGAGCTCGCACGCACGCTCGGACTGCTGCCGCAGTCGCCGCTGGCGCCCGAGGGGATCACCGTTTCGGACCTCGTCGGCCGCGGCCGCCACCCGCACCAGGGCGTTTTCTCCCGCTGGAGCCGTGACGACGACGCTGCCGTGGCCGCCGCGCTGGAGGCCACCAACACCCTGGACCTCGCCGATCGCCCGGTCGACGAGCTCTCCGGCGGCCAGCGCCAGCGCGTCTGGATCGCCATGGCTCTGGCGCAGCAGACCGACGTCCTCCTGCTGGACGAACCGACCACCTTCCTGGACGTCAGCCACCAGGTCGAGGTCCTCGACCTGCTCACCGATCTCAACCGCCACCGCGGCACCACCATCGTCATGGTGTTGCACGACCTCAATCTCGCCGCCCGGTATGCCGACCACCTGGTCGCCATGGCCGACGGCGCGATCTACGCGGCGGGCGAGCCGGAGGCCGTGCTCACTGCTGACACGGTGCGCGCTGTCTTCGGCCTGGACAGCCAGGTCATCGTCGACCCGATCTCCGGCCGGCCCCTCATGCTGCCCATCGGGCGGCATCGCCGGCTGCAACCCCACGCCGCCCCGTCCGGTCCAGACACCGCCGGGCAGCGTCTCGCCTAGGCGCCCGGCTGCGCCCCGGCCGGAGCCGTGTAGCCGAGTTCCGCGGAGATCGCTTCGGCGGTGTCGAGCAACAACGGCAGCCTCTCCTCAAGCTGCGCGAGGGTCGCGACGACCTCGATGGCAGTGACCGAGACGGCGGCGACGACCTGCCCGCGGGAGTCCCTGATCGGGGCGGCCACACATTTCACGTAGGCGTCGTGTTCACCGTCGTCGGTAGCCCAGCCGCGCCGGCGGATTTCGGTGAGCTCGCGTTCGAGCGAGCCGCGATTGGTGAGCGTCGTGTCCGTGTGCCGCTCGAACGTGACGTGGGCAAGCAGCCGATCGCGCTCCACCCGGGACAGGTAGGCCAAGATGACCTTGCCGACGGCACTGGCATAGATCGACACCGCTCTCCCGACCCGTGATGGCAGCGTCACGGCGTCGAACGCAGGGCTGTCGACCTTGTCGATGTAGATGATCTCGTCACCGGTCAATTGCGCCAGGTGCACGGTGTGCCCGGTTTCGCGCCCGAGCTCGCGCAGGTGCGCCGAGGCGAACTGACGCAGGTCCATCGACCCGAGGGCGAGTTCGGACAGTTCGATGAGCCCACTTCCGACCACGTACGTCCCCGCGCCGGTCTTTCGCACGAACCGGGCTGCCTCGAGCGTCCGCAGGATCCGAAGCGCCGTCGACTTGTGGACCCCCAGCACCTCCGCCGCCTGCGCGAGGCTCAGCGGTTCTTCCGCGGTCTTCTTGACGAGCTCGATCGCCCGCTGGATCGTCTGCGACACGTCCACCTCCGTCGTGCGCTGAACGTGCAGGCGCAGAGCGCAACATCCACTTGACAGCGTTGCATATGTTACTACGATCGTTGCACCTTTAACGTTCAACCAAGCCACGACCTCTAGAGGAGCACCCGATGAGGAAACCTCGCGTTCGCCGCGCCACAGTAGCCGCGGCCACCGCCGTCGGTCTTGCCGCCGCCCTCGCTGCGGGATGCGGCTCGGACTCCGACTCGAGCTCGTCCTCGGACGGCGGCGTCACCACGCTCTCCTTCGCCGCCTCGACCTTCGGCGACCCGGGCCGCGGCCCGCAGCTGGAGGAGTGGCTCGAGGAGTTCAACGCGAGCCAGGACGAGATCCGAGTCGAGGCGGCGTCGGTTCCCTACCCCACGTTCGGCCAGACGGTGCTGACCCAGATGGGTGGTGGCGAGGGGCCGGACCTCATCCGCTTCGACATGCCCGAGTTCGAGGCCGCCTCGGAGGCCGGCTTGATCGCGCCGCTGGACGATCTGATCGACCTCAGCGGATACGAACTGATTGAGCAGCCGGATCAGTTCATGAGCCACGACGGCGTGCGACACGGGGTCATCTTCGAGGCATCCAACTATGCGTTGTTCTACAACGCCGACCTGATGCCGGAACCGCCGGCGACCTATGACGACTTCGTCGCTACGGCAAAGTCACTGACCAACGGTGACGTCTTCGGCCTCGCCTTCCGCCAGACCGAGGCGGAAGAAGCCGGCATGTGGCAGGACATCTTCAACTACGTGTACGGCTTCGGCGGCGCCTGGTCCGACGGGGAGAACCTGACCATCAACGCGCCGGAGAACCTCGAAGGCCTGCAGGCCTACAAGGACCTCTACGACGCCGAGGTCATCCCCCGCGGCGCCGACGCGGCGACCTTCCGGCGCATGTTCGCCGAAGGCAAGGTCGCCATGGAGCTCAACAACGGCGGGTACGCCACGCACCTGATCGCCGAGAGCCCGGACCTGAATTTCAACGTCGCCCCGATCCCCTTCCCCGAACGCAGCCAGGGCGCGATCCTCGCCCCCATCGTGATCAACGAGGCCAGCTCCGCCAAGGAAGAGGCGGCCACGTTCATCGAGTGGGCACTCGAGGAGGAGAACCAGGTGTCGCTGCAGGAGATCCTCGGCGCGAGCAGTGTTGCCACCGCCACCGAGCGCAGTGACGAGTCGCTTCAGCAGATGCCGTTCCTCACCACCTTCGATGACCTCACGGAGTCCAGCCTTCCGCACACCGTCCTGGGCTTCGAGTCCCAGACGCCGGACATCCGCAAGGTCGTCATCCAGAACGTCATCGCCGCGCTCCAGGGCCAAGTGGACCTCCAGACCGCGCTGGACAACGCTCAGGACCAGGCGAGCGACCTGGTCGGCTGACCCTGCCGACGCCGGGGCGAGCCCGCTCGCCCCGGCGTCGGCCTATCTTGACGAAGGACACCCACTCGATGACCGTGCTCGAGCACACGAGAGCGCCTCAGACCGAGGCCGGGCGCCGACGTAGCCCGCTGGGAAGCAGATGGACGCCGTATCTGTTCCTCGCTCCCGCCGCCCTGTTCATCGCCATTTTTCAAGGCGTGCCACTGGCCCAACAGGTCTTCTTGAGCTTCACGAAGACGTCGCTGCTCAACCCCACCAACAGCACCTGGGTGGGGCTGGAGAACTACGCCCACATCTTCGGTGACGACGACTTCCGGCGCACCCTGCTGATCACGCTCGTCTACGTCGTGGTGTGCGTCGTGGGATCCGTCGGCTCGGGGCTGCTCGTCGCGCTACTGCTCAACCGCGGGTTCCGTGGCCGTGGCGTGGCGCGCGCCCTGGTCACCGTGCCCTGGGCGGCTCCGGCGATCGCCGTCGCACTCATCGCCACCTGGATGCTCAACCCCCAGTACGGGATCGTGAACCGGTTCCTCGACGCCGTGGGGCTGGGCGTCGCCGGCGGCGCGATCCTCGACAGCCAGACCTACGCCCTGCCTGCGATCCTCGTCACGACCACCTGGCAGTTGTTTCCCCTCGCCTCGGTCGTGTTGTTGTCCGCGCTCCAGGGGGTGCCGAAAGACCTGACCGAGGCCGCCACGATGGACGGCGCGGGCCGATGGTGGACGTTCCGAGCGGTCACCTGGCAGGTCATCAAGCCCACCGTCGGGCTGCTCGCCCTACTCATGACGATCTGGTCGATCCGTCGATTCGAGCTGATCTGGCTGATGACCAAGGGAGGCCCCGTCGGTTCCACCGAGACGCTCGTCATCGATCTCTACGCCCAGGCATTCGACTCCAAGCAGCTCGGCACGGCCGCTGCGATCGGGATGGTGGGTGTCGTCATCTCGCTCATCGTCATCGCCGGCAGCAGGTTCGTCGCCCGCGCAGCCGAGAAGGAGAACACCCGATGAGCCGGCTCCGCATCGGACTCACCCTGCGCATCGTGACCGTCCTGTTCGTCATCGGGATCGCGGTCTTCCCGCTGTACTGGATGTTCGTCACCGCACTGTCCAGCGACTCCGACCTGTTCGCGGCGGATGCCCGGCTGTTTCCCGACTTCTCCCAGTTCACCGGGTTCGTCGACGCCCTGACCGGAGGCGATACCCTGCGCTGGCTTCGCAACAGCCTGGTGATCGCGGCCGGCACGACAGTGCTGTCGATCGGGCTGGGCATTCCGCTGGGCTACGCGCTCTCGCGGTTCTCGTTCGTGGGCAAGACCCTGATGACGGTCGCACTGCTGCTGACGCAGATGCTTCCCGAAGCGCTCATGGTCGTGCCGTTGTTCGCGCTGTTCAACCGGTTCGACCTCCTGGACTCTCTCACCGGACTGATCCTGGCCAACTCGGCGTTCGTGCTGCCGATCGTCGCGCTGATCCTCAAGGGCGCGATCGACGGTGTCCCGCGTGAGCTCGAAGAGGCCGGGCGAGTCGACGGTGCCCGTCCGTTCACCATGCTGGTTCGCATCAACGTGCCGCTGATCGCTCCGTCGATCGCCGCCGCCGCGGTCATCGCGTTCTTCCACGCCTGGAACGAGTACGTGTTCGCCGTGACCTTCATCTACGCCCCGCAGATGCAGCCGGCCTCGGTCGGGATCGCGAGCTTCATCGGCGAGGTGGGCACACCGGTGCAGACGGTGATGGCGGTCGCCTTCATGTTCACGCTACCCGCCGTCGCGTTCTACCTCTTCGCGCAGAAATACGTCGTCGCCGGCATGACCGCCGGCGCAGTCAAAGGCTGAGAACTCATGAAAATCATCGCGGTCGACACCTTCGTCGTCGACTTCTATCGCACCAACCTCGTCATCGTCCGCGTCCGCACCGATGAAGGCATCGTCGGGCTCGGCGAGGCCACGCTGGAAGGCAAGGAACGCGCCGTCCAAGGCGCGATCGCCGAGCTCGCCGAAGCGGTCACCGGTCTCGACCCCACGTGCATCTCCGGCACCATCTACCAGCTGGCCCGCGACTGGTACTGGCGCGGCGGGCCGGTCATCATGACAGCGCTGAGCGCCTTCGAGATGGCCCTGTGGGACATTTCCGCGCGCGACCTCGGTGTGCCGGTACACCGGCTGCTCGGCGGCGCCACCCGCGACCGGGTGCGGGCCTACGCCAACGGCTGGTTCTCCGGCGCCGCCACGCCTGAGGACTACGCGGCCGCCGCCAGAGCCACCGTCGCGACCGGGTTCCGCGGGCTGAAGTGGGACCCGTTCGAAAACTACGACCTCGTCATCACCTCCCGCCAACTCGACCGCGTGCTGGCCCAGGTGGACGCGGTCCGCTCGGCCGTCGGGCCGGACGTCGAGCTGTTCATCGAGGGCCACGGGCGCTTCGACGTCCGCCACGCGATCCTGGTCGCGCGGCAACTCGCGCAGTTCGATCCAGTCTGGTTCGAGGAACCGTGCCCGCCGGACAACCTCGATGCTCTGGTCGACATCCGCCGAGCGTCACCGGTGCCGATAGCCGCGGGCGAGCGGTGGTTCGGCCGGCAGGGGTTCGCGCCCGCTCTCGCCCGCCAGGCAGTCGACTTCGTCCAGCCCGACGTCACGCATGCCGGCGGCCTGGCCGAGCTGGCCTTCATCTCCACCCTCGCTGCCACCAGTTACGTCGGCTTCGCGCCACACAACCCGAGCGGCCCGCTGAGCACGGCGGCCACGCTGCAGCTCGGCGCAACGCTGCCCAACTTCCACTATTTGGAGATCATGGCGACCGACGTACCCTGGCGTCCGGCGATCACCAACGAACGCCTCACGTTGACCGAGGAAGGCGACATCATCATCCCGACCGGCATCGGGCTCGGCATCGAGCTGAATCTGGACGAGATCGCCCGCCACCCGTTCACCCCGCACCCGATGCGCCTGTTCGATCATGCGGTCGCCGACATCCGTCCCCACGACGAGCGTTCGTTCTTCAATCTGGGAGCCGACGAATGAGCCAGTCTGCATCCGAGTCCGCCACCGCCTGGTTCGGCACCGCCGCCGACGCACTGCCGCAGGACGCCACCGAGAGCGTCCTGGTCGGCCGGGTCTGGGACCCGGCCGTGGGAGGGCCGTCACCGGTGCTCGTCCGGGACGGGCAGCTGCTCGATCTCAGCGACCGCTTCGCCACCGTCCGCGACATCTGCGAGCTGCCCAAGCCTGCAGCCGAGATCGCCGGGCTCGACGGCCGGATCGTGGCGAGCGTCGCCGATGCGCTGGCCAACACCGGCGCCCCGCAGCGCGACACCACCCGCCCGTGGCTGCTCGCGCCCGTCGACCTGCAGGCTCTGAAGGCCGCCGGGGTGACGTTCGCGGTGTCGATGATCGAACGCGTCATCGAGGAACGAGCTCGCGGCGACCTCGCCCTCGCCGCGGACATCCGCCGCCGGATGCTCGCCGACATCGGCGACGACTTCCACGACCTCACACCAGGCTCCGAGCAAGCACAGCGGTTGAAGGACAGCCTGATCTCCGAGGGCGCCTGGAGCCAGTACCTCGAGGTCGGGATCGGCCCCGATGCCGAGATCTTCACCAAGGGCCAGGTGCTGTCCGCAGTGGGCACCGCCGTGCCGGTCGGTGTACTCGCGGACTCCACCTGGAACAACCCCGAACCCGAAGTGGCCGCGGTGGTGAACTCCAGCGGGCAGATCGTGGGAGCGACCCTCGGCAACGACGTGAACCTGCGTGACGTCGAGGGCCGCTCCGCTCTGTTGCTGCCGAAAGCCAAGGACAACAACGCCTCCTGTGCACTGGGCCCGTTCATCCGGCTTTTCGACGATCGCTTCGACCTCGACCGGGTGCGCGAACTCGAGGTGCGCCTGGACGTCGAAGCGGCGGACGGCTTCCACCTCGAAGCGGTCTCGCGGATGTCGCACATCTCGCGTGATCCGCAGGCGCTGGTGGAACAACTGATCGGCCGGCACCACCAGTATCCCGATGGCGCGGTGCTCATGCTCGGCACGATGTTCGCGCCCACCGAAGACCGCGACCGGCCCGGGGACGGGTTCACGCATCACGTGGACGACATCGTGCGGATCAGCTCGCCGGAGCTGGGCACCTTGGTCAACCGTGTCCGCCACGCCGAGGACTGTGAGCCGTGGGACTTCGGCGTGCGCGACTTGATGGGCAACCTCGCCCAGCGCGGTCTGCTGTGAACCGGGCGGGGCCGCCGGTCGCTTCGCGGCCGGTGGGCCCCGCCTCAGCGGCCGGTAGGCCCCGCCTCAGCGGCGGGTCGACTCGCGCAGCACCAACTGCGAGTTCACGATGGTCGTCGCCGGCTCCGGCACGTCCCGGGGGTCGTCGCCGTTGGCCGCCATGCGGTACTCCAGCATCTCGAGGATCCGCTCGGCCATCGCGTCGTTGCACGGTTCCACCGACGACAGCCGCGGTACCAAGAACTCCGTCTCTTCGTCGTTGTCGAAACCGATCGCTTGCACCTCACCCGGTATGTCGATGTTCAGATCGGCCAAAGCCCGCAACACCCCCATCGCGGCGGCGTCGGTGAGCGCGAAAACGCCGTCGAACGCCACGCCGGAGTCATACAGGTGCTTGAGACTGCGGGCGCCGGACCCGGGATCGAAGGACTCGACCTCGACCACCAGCCGCTCGTCCACCTCGACGCCGAACTCGGCATGGGCCTGCCGGTAGCCCCGGGTCCGCAGGGAGGGCATGTCGTCGACGTGGTCGTCGTGGCGCCCGCCGATGATGGCGATGCGCCGCGACCCGGTGCTGAGCAGGTGGTGCGTGGCCATCCGAGCTCCGCCGACGTTGTCCATCATGACGTGGTCGAACCTCTTCGGGACCGGTTTCTCCCCGATGAACACCACGGGTGTCTCGAACCGCAGGTGCTCCAGGTCGGCGGCGTCGAGGTGCAGGGGGCTGATGATCACTCCGTCGTACTTGCGCAGCCGGCCGAACGAGATGGCTTCGAGCTCGCGCTCGGCGTTGCCCCCGGTGCGCTCGACGACGAGGTGCAGGCCACGGCGCTCCACGACGTCGGCAAGTCGTCGGGCCAGCTGCGCGTAGTAGGGGCGGTCGATGTCCGGGACGATCAGCCCGACGGCACCGGTGCGGCCCGTGCGCAGATGACGCGCGGCGTGGTTCACCTTGTACCCGAGCCTCGAGATGGTCGCCAGCACCCGCAACCGCGTCTCAGGGCTCACCCCGGGCCGCCCGTTGATGACGTTGGAGACCGTCATGGCCGACACGCCGGCCTCCCGCGCCACATCGATCATCCGTACCACGCCACCATCATCCCCCGATTTCGGGCCGGGCACGATCACCGGTGGCCGCCCGCCGGAGGAGATCGGCCAGCGGCTTACGGATCTGGCACTGCCCGAGACCGAACGAGTCCGCGAGCCGTTCCGCTTCGTCGGGCGTGACGCCCTCGAATGCCGCGGCGAAGTCTCCGAGCATGGCCTCGGCCAACATGACGTGACGTACGTGCCCGTGAATCCACCGGCGGGCGCCCCACGGGAAGGGCTGGAAGTCGGGGAACTCCTGCTCGAACAGGTCCTCGATCGGCTGCAGGATGTGGCGGATCTCGGCGTCGGTCGATCCCCAGGAGTCGACACCGAGGCGTGCCTTCTTCTCCAAGACCGGCGCCACTCGCTGCGCGTAGGGCGACGCCGGGTCGACCGTCGCCAGTCCCTGGAGCCCGATGTCCTTGTACGTCCACAACGCCCAGCTGACGTCATAGCGGCGATAGATCTCCAACTGGTCCTCGAGCAGGCGGTGGCGCTGCTCGTCGCGCGCGGCGTCGCCGGTGTACACCGGGCCGAACTCACCGACCCAGACAGGCGTGCCGGTTTGCCGCATGAACTCGGTCCGGGCGAGGAAAGTCTCCTCCACACGGTCGCGGTCGACGTACTCCCCTCGGCTGACCCCGGGGTAGGGACCGCCGTCGACGAATCCCGGCATGGCGTAGTCGTGGGCGGTGTAGACGCAGTTGGGCAGCGGATCACCCAACTGGTCGAACTGCGTCGAATAGCGATTGCCGTCCAGGAACAGGATGTGGTCGGGGTCGACGGCGCGGATGGCCGCCTCCAGCCGCCGGTAGAAGGGTCCGATGGTCACGCCCTCGGCATCGGCGGGCTCGTTGACGGGGTTGTAGCCGGCCACCCACGCATGGCCCTTGTAGTGCTCGGCGATGTGCTCCCACAGGTGGACGACCCGGTCCTGGAACTGCCGCTGACTCCAGAAATGCGCCCACTGGGTGGGGTTGTCGCTGTGCCAGTGCTGATTCTGCGCCCCGGGCACGGCATGCAGGTCCAGAATCGTGTAGATGCCGTGGCGCGCGCAGGTGTCCACCACCCGATCGAGCAGCGCGAACCCCTCGGGCTTGATCTGGAACGGCGCCGCGTCGTCCTCGAAATGGCGGTAGTTGAACGGGATCCGCAACGAATTGAGCCCCAGATCCGCGAGCAGGGCGGCGTCGTCGTCGGTGAAGAACACCGAGAGGAACCGATCGAAGAATCTGGTGTAGCCCTCTTCGCCCAGAACCCGGCGCAGTACTTTGCGGTGCTGCGATTCGGTCCCGGGGTAGCCGGAGATGAAGTTCTCCATGTTCATCCAGCCGCCGAGGCCGAAACCCCGCAGGATCACCGGCTGGTCACCGGCGACGATGTGGTGTCCATCGACTTTGAGCACAGCGGTTCCGTTCATCCGAGGGTCAGGGCGGTCCACGAGACCGGAGGCAGCGAGATCGTCACCGACCCGCCGTCGCGTCGTGCCGTCGGGTTGGCCACCGGCCGCGCGCGGTCTTGCTGCTCGAGCGTGTTGGCAGCGTGCGGGTCCTTGTCGCTGAGTGTCCACGCCTCACGCACGCCGACCTCCCCGAGCATCCGCACGTCGATCTCGATCTCGGCGTCCGCCGTCTCGTCCCGGTTGACCAGGAAGACCGCGGTCCCGCCACCATCGGCGTCGTGGGTGGCCACCGCGTCGATCACCGCGACCTCGCCGTGCCGGGCCGAGTCGTAGGTCGGACTGTCCAGTTTGAGCTCGAGCGCCTCGCCCCGGGCCAGTCGCGCGGTGAAGGCGAACGGATAGAAGGTCGTCTGCCGCCACGCCGGCCCACCCGGCTCGGTCATGATCGGTGCGATGACGTTGACCAGTTGTGCGAGGCTCGCGGCGGTGACCCGGTCGGCGTGCCGGATCAGCGAGATCAGCAGGTTGCCGACCACGACGGCGTCCATGACCGAGTACGTGTGCTCCAACAGGCGTGGCGCGACCGGCCAGTCGTCGATGCCGGTGAGCTTCTCGACCCCGTAGCGCGACTGGTACCACACGTTCCACTCGTCGAAGGCGATGTGCATCGTCTTGGTGCTGCGGCGCTCGGCCTTGACGTGGTCGGCGGTCGCCGCGACCGACTCGATGAACCGGTCCATGTTCACCGCCGAGGCGAGGAAGCTGGGGTGGTCACCGTCCTTCGGCTCGTAATAGGCATGGCAGGAGATGTAGTCGACCTCGTCGTAGGTTGCTTCGAGCACCGTCCGTTCCCAGCTGCCGAACGTCGCCATCTGCGCGCTCGAGCTGCCGCAGACGACGAGTTCGAGGCCGGGGTCGATCTGCCGCATGGCCCGGGCGGTCTTGGCGGCCAGGCTCGCGTACTCCTGCGCGCTGCCGTGCCCCAGTTGCCAGGCGCCGTCCATCTCGTTGCCCAGGCACCACATGCGGATGTCGTGCGGGCGTGGTGTGCCGTTGGCGACCCGCAGGTCCGAGAGTCGTGTGCCGGAGCGGATGTTGGCGTATTCCAGGACGTCCAGGGCGTCCTGCACGCCGCGCGTCCCGAGATTCACCGCGTACATGAGCTCGCTGCCGACCTTGCGCGACCACGCGGCGAACTCGTCGAGCCCGACCTCGTTCGTCTCGGTGGAGTGCCAGGCCAGATCGAGGCGTCGTGGCCGCTGCTCACGAGGGCCGATGCCGTCCTCCCAGCGGTATCCGGAGACGAAGTTCCCGCCCGGATAGCGGATGGTCGTCACGCCGAGCTCCCGGACCAGCGCCATGACGTCTTCGCGGTACCCCTGATCATCGGCGGTGGGATGGCCGGGTTCGTAGATGCCGTCGTACACACAGCGGCCCAGATGCTCGACGAACGCGCCGAAGAGACGGCGGTTGATCGGGCCGACGGTGAAATACGGGTCGACTGTCAGGTGAGCGCTGATCATGGTCCTCTTCTGGGTCGGTTGGCGGCACGGACGAGAGCTCGGGCTACTTCAAGCTCCCGATGGACAGGCCTCCGCGCCAATGACGCTGCAAGCTGAGAAAGGCGATGATGAGCGGGACGATGGACACGAGAGAGCCCATGACGATGAGGCTCCACAGCGACGTGCCGCCGGCGTTGTTGGCCGAAGCTACGCCCTGCCATTGCCCGATGCCGACCGTCACCGGATACAGGTCGTTGTCCGACAGCATCGCCAGCGGGAGAAAGTAGTTGTTCCAGGTCGCCACGACCGACAGCAGCAGCACCGTGACGATGACCGGCCGCATCAGCGGGAGTGCGATCTGCAGGAACGACCGCACCTCGCCCGCGCCGTCGACCCGCGCAGCGTCGAGCAGCTCGTCGGAGACCGCATCCCGCGCGTACACGTGCATCAAGTAGACCCCGAACGGGTTGAGCAGCGACGGCAGGATCACCGCCCAGATCGTGTTGGTCAGCCCCAGCCGGGAGAACAGCACGAACGTCGGGATCACCAGCGCGGTGGCCGGGACCATCACCGCTCCGAGCAGGACGGCGAAGCTGAACCGCCGGCCGGCGAAGCGATACTTCGCGAAGCCGTATCCGGCCAGCACCGCCAGCACGGTCGCCCCTGCGCCGCCCACGAAGGCATAGAGCGCGGAGTTGAGCAGCCATCGCGTGTAGATCCCGCCGTCGTAGGTGAACAGGTCCCGCAGATTGCCGATGAAGTCGACGTCCTCGGCGAACCACAGCGAGCTGCCGCCGCCGAACAACCCCGCGGCGTTCTTCGAGCTGTTGACGATGACCCACCAGAACGGCACGAGAAAGTAGACCAGCAGGAACCCGAGGAGCACCTGCAGCGGCAGGGAGCTTTGCGACCGGCGCCGCCGCTCGGCGCCCTGGACCTGGAGGCTCATGACAGGAAGCTCCCCCGCTTGCGGGTGGCGAACAAGAAGATGTAGACGCAGACGAACACGACGCCGCCGAGTGCGAACGAGATGGCCGAGCCGTAGTTGAAGTTCGCCAGGCCGAACGCCTGCTGGTAGGCGTACATGTTCGGGGTGAAGTCGGGTCCGATCGAGCCGGCGGCGAGATCGCGCAAGATCTGGGGTTCGTTGAAGAACTGCAACGTGCCGATCAACGCGAAGACCAGGATGAGCAGCAGTGCCGGCGTGATCAGCGGGATCTTGATCCGCAGCGCGATCTGCCACCCGCCGGCTCCGTCGATTCGAGCCGCTTCGTACAGCGTCGGGTCGATGCCCTGCAGCGCTGCGTAGATGATGATCATGTAGTAGCCGGCCCACTGCCACACGACGATGTTGAGCAGGCCGTAGAAGATCATGTTGCTGCTGAGCAGATCGGGCGCTGCGGCGCCGAAGACGTCGTGGAGCGGCCCGAAGTTCTTGCTGTACAGGAAGCCCCACATGAGCGCGCCGATGACCACCGGGATCGCATACGGCAGGAAGATCATCAGCCGCGAGAAGCGCGCGAACCTCGACGTGACCGAGTCGAGGATGAGCGCGATCGCGAGCGAGATCAACATCTGCAGCGGGATCAGCACGAGCGAGAAGCGGATGACGAACCAGGCGCCCCCGAGGAAACTCGGGTCGGTGAACACCTTCGTGTAGTTGTCGAGGAAGACGAAGCTCGTCCCCCCGATCAGCGCCTTGCGGAACAGGCTCAGGTACAGCGCATAGACCAGCGGCGCGACCAGCAAGGCCAGGAAGACCAGCCCGAATGGCGCGACGAACAGCCAGCCGGTGAGTTGCTCACGAAGCCGCACCTTGCCTGGTGCGCCTGTGGCCGGTTCGGTGCGCGGCGGTGCCGGCTCGGCGGTGAGGGTCATGATCGAGCTCCGGGGAAGTGTGGTGACGGCGGCGGATGAGCAAGGGCCCGCTCGCAGGCGTGCGGGCCCTTGCTCGTCAGGTCACTGAACCGTGAATCCCTGTTCCTCGGCATAGCCCACGACGTCCTCGTGGAGTCGATCCGCAGCCTCGGAACCGGAGATGGAGCCCTCGTTGACCGCCGCGAGCTGCTTGGTCATGGCGTCGAAGTAGTACTGCTGCAGCGGGCTGTAGGTGAAACCCTCGTAGGCGTTCGCCGCCGGGATGTAGACCTCTTTGTTGGCCTGGTACCCACCGAAGAACTCCACCTCGAGCTCGGCGAATGCCGGATCGTCGAGCGCGTTGAGGTTCAACGGGAAGATGATCTGGTTGGTCCAGCCGTCGGTGAGCGACTCTTCGTCGGCGTAGATCTCGAACGCGACCTTCGCCGCCAGCTCCGGGTCCGAGGCCTGACTGGTCACCGAGAACGCCGATCCGCCCCAGTTCACCTGGACCGGATTGGCCGGATCCCACTGCGGCAGCGGCGCGACGCCGAACGTGCCGGAGTCCGCACCCTCGCCCACGCCGGCACCGGTGAGGTAGCCCGGAGCCCAGGCTGCCGAGATGTAGGTGGCGTAGTCACCGGCGATGACGCCGGAGATGTATTCGGGGGTGAACTGATCTTGGGTCCCGACCAGGTCCTTCTCGACCAGGCCGGCCCAGTAGTCCAGCACGTCCTTCGACGCCTGGTCGTTCAGTTCTATGCCGATGTTCTCGGGGTCGGCCTCGTCATAGGTGAAGGGGTCCGCACCTTTCTGGATCTGCAGCGCCATCATGACGGCCGGGACGTTCGCGCCGAGGTCGCCGAACAGCGGCCCGCCGGCGTCACGCACAGTCTGAGCCGCTTGTTCGTACTCCGCCCACGTGGTCGGCGGGGTGATGCCGTACTGGTCGAAGACGTCCTTGCGGTAGATCATCGCCATCGGGCCGCCGTCGACCGGCACACCGTAGACCGCGTCACCGACTGAGACGTCCTTCCAGGAGCCCTCGCTGTAGTCGTCGGCGACCTCGTCGTAGCCGTACTCTCTGATGTCCACGAGCGCGTCCTGGATCTGGAACGTGGGGATCCGGTCGGCTTCGATCATGATGACGTCGGGCGCGCCGGTGCCGGCGGCGATCGCCGTCTGGAACTTGTCGTACTCGTCGCCGCCCTGGCCGACGTTGGTCCAGCACACCTGGACGTCGTCGTGCAGTTCGTTGAAGTTGTCGACGACGAGCTCCATGTTCGGATACCAGGCCCATAACGTGACGACCGGGACGTCGGCCTTGGGGATGGTGTTCGTGCAGTTACCGGGGTCGCTTCCGCCTCCGCTGCTGCTTGTCTCCTCATCATCGCCGGAGGAGCAGGCGGCGAGCGCGCTCGCAAGCACGAGCGTCGCCGTCGCCACGAACAGTGGCCTTCGCTTCATGGGCGTGTTCCTTTCGGGATGCGTAGGACCTCATCGTCGGCGCGTCCACCTGCGGCCGGACCATCACGCGCCCGCCGCCCCCGTGATCGGAACGCAGTGCTGAAAGGCGTTTATAACGTTGTACTTCTATCGTTGGAATGCGACTATGGCAATCAGGGGGACCGGTGTCAAGGGGATCGCGAGCCCTAGAATGCAGAGGCGGCAGAAGCCGGCGCCGAGCAACGGAGCGGAGACGGATGTGAGCCCGACGATGCACGACGTCGCACGGGTGGCGGGCGTCTCGATCAAGACCGTGTCGAACGTGATCAACGACTTCCCGCATGTCCGGCCGAGCACCCGCACCCGAGTTCTCTCCGCCATCAAGGAACTCGGGTACCGCCCCAATCTGTCCGCCCGCGGTCTGCGCTCCGGGCGTACCGGCGTGATCGGCCTCGCAGTCCCCGAGCTGCGGCAGAACTACTTCGCCGAACTCGCCGACGCGATCATTCGTGCTGCGGAGAAACACGACCTCGGGGTCCTGGTCGAACAGACCAGCGGCGATCGCGACCGCGAGATCGCAGCGGTCACCGGGTCCGGTCGCCTACGGCTGACCGACGGGCTGCTGTTCAGCCCCGAGCGACTCGGCCAGGACGACCGGCACCTCCTCGACAACGGGTTCCCGTCGGTGCTGCTCGGTGAACGGATCTTCGGCGGGCCCATCGACCACGTGACGATGCACAACGTGAGTTCGGCGCAGGCAGCTGTGGAGCATCTCCTGCGCATCGGCCGGCGACGCATCGCACTCATCGGCGCCCACCCGGACCAACGCGAGGAACTGCGCTCGGCCGACCTGCGCGTGCGTGGGTACAAGGCTGCGCTCCACGAAGCCGGGATCCCCGTCGTGCCTGAACTCATCCGGGTCGCAGCACCATGGCACCGAGAGAACGGCGCCGAGGCCATGCGTGCGCTCATCGCCGCGGGAATCCCGTTCGACGCGCTGTTCGCCCTGAACGACACGCTGGCGCTGGGCGCCCTGCGCGCCCTCGGTGATGCCGGCCGCCGGGTTCCCGACGACGTCGCGGTGATCGGCTTCGACAACATCGACGAGGCCCGGTTCTCACTCCCGTCGCTGTCCAGCGTCGACCCCGGCCGCGACGTCATCGCCGCGACGGCTGTCGAGCTCCTCATCGAGCGGATCAACGAGAAGGAAGGCCAACGGCCACCCCGGACGATCAAGCCGGAGTTCCGTATCGTCGCGCGCGAGTCCACCGGCCACACCGGCACGGACGAGCCTACGGCCGGGGGCGCAGCGAGCTGAACGCTGGCGCCCCCGGCCATGGCGCATGCGCCGGCCGGACGTGCGTACCGGCTACTGGAAGAGCAGCGGAGCGAAGTCGATCAGGTTCTTCTGCCACACGTCCCAGCCGTGCGGCCCCGGCGTCGCCCCGTCGAACACGTAGTCGATGCCGAGCTGGTCCATAGTCTCCAGCGACTCCATGAACGAGGGATAGACGAAGTCGGTCTGGTCACCCACGTAGACCTTCAGCAGACTCGTTCCCGCATTGATCGCCGCGGCATCGACACCGTCCGCGCTGCCGAAACCGGCCGAGAAGACGCCGATGTAGGCGAACTCGCCCGGGTGACTCTTGAGCACGCCGTAGGTGTGCCCGCCGCCCATCGACAACCCGGCCAGAGCCTGCTTCGACGGTTCGTCGGAGATGTTGTACGCCGAGCGGGCGGCCGGAACGATGTTCTCGCGCAGCTCCGTGGTGAAGTCCGCCACGTTGCCGTTGGCCATGACGACCACCATGGGCTCGAGATTCCCATCGAGGCTGTGGTTGTCCAGGATCTGTTTGGCCCGGCCCATCTCGATCCAGTCGGTGTAGCTCTGCCCGCCACCGTGCTGGAGGTAGAAGACCGGGTACGCCTCGGCGCGGTCCGGGTCGTAGCCCGGCGGCGTCCAGACGTAGGCTTCGCGCTCCTCACCGGCCACCTCGCTGTGGTAATTCAGCGTTTCGACGGTGCCGCCCTGACCTTCCGGGACGTCGGCGAGCAGCCGGGCCGACTCGCCCGGGATGAAGTACGTGCTCCAGGTCGGTTCGGACGTGACACTGGTCGGATTCGACGTGTCCTTGGTGGCTACGCCGTCGACGATGAGCCGGTAGTGGTGGAAGCCGGGTTCGAGCGGGCCGATCGTCGCCCGCCACCTGTCCCCCACACGGTCCATCTCGACCCGGATCCAGCTCCCGCCCGGCGCCCAGTTGCCCCAGACGGTGACGTTTTCAGCGTCCTTGAACTCCGTCGTGGTCTCGAAAGTGACGAATCGGTCTTCGGTGATCCACGGCGTCGGCGTGGTACCGGCCGGCGGCTGCTCGAACTCGGCCTCGAGCGGCAGGTGCCCAGGACTGGGCCCGTCGTCCGGTGCGTCGCGGAACAGGCGCGGCACGAAGTCGATCAGGTTCTCCTGCCAGGCGTTCCAGTTGTGGCCGCGGTCGGGGTTGACGCCGTCGAACTGGTACTCCACGCCGGCGGAGTCGAGCTGTTGCATGAGGCGGTAGGTGCGGTTGTAGGCGCCGTCGGTGATGTTGCCGGTGTACAGCCGCAGCACCTCGGTGCCCTTGTTGATCTTCTTGGCATCGATGCGGGGCGGTGCTTCGCGGGAGCCGGCGAACGAGCCGACGTAGGCGAACTCCCCCGGGTGCGCGAACAGGGTGCCCAGTGCCTGGTAGCCACCCATCGAGAGCCCGGCCAGCGCTTGCTGCTCGCGCCGGTGCGAGATGTTGTACTCGTGGCGAGCCGCCCGCCTGAGATTGCGCAGCAGTTCCTTGTCGAAGTCCGCCACGTTGCCGTCACCCATGACGACGACCATGGGCTCCATGTCGCCGCGCAGCGTGAGATTGTCGAAGATCTGTTTTGCGCGCCCCACCTCGACCCAGTCGCGATAGCCCTGCCCGCCGCCGTGCTGCAGGTACAGCACCGGGTATCGCTCGCGTCGTTCGGGGTCGTAGTCAGGCGGCGTCCACACCAGCGCGGATCGTGGCCCGCGGGTCACCGTGCTGTGGTATGTCATCGTCTCGATCTCGCCGCCTTGGCCCTCGGGCACATCGGCCAGCAGGCTCGCGGACTCGCCGGGGATGAAGAACGTGCTCCATTCCGGTTCCGACGCCACGCTCGTGGGGTTCGTCGGGTCTTTGACGACCTTCGTGTCGTCGCCGGTGAACTGGTAGTAGTACAGGCCGGGCTCGAGCGGTCCCATCACCGACGACCACGTGCCGCCCCGGTGCGAGATGCCCCACTGAGCCCAGTTGGCCGACGGCCCGAAGTTCCCTTCGGCGACCAACTGATCGACGTCGCCGAAGTGCTCCTGCACCGCTTCGTCGGACACCGTGAACGTGACGAAGCCGTCGTCGGACACCGTGACCCACGGCTGCTCCGCCGCAACGGTCGCCGGAGTCGCAGCGACCAAGCTACCGGCGGCCAAGGCAGCACCGCCCGCCATGGCCACCAGGCCTTGACGCCATAGCGAGCGGCGTGACCCACTCGCGCGAGATGTCATCACCATTGACCCTCTCCGTTCCATCCGCCGGACCGCCGGCTCATGGCCGGGGACGACGGACACGACGAGCACCGAGCAGATCGATCACTCGGCGCTGTTGACACGGACAAGGTGAAGGGGCCGCGCGCTGCTCCAGATTGCCGATTTACAACGTCGGCAATCCTCACCCGAGGCCAGTGTTCTTCGGCGCCACTCTCAGTGTCAAGACTTTCGTCACGATCATTTCTAACGTTGTAGGAGGTTGCGTCATATGCAACGACTAATCTTCGGCGGCAAGCCCGGCGGACAGGCTTGCGGCCCGGCGGACGAGTGGCCCGCCGGGCCGCATGCGAGCTTGACGCTGTGCCCTACGCCATCTCTGGCACGTGGAGGTGGGCGAAAGCGATCTCCATCTCGTCGACGTTGGTGATTCGCGCACCCATCTCGCCAGCAGCCTGCTCACGGATCTGCATGGCTGCGTCGCGACTGGCTTCCAGGGTTTGCCTGCTGTCGAACGCTGCGGTGCCCACCACTCGGCCGGCCGCGCGGTCGATCATCAGGCTCGCGCTGCAGAACCCGTCCATCTGCTGAAGCCGCGGCAGCACGGCCATCTTGAACGTGTCGATGGCTCGCTCGGCCGACGACGGGTCACCGCTGAGCCAGGTGAGGCGAGCGCAGGCGCCTTCGGGGGTGGCGTGGTCGCGGTGCATCACCGCCACCTCCCAGTGGCGCACGTCGCTGTCGGCGGCCCCGAGCCGCTGCTCCGCCCGGCCGCGCAGCGGCAGTACCGCCTCGGCGCTACGCCGCATCGCGTCCTCGGTCTCCCACGCCGTCGCCGCGATGCTGCGGCCTGAGTCGCGGTCGACGAGCAACGACATGCCCACGCATCCGTCCATCTCCGACACTGCGGGGAAGATCTCGTCGCGGACCAGCCCGACGCCGACGTCGAGGTTGGCGGGATCGGCTTGCATTTCGGTGGCGCGTACGAACATGTCGCGCTCCCATCTTTGTGCACGGCAGCGTCCCGGCGGCGCTGCCTCTACTCCCACGCTCCGTCGCTACCGGAGGGCCGTCAAGAGGACAACGGTTGCGGAGTGGCCCCGTCGCCGCGTGGTCCTCCTGCCGACCCAGTGGACGATCGGGTTCGCTCCCCGTAGATCGGCCAGGACGAGGTCGGCGCGCATACCCGGGGAAAGCCGGCCACGGTCGGTCAGCCCCACGACCTGCGCCGGCCCGGACGTAATCAGCCCGGCCGCCGCGAGTTCGGTCGCCGACACCCGCGTGCGAGCAGGCGCACCTCGTCGTGGAGGAGCTGCGCGAGTGCGGGTGGCCGGCTAGCTCGCCCAGCGATAAAGATGTTCCGGACGGCCCACGTCGCCATAGCGCAGTTCCACCCGGACCGCGCCGAGCTTGACCAGATGGTCGAGATACCGGCGGGCACTGACCCGGGACAAGCCGACGTCCTCGGCCAATGAGGTGGCCGAACACGGCTCGGCTAGTTCACGCAACCGGGCCACGACCACGTCCATGGTGACGGTGGACAGCCCCTTCGGCAGCCGAGCCGGACTGCTTTCCGGCGTCCCGCTGAACAGTCGGTCGACGTCGTACTGCATGACGGTGGAGTCGCTACGCGCGGTCAGCTCCGCACGCATCCGATGGACGCGGAGCAGCCGGTTGCGCAGGTCCTGCTGCCCGAAGCCCGTTGTTGTTCGAGAACGACTCCACCCTCGTGTGGGGCCTGCTGGCCAGCCTGTTCATCGGCAATGTGATGCTCCTCGTGCTCAACCTGCCGCTTGCACCGCTCTGGGCGCGGATCCTGCAGCTACCCCGGCCCTACCTGTACGCCGGGATCCTGTTCTTCGCGGTCCTCGGCAGCTACAGCGTCAACGCGAGCACCGTGGACATCATGGTGCTTCTCGCCGTCGGCATGCTCGGCTACCTCATGCGCCGCTACGGTCTGCCCGTCGTGCCCGCCATCATCGGCGTCATCCTCGGCCCGCTGGCCGAGACACGGCTGCGCAAGGCGCTGCAGATCAGCAATGGCGACTGGTCAGTGCTGTGGTCGACGCCGTTCGCCGTCGCGACCTATGCGGTGCTGGCGATCCTGCTCGTCATCATCGCAGCGCGCACGTGGTACACCAGAACGCACCGCGTGGCACCCTGAAAGTGACCTACGGCGCCCGATATGCCCGCTTTGTGGAGCAGTTCAGCGTGCCATGCAATCCCCGACCCGGACCGTCACTTGATGCCGTAGACCCGCCGGGCGGTGCCGGCGAACATCTCGTGGCGTTCCGAGGCGGACAAGTGCGCGGTGAGCTCCGTCGCGGCGTCGATCACGCGGCCGTAGGGCGCGGCGAGTTCGCACACCGGCCAGTCCGTGCCGACCATGATCCGCTCCGGTCCGAACAGCTCCAGCATGACCTCGACGTACGGCCGCAGATCGGCGACCGCCCAGCTCGCCCAGTCCGCCTCGGTCACCAGGCCGGACAGCTTCACGTAGACGTTCGGCGCGGCGGCGAGTCCACTGATCCACTCGCGCCAGGCCGGCACGGCGCCGCCGGCCACCGGCGGTTTGCCCGCGTGGTCCAGAACGAACGACAGTTGGTCGTGGTCGTGCGCGAGCTCGACGGCCGATGCGGCCTGATCAGCGCGGATCAACAGGTCGTAAACCAATCCCGCCGACTCCAGCGCCGTCATCGCGCGCCGCACGTCCGGGCGTTGCAGCCAGCCAGCGTCCGGCTCGGTCTCGACTTGATGCCGCAGCCCGACCAACCATCGTCCTGCCGGAGCCGAACGCAACTCGTCGAGCTCCGCGGCAAAGGCCGGCGACGTCAGGTCGGCCCAGCCCACCACCCCGGCCACCAGCCCGTCGCTGGCCGCGGCGACATCGAGGAACTCGCGCGTCTCTGTCGTGTCGCTCACGGTCTGGACCAGCACTGTCGCCGCGACCCCCGCAGCGTCCGCCCGAGCACGCAGATCATCGAGCCCGTACCGGCGCCGGATCGGGTCGAACGCCGCGGGCCGCATGAACGGATAGTCCCGGTCGGCCGGATCCCACAGGTGATGATGTGCATCGACGATGTGCACCGCGGTCAGCTCCCGATGGCCACGGCGAAGATGTGCATCGCCGGCACGCCACCGACCACGTCGTCGCTGATCTTCGGCAGATCCACCCGCGCGACCTCCTTGTCCTCCAGTGCAGTGCTCGCACAGTAGATGGTTGCCGCCGTGTTCGTCTGCTGGTTGCCCGGGCGGTTCTGATAGGGCGCCACGATGACTGCGTCGCCGTCGGGCCGGGGCTCGCCGTACCAGTCCGGTACGGCGAGCGTGAAGGTCTGCCGCGTGCCATCGACGTACACCACGGTCGCCGGTCCTGCGACCGCTCCGTAGGTACCGCACGCCAGAAAGCCCAGTGTCGCTCCCCGACCGGAGATCGCCAGTGACTGTCCCGAAGCGATCGCGTTGTCAGGCCTGCCCGCCGGCACGTCAGGCCAGGTGAACTCGAGGCCGCGGTGCCTGACGACGGCTCCGGGCGTGACGCCGGCCTGCGCCAGTGCCTGCGCCGAGATCGATGCGCCATTGCCGTCGAAGTTCCCGGCGTCGGTGTCGGTGTCGTCGGTCACGGCGACGTTGCTGAAGCTTTCCCGCAACGTGACGGTGGTGCCGCCCCACACCCGAACTTCGCTGTCAGCGCTGGTCGACCAGTCGGGGCCAGTGGCCGCACCAGTCAGGGTCGCCGTACCGGTGGGCGTGCCGTCCGGGACGGTCACCTGGAACTCCACCGCCTGCTCAGCGCCCGGCCGGACGGGACGGAGTGCGACCTTCGCCGGCTCGACCGACCAGCCTTCCGGGACCTCGAGTGACACGGATGCACGCACCACTGGACGTTCGACGGCGCGCAGCGTCACACCGACTGAGAACGGCGAGCCGGGTGAGACCTCGACAGGCGTGCTCACCGCCATCTTCTGCAAGGCGTAAGCGCGATACGTGTGGTTGCCCTCACCGGCCAGCTCGACCTGGTCGCTCGCGGTCTTCTTGATCCTGGCCCGCCCGCCCCGAGTCGCGTCGACCACGGCGAATCGGCCGGCGAAGAGCTTTCCGCGCAAAGCCACGGTGCCGTCTCGATCGGGGGTGACCCGGTACTCGTCGGCCTGTCCGTCACTCCACGTCGCGCCGACCGTGTGGCCACCACGCGCTCGAAGTCCGTCCACGGTGCCGTTCGGCCACTGCGGTGGCAGCGCCGGCAACAGGTGCACCTCGCCGGCATGACTCTGGAGCAGCATCTCCGCGATACCGCCGGTGGCCCCGAAGTTGCCGTCGATCTGAAACGGCGGGTGAAGGTCGAACATGTTGGGCGCCAACCGGGCCGGTGTGACCAGGTAATTGATCAGGTCGTGGGCGCGTTTTCCTTCTTCGAGCCGCGCCCAGAAATTGATCTTCCACGCCAGCGACCAGCCGGTACCGTCGTCACCGCGGATCTCGAGCGTCCGCTTGGCGGCCTCGAAAAGCTCCGGGGTGCCGCGTTTGGTGATCTGGTTGCTGGGGTGCAAGCCGTAGAGGTGCGACACGTGCCGATGCAGACGCTCGGTTTCGACCCAGTCGTAGAGCCACTCCTGGATGTTGCCGCGCGAGCCGATCTTCATCGGCGCCAGACGGTCCTTGGCGGCCAACACCTGCGCCCGGAAGTCGGCGTCGATCCCGAGCACCTCGCTCGCCTTGGCACATCCGGTGAACAGGTCGGTGAGGATCTGGTTGTCCATCGTCGGACCGGCCGCCACGCTGGCATTCGGGTGGTGGCTGAGCTCCGGGGAGTTAGACGGGTTGGTGACGAGGTAACCGAGGTCGGGCTCCTCCACCAGAGTGTCGAGAAAGAACTGCGCAGAACCCTTCATCGCCGGGTAGTACTCGCGGAGGAAGTCCACGTCACCGGTGAACTGATAGTGATCCCAGATCATCGTGGCGAGCCATGCACCGCCGGTCTGCCACATCCCCCAGAACGCTCCGTCGACCACCGACGTCGCGCGCCAGCCGTCGGTGTTGTGGTGCGTGACCCAGCCACCAGCGCCGTACTGCACCTCAGCGGTGCGCGCACCGGTGACGGTGAGGTCGTCGATCATCGAGAACACCGGCTCGAAGCACTCGGACAGGTTCGTCGTGTCAGCAGGCCAGTAGTTCATCGGCAGGTTGGCGTTGAGGGTGTACTTGGAGTCCCACGACGGGATCAGCTCGTCGTTCCAGATGCCCTGGAGATTCGCCGGCTGTGTGCCCGGCCGCGACGACGAGATCAGCAGATACCGGCCGAACTGGAACAGAAGAGCGGCGAACTGCGGGTCGTCGACGCCGCCGTGTTGAGCGATCCGCACGTCGGTCGGCTGGTCGGCTGCCTCGGTGCGCCCGAGGTCGAGCGTGGTTCGATTGAAGAGCTCCTGGTACTCGGACACGTGCCGGCCATGTAGCTCGCCGAAGGCCCTACCGGTGGCGGCCTCGAGGTGACGCGACGCGATGCCCTGGTAGTCACCACTGACGTCGGAGAAGTCCACATAACTGCTGCCGATCGAGATGAGCAGCACGACGCTGTTCGCGCCCGCCACGGTCAACTGCCCGCTCGAACTCTCGACAGCGCCACCGTCGGTGACGACCCGGGCCAGGGCCTGGAACCGCACCTGGCCAGTCACACCTTCCTGGTCGCTGGAGATCCCGTCCAGGGCGATCGTGGCGTCGTCCGTACTGGCGACGGTGGTCCGCTGGGCGCTGTCGAACTCCGCCGTGAACGAGACCGACCCGGGCACGTCCGCGCTCAGCCGCATGACGATGACCTGGTCGGGCGCGCTGACGAAGGTCTCACGGCGGTGGCGCACCCCGCCCGCGACGAAGCTCGTCGACGTGGTCGCGGTGGTCAGGTCGAGTTGCCGGTAGTACTCGGTGACCTCGTTCATGCCAGGTACGGCGAGGCGCAGGTTGCCGACCGTCTGATAGGCCAATTGCCCGACCGGATTGCCCAGCATGTTCTGGTTGATGAGGTCTTGCGCTCGGGTCCACTCGCCGGCGAACACGAGTCGCCGGACTTCCGGCAAGACCTCGAGCGCCCGGGGATTGGCCGACTCGTGCGGGCCGCCGGCCCATACGGAGTCCTCGTTCAGCTGCAGGCGCTCGGTTCCGGGATCGCCGAAGACCATGGCGCCCAGGCGGCCGTTGCCCTGCGGGAGAGCACGCAGCCAGTCGCCGCCGGCCGGCTCGTCGTACCAGAGGGCGAGGTCGTTCGCCGCCTGCACCTCGGGTGGCGGGG
>JAJYTA010000202.1 GCA_021793295.1 Actinomycetes bacterium
CGGCTCCCCGGTGGTCATCGACACCCACGTCGCCACCGACAACCCCACGTTCAAGCTCTCCGACCCCGTCGTCCAGAACGGCTACACCGGCCGCCTCTACAACGAGAAGGGGTGGAAGACGCGGCTGACCGCGTCGTGGAACAACACCGAGTCCTTCTGGCCGACCGAGGACGAGTTCTACCGGATGCTCGCCGAGCACGGCTTCCCGGTCGTGTTCGCAGCGACGCCGTGGGTCACCCGTGACCGCACGTTCTTCCTGTGCGCGCCCGGCCCGCAGCAGGAGTCGACCGGCGAGTAGGCCTCACCGTGTGGACCACGCTGGCGTGATCGGGCCGATCGCAAATCGAACCCCACCTCACGACGCACTTCATCGGTCGCGTGGCCGACTAGGTCTGTCGGCGATCCAGCGGAAGATGACACAAATGCTCAAGAACCCGTTGAGCAAAGGCTGGGCAATTCGCGGCTTTCAGCGCATCGACCAGGCTCATCGACCGTGGCTTGGCTTCCCAGTGCTTCTCTGTCTTCGCGTGACCTCTCGTACATGGTGTGGGGCAGAGTCGTCGACCAGGACGAGGAAGCTGTCCGGGGTGTGTACCTCGTAGGGCAGGCTGTCCAGGTCGATGTCGGGCGACGTGAACCCGGTATCAGCGGTGATGACATATGCAGCACCGGCCGCGACGGCGGCAGCATGGACGTGCTGATCGTTCTTGTCTGATCCAGCGAAGGAGCCGTCAATGGTGAAGTTGTCAATGCGGCCGTTGCCGAGCGCAGCGGTGATTCGGTCGCGAATCTTGGTGATGACTGCCCCGTCAGCTGTCGGATGTTGGCGCCGGTAGTTGTAGACCACCTCGGCCATGATGTCCTCGGTCCAGCAAAGCTCATACAATCCGCCGCCGGACTCCAGCTGAATCAAGATCAACCAGTCGCGTAGCGTCCGAGAGTACAAGACGTTCGCGTCCGCCAGCACGCGAGTGATCATGCGACACAGGGTAACCGTGGATGGCACTCACTCAACGTCAAGATCGTCTTCGATTTGCCGCAGTTCGTCGAAGGCAGCACGTTGACGCTGAAGCTGCACACGACGAAACTCGACAACGTCGGAGAGGTTGAGGCGGTGATGTGTGCCCACCTTGTGAGCCGGGATCTCGCCGTCGCGAATCATTCGCATGAGCGTCGGGCGGGATACGCCGAGCTCCGCAGCCGCGACCGTGGTGGAGAGCTCTTGCGGAAGCGTCTTCAGCGTCACGGAGCCACCTTCAGCAATGGTGCGAAGCACCTGGCGAATCAAGTTGCCCAGCGCATCGGGGATCTCGACCTCCGCCTCTTCACTGAGCGCCGTGAACCGAGGCTCGGGCGCCTGGGCAACGAACTCACGTGCCATCTGCTCTTGGCGGGTCGTCACGGTAAGAGTGGACACGGCAGCCTCCGGAGTTTCACCTACAAGTGTCAAGTGTTGCACTTGCAGGTGAAAGCGACAAGGCAGATCCGCTCACTGCCACGCTGAGCGCCACCACCGTTGCATGTTCATGCATAACCGTGCATAATCTTTCTACGTGTCCAAGGTTCTCACCTCCCTACCCAAGGGCGAGCGCATCGGCATCGCCTTCTCCGGCGGCCTCGACACCTCTGTCGCGGTCGCGTGGATGCGCGAGCACGGCGCCGTCCCGTGCACGTACACCGCCGACATCGGGCAGTACGACGAGCCCGACATCGCGTCGGTGCCCGGCCGTGCGCTGGCCTACGGCGCCGAGCTCGCGCGCCTGGTCGACTGCCGAGCCGCACTGGTCGAGGAGGGTCTGGCCGCACTGACCTGCGGTGCGTTCCACATTCGCTCGGCGGGGCGGCCGTACTTCAACACCACGCCGCTGGGTCGCGCCGTCACCGGAACGCTGCTGGTGCGCGCGATGCTCGAGGACGACGTCCAGATCTGGGGCGACGGCTCGACGTTCAAGGGCAACGACATCGAGCGCTTCTACCGCTACGGCCTGCTCGCCAACCCGAGCCTACGTATCTACAAGCCGTGGCTGGACGCGGACTTCGTCGCCGAGCTCGGCGGGCGCACGGAGATGTCGCAGTGGCTGCTCGCCCGCGACCTGCCGTACCGCGACAGTCCCGAGAAGGCCTACTCCACCGACGCCAACATCTGGGGCGCCACCCACGAGGCCAAGACCTTGGAACACCTCGACGTCAGTATCGAGACGGTGGACCCGATCATGGGTGTGCGGTTCTGGGACCCCGACGTCGAGATCGTCCCCGAGGACGTCACGATCGGGTTCGACCAAGGCCGCCCGGTCACCGTCAACGGCAAGGAGTTCGCCAGCCCGGTCGACCTGGTGCTGGAGGCCAACGCCATCGGCGGGCGGCACGGCCTGGGGATGTCCGACCAGATCGAGAACCGCGTCATCGAGGCCAAGAGCCGCGGCATCTACGAGGCGCCGGGCATGGCGCTGCTGCACATCGCCTACGAACGACTGGTCAACGCGATCCACAACGAAGACACCCTGGCGAGCTACCACAACGAGGGACGCCGGCTGGGCCGGTTGATGTACGAGGGCCGCTGGCTCGACCCGCAGGCGCTGATGCTGCGCGAGTCGTTGCAGCGGTGGGTCGGCGCGGCGGTCACCGGTGAGGTGACGCTACGGCTGCGGCGCGGCGAGGACTACTCGATCCTGGACACGTCCGGCCCCGCCTTCAGCTACCACCCGGACAAGCTCTCGATGGAGCGCACCGAGGACGCGGCCTTCGGCCCGGTGGACCGGATCGGGCAGTTGACCATGCGCAACCTCGACATCGCCGACTCGCGCGCCAAGCTCGAGCAGTACGCGAACCTCGGACTGGTCGGCACCACGCAGCCGGAGTTCATCGGAGCCGCCCAGGCCGCCTCCACCGGGTTGATCGGCGCCATGCCGCAAGGTGGCGCGCAGGCGATCGCCGCCGGCGGTGAGCCCACGGCCGACGACGAATGGCTCGACCGCGCCGCCATGGAGTCCGGCACGGACTGACCGGCTCAACGCACGACAGGAGCCGCGCGAACCCCGAACGCTTCGTCGACGACAGCGGCGGCGATGCCGTCCGGGAACGGTGGTCCCCACGGCACGTAGGCCTGCAGCACCGGCACGGTCTCCACCAACCCAGCGGTGTCGTGGAACTGTCGGTCCAGGACGGCACGGTCGGTCCAGCCGAGCAGCCGGGGGAAACACAGCACCGTGATCAGCGCGTCCATCGGCCGTAGCCGGGTGACCTCGACCTTCGTCCGCTCCCGATCCGGCACCGGCACGATCACCGCGCTCAGCGGAACGTCGTCGCGCTGGGCGCTTTCCAGCCGCACCGCGTCGCGGGCATCGCTGGTCACCCGGCTCGCCGGAGCGACCGGGAACTTCTCGATCAACTCGGCGGCCGCTTTTCGCAGCCGCAACTCCGTCGCACCCAGCCGACAGCGGTAGCCGGCGCCGTCGTGGTCGAGGCGCAGCACGTCGTCGGTGATCAACGTGGCTCCGTCCGCGCACATCAACCCCGCCATGGTCGACTTGCCCATACCGGAGCGCCCTACGAAGGCCACCGCCGAGTCGCCGACCTGGACGGCGCTGGCGTGCAGCACCAGCTGCCGCCGCATCGTCAACACGAACGACAACAACGCCCCAGCGGCCAGCACACCGGCCACGCCGGCGTCGGCACCGTCGACGACATGCATCCACACCCGGCGCATCGACGGTGCGATGACGAAGTCGCACACCCGGTAGAAGCGCAGCACGTACTCGCCGGACTCGGTGACGGTGAACGTGTAGTAGGGCTGGTCGGTCTCCAGGTGCGCCAGCACCCGTCCCTCCGGCGGCGTGGAACGGCGCGGGATCGGCTCACCCCACCGGATCACCAGGTCGGGCTCGCCCGATGGCTGCACGGCGCGCGACTGGTGCAGCGGCACCTCGGAGGCCACCGTCAGCCCGTACAGCGCGTGGACCTCGAGCTCACGTACGGTCATCGCGGCCCGCCTCCCGGACGTACGGTCTCCAGCGTGCGGTAGGCGGCAGCGCCGGCCGGGTCGAGGCTCACGCCATTGACCTCCAGCCACGCGTGTGCCTGAATCCGGCCGTCGATCTTCGCCACCCCCACCCGCAGCGCGGGGTGCAGGCGCCGCAGCCGGTGGCCACTGACCAGCGCCCGGCGCAGGCACGTGTCGCCGAACGGCCAGTGACGCATGACCCGCCTGGTGGCACGCAGCCGGCGACGCACCCACGGCCGGGCCCGCAGCACGCCCGGCTCAGGCATGACGGCGTCGCCGTCGTCCAGGCGCAACGGCACGCCGAGCAGCTTCGCCAGCCGCGGCAGCGTCATCGTCCGCAGGCCGATCTCGACGATGACGGCCACCGCCGCCGCCATCAACACCCCGGGCCACTCTCGCGCGGGAACGGCGCGCGCCACGGCCACCGCTGACCTCACGCTGTACCTCCGGTGACCGTGGCGGGCCTGCTCGCCAGCCATGCCGATTGCAACAACAACCCGCTGAGCGTGGACGGCTCGTCCGACAGCCACGCCCGGCGCAACGCCTCCGGGTCGACCAGATCCGGGTCGACACCGCTGCCGTCCCAGGCGCGGGCGAACTCGCGGGTCGCTTCGCCCATGTAGGCGCGGTCGAACGACGCCTTGCTCGTGCGGCGCAGGATCTCGTCGGGCAACACGTCGGCGAACAGCCGGCGCATCAGCGCCGTCCGGCCGGCATAACCCCACCGTCCACCGGCGGCTGCCAGGGCGGCCAGGAAGTCGTGATCGAGCAGCGGATGCGCCACCGTGACACTGTGCTCGGCGCCCAGCGCGTGGTAGCAACCGAGAACCGCGTGAACCGCCCGACGGTGTCGTAACCACCACGTCGCTCGGTCCCACCGCAATGGCTCGCCAGCTTCGTCCGCGGCGAGCAAGCGGTGATGCCTTTCGGCGACGGCCGGCCGCAACCAGGATTGATAGCCGGATCGAACCATCTCCGACCGTGCGGCAACCCGGCGTATCGGACCTGGCATGAGCGCCGCCGACGACGCCGACAGCAGGGCCCGCGAGGCCGGCCGGCGCTTGCGCACCAGCAGCATCAGCGGAGTGACCCGGTGGGCGCCGATGACCTCGTCGCCGCCCTCACCGGTGAGCAGGGATCCCCCGGCTGCCGAGGCGAACAACGCCTGCTTGACGTGAAACGCCGGGGGCCACAGCAGCCCGCGATGCAGCAACCCGGCCTGGCCCACCTCGCCCAAGAGATCACTCGCGCCGTAGATCGGGATTCGCACCCAATCGGCCAGGCCGAGATGCTCGATCACCATGTCTTGCCAAGCCGACTCGTCGGTGTCGTCCACCTCCGGATACACCTCGGTGACCGGAACCGGGTCGGGCAGCCCTTCCCTACGCGCCACCTCCGTCGCCACGGCAAGGACCGCCGAAGAATCACGGCCACCGGAGAACGACACGTAACACGGCGGACGTCGTAGTGCGCGGCCGATCACCGCTTCCAGCGCTGCGCGCGGTGTCGTCGTGACGTGTGGGAGTGGGGTCAGTGGTACGACTCCGTGTACCCAGGACGTCGCAATTTCGAAAACCGACGGCCGGTAGAACGACTGTTCATCAACAATGTCAATCGTCGTCGGCCGACTCGTCATTAGCCGGACCATCATGTGGGGCCCCCGAACGCACCGTCAAGACGATGCATCGTGGGCGCCTGACCGTTTGGCCGGTCGGCCCACGATGCATCGCGTCTTGCGTCGGCTCAGGAAATTCCGCCGCCGCCACCCGGCTTGTCGCCGAACTTGATCCACAGAATCTGGTCGGCAGACCCCTTGCCGGAAAGTGCAAGGGTCAATTCACGGACCGACCCGACTTCTTCCATCTTCGGCGGTTCATATGTCATGACCGCGCCCCCCTTTCGATGACCCCTCGATGAGGGTTTCGGACCGCAGAACACCCCCCGCGTCCTGTCCAGCCCGAGAATCGGACTATATCGCCTTTCGAAGGCGGTTGGGAAGAATCCTTCTGCCAACATTTTGGTTGGTTGTAGGTGCGCTGACGTGCTGAGTGCGTGGCACGCTGAAAGTGACCGATCGTGTCCGGTTTGTCCGCATATGTGGAGCGCTTCAGCGTGCCACGTGTGCCCCGCCGGTTCGCCGGTTCGCCGGTCGTCGGCGCCGGTCGCCAGTGCCGGAACGCGCCCGTCAGGACAGGGCGCCGCCTGGATCGTTGTCGTAGCGGAACCACATGTGCTGATCGGACCGGCCGCGCCCGTCTTGAGCAAGCGTCAGCTCGCGCACGGAACCGATCTCGTCGATCACCGGAGACTCATAAGCCATCGGTCGTACCCCCCTCATCTCGTCGTGCTGTCCAGCACGAACTATCAACCGGACGATTCCAGCAGTTCCCGCTCCCGAAGCATGCCGAGGAAAGACTCCACGTCGGTTCGCGCCTGATCACTTTCGATGCCGAACTCGTCGACCAGACCATCGACCAGCTCGGTCTCGGTACGTTCATCGGTCAACATTCGCATCAGGACCGAGCCGGACTCGTTCGTCTTGAGATACGTCGAGCTGGCCAGGTCCAGAATCACCGTTTCGCCGTCGATCTCGCGCCATGTGACGCCGTCGGTTCGCAGTCTCATCGGCCCCCCAAAAGTAAGCTGCTGAGCGAACTCTAGCGTGCTGGACACGACACAGCTACACGCCGACCCCGTGATCATGCCTGTGTCCGGCGGCGTCCTTCAACGCTCACCTCGTCGCCGACAATGCCCGCCGCGCC
>JAJYTA010000203.1 GCA_021793295.1 Actinomycetes bacterium
AGCCCAACGACCACCACAGCACCAACACACCAAGGATTAGCCCAGCAACTCCGGCCGCCTACCGGCGTCCCGCTCCGTGCGAGCCGAAGAAAAACATACGTCCCACACCCACCAGAGTCAAATCGCCGGTGCCCGCAGGTCGCCGGCCGCCCGCCCACCTGCGTTTTGCCAGGTCAGCGCGTCGGCGAAGGAGCAGGGCGCGTCCGCTGTCTGGACACCCCTTCACTGCCTCGGCCGGCTTCCGTCCGGCGGCCCGGCGGCTCACGCGATCTCGACCCCGCCGACGGTCCGCTTGCCCCGGCGCAGTACCAGCCATCGCCCGTGCAACAGATCGGCGCGACTGGGCCGGGCATCGGGGGATGTCGACGGGTCCAGCCGTTGGTTGTTCACGTAAGCGCCACCGTCGGCCAGGGCACGACGAGCCGCCGATCGCGACTCCACGATGCCGGCGGAGGTGAACAAGTCGACGTAGGTGGGCAATTCCTCACCGGCCTCGACCCGAGTCGCACCAACCTCCCCCAGCGCTGCCTCGAGCGTGGCCGGATCGAGCTCGTCCAGGGCGCCCATCCCGAACAGCGCCCGCGAAGCCGCCGTGACCTTGTCGGTCTCGGTCCGGCCATGCACCAAGGACGTGACGTCTTCGGCCAGCGCCCGCTGCGCCGCTCGCGCGGCCGGCTTCTCGGCCACCTCGGTCTCGAGCTGGGCGATCTCGTCGCGGTCGCGGAAGCTGAAGACCTTGAGGTAGCCGATCACGTCGCGGTCGTCGGTGTTGAACCAGAACTGGTAGAACGCGTACGGGCTGGTCAACTCCGGATCCAGCCACACCGTCCCCGACTCGGTCTTGCCGAACTTCGTGCCGTCGGCCTTGGTGATCAGTGGCGTCGCGAGGGCGTGCACCGCCTGCTGCTCAACTCGGTGCACCAGGTCGACGCCGCTGGTGAGGTTTCCCCACTGATCGCTGCCACCGGTCTGCAGGATGCAGTTGTACCGCCGGTACAACTCGAGGAAGTCCATGCCCTGCAGGATCTGGTAGCTGAACTCGGTGAAGCTGATGCCTTGTTCGCTGTGCAGCCGGGCGCTCACCGATTCCTTGGCGATCATCCGGCCCACCCGGAAGTGCTTACCGATGTCGCGCAGGAAGTCGATGGTCGAAAGCTGCGCGGTCCAATCGAGGTTGTTCACCATGCGCGCCTGGTTCGGCCCGTCGAAGTCCAGCAACGGCTCGATCTGGCGCCGGATCCGCTCGACCCAGCCGGCGACGGTCTCCGGGTCGTTGAGAGTACGCTCCCCCGTCATCTTCGGATCGCCGATCAGCCCGGTGGCGCCGCCGACCAGGGCGATCGGATGGTGCCCGGCGAGCTGGAACCGGCGCATCGTCAGCAACTGAACAAGATTGCCGATGTGCAAGCTCGGCGCGGTCGGGTCGAACCCGCAGTAATACGTGACCGGACCAGCCGCCAAGGCAGCGCGCAGCGCCTGCTCGTCGGTCGACTGCGCGATCAGCCCGCGCCAGTGCAGCTCGTCCAGAATGTCGGTCACGTTCCCGGTTCTCCTTGCTCGGTCGTCATCCGTCACCACCCATGATTCAGCACAACGACGCCGTCGTGCACATCGATGCCGGCCTGCGGCGGGCGGTCAGGCGCGACGGTACCGCGAGACCGTCGGGTCACCGGTGATCCAGAATCGCCACGGGTGAACGTCGCCGTCGCCTCCCACACCTCGGACCCCGACCCGGGGGCCCGTGGAGATATCTGCCGGTGCGTCGCCGTCGCGCGGCAGAAGCGTCACCGGACCGGCGCCGAGAACGTCACAGCCGTTGTGCGCCCGATCGAGCCCCAGTGCTACGGCCAATCGAGCTGGTCCCCGGCCGAGGTCGTGCCGGGCACGAACCGCGCCCGCCGCCGTCCGGCGTGCATAGGCCAACTCCTCGCCCTCCACGACCTCGCCCGCGCGCAGCAGGACCGCCGTCGCCCGACCCGGTTCGCCGCACACGACATTGGCGCAGAAATGCATGCCGTAGGTGAAGTAGACGTACAAGTGTCCTGCCGGGCCGAACATCACCTCGTTGCGCTTCGTCCGTCCTCGGTAGGCATGTGACCCCGGGTCGTCGGCGCCCATGTAGGCCTCGACTTCGGTGAGCCGTACGGCCACCACCCCCTCGGCCGACTCGTGCCGAAGTACACATCCGAGCAGCTCAGGGGCGACTTCGAGACCTGTGCGCGCGAGATCGCTCCGGTTGATCGAGCGTCGCTGCGTACCCTTGTCCACCGCGCCAGTATCGGACGCCGCCGCCTCGACAGCACGACCGGCCCGGATCCGTGGCGGAAATTTCTGTCCCGAACGTGTCGATCGGCCGAAGATGTGTACGACGCGTGTGTGAGCGCGGGGTTCGGACCAGGCCGACGACGGCCGGGGCCCGGCGCAGCGAAAGGGAGGCACCACGATGCGAGTCATGGTCTTCATGAAGGCGAACGCCGACTCCGAGCAGGGCGTCATGCCCACAGAGGAGGAACTCACGTCGATGATGGCGTACAACGAAGAACTGGTGAAGGCCGGTGTCATGCTCGACGGGGACGGCCTGCAACCCAGCTCGAAGGGCGCCCGGGTCAGGTTCTCGGGCGGCAAGCCCTCCGTCGTCGACGGACCGTTCACCGAAACCAAGGAGCTTGTCGCCGGTTACTGGCTGTGGCAGGTCAAGTCGTTCGACGAGGCCCTCGAATGGGCCAAGCGGTGCCCCGGCGGCGACGACTTCGAGCTCGAGCTGCGGCCGCTGTTCGAACCCGCCGACTTCGGCGAGGCGTACACGCCGGAGATCCAAGCTCAGGAGGAGCGTCTTCGCGCGCAGTCGGCCGGTCGCCAGCCGTGACGGTCGGCCTCGGGTCATCTTGCCGGGCCGGAGGCGAAACTGTTCTGATAGGCGCGTGGCCACGTCGGACATTCACCGCACCATCGACACCGTCTGGCGGATGGAATCTGCCCGGGTCATCGCTGGCTTGGGGCGGATGGTGCACGACATCGGGCTGGCCGAAGACCTCGCCCAGGATGCGTTGGTCGCAGCCCTCGAGCAATGGCCGGAGTCGGGCGTCCCGGACAAGCCGGGCGCCTGGCTCATGGCCATCGCCAAACGTCGTGCCATCGATCACCTCCGCCGCCAGCAGCGCCTGGAACGCAAGCAGGAGCTGCTGGGCCACGATCTGCAGACTCGCACGGAGCCGGACCTCGAGGACGCGTTCGACGACGACATCGGCGACGATCTGCTGCGGCTGATCTTCACCGCCTGTCACCCCGTCCTGTCGACCGAAGCACGCGTCGCATTGACGCTGCGCACCCTGGGCGGGCTGAAGACGGACGAGATCGCGCGGGCGTTCCTGGTGCCCGAATCGACCATCGCCCAGCGCATCGTCCGGGCCAAACGGACACTCACCAAGAACGACGTCCGATTCGAGCTGCCTGTCGGCGACGACCGCATCGAGCGGCTGTCGTCGGTGCTCGAAGTCATCTACCTCGTGTTCAACGAGGGGTACTCCGCAACCGCCGGCGACGACTGGCTGCGCCCGGCGCTGTGCGAGGACGCGTTGCGCCTGGGCAGGATCCTCGCTGAGCTGATGCCGAACGAGGCCGAAGTCCACGCGCTGGTGGCCCTGATGGAGATCCAGGCGTCGCGAACCAGGGCGCGCACATCGGCGTCGGGCGAGCCGATCCTGCTGCTGGACCAAGACCGCACTCGGTGGGACCGCCTGCTCATCAACCGCGGCCTGGCCGCACTCGATCGAGCCCAGGCGCTCGGCCAACCGGCCGGGCCCTATCTGCTCCAAGCCGCCATCGCGGCATGCCATGCGCGTGCTCGGACGGCAGAAGAGACCGACTGGGCGCGGATCGCCGCGCTGTATACCGCGTTGTCGCAGGTGACCCCGTCGCCGGTGGTCGAGCTCAACCGCGCCGTCGCGGTCGGCATGGCCTACGGCCCGGCGCCGGCACTCGAACTGGTCGACGCCCTCGGCTCGGAGCCCGCGTTGAAGAATTACCACCTGCTGCCCAGTGTTCGCGGCGACCTGCTCGTCAAGCTCCAGCGGCATGACGAAGCGCGGGCGGAGTTCGAGCATGCTGCGTCGCTGACCCGTAACAGCCGGGAGCGTGACTTGCTGCTCGCACGCGCCGCATCGTGTGCGAAGCACACGTCATCGGCCTAGCACATCACGGCTCTGGCCCGTGCCGTGCAGGGCAGGATCCCGGCCAGCCAGGTCGATCAGTACGGCCGGTCCCGCCGCGACTCGTCGTCGGAGAGATCGTCGGTGGCCGTGCGCCAGGCATCGGTGTCCGGCGACTGCCGTTCGACCGTGACGTCGTCTGCCCGCATGTCATCGGCCCTCGTGTCGCCGGCCGTCGTGTCGGCCGACGGCGACGTCGCACCACCGGGCGACGATGTCACATCACCGGCCAGATACTCACGGACGCGCTGCCCGTAACTCGCCGCCTTGGCCGGGTCGATGGGAAACGTGACGTCTTCGACCACCCGAGCGAACGCGGCACCGAGCCGAGCGGTGTCGATCCGGCCTGCCGCACTGCCGAAGGCCGAGCCGAGCTGCTCGGGCACCCGCCCGAGCGTGGCCGCGATGTCGTCGAGCGCGGAATCGTGAGTCGGACAGCGCGGCAGTGCCGAGCGCGCCGGCCGGTCGATCCTCTGCCGCTGTTTCCAGTCCGGCACGTGCACGTAATCGTGGCCGTCCACGGAGTACCGGCACAGTAACCCCGCCGTCACGAGCTCGGCGATGTCGTCGGTCATCGACGACGTCGGATGCGCGTCGGCGCGCAACGGCCACAACCGTCCGTTGAACACCGCGGGCTGGTCTTTGGCGCGCCCGTCGTCGTCGAGCACGAGCGGTAGATAGGCCCAGGTGTACGCGGCGGCGAGCGACAGGCCGGCGACCCGTTCGTCTTGCGGGTCGCCCGGGTCGATCGTTCGGGAACTGTGCGCCATGATCGGCTCCCCTTCGGCTAGGATGGCCGGCGCGCGCCCGCTGGCCGGGCGCACCGCGGTGACGGCGCCGACAGTCCCGACGCTACCCCTGGACGCGGCACTGTCCAGTGTCGCCGCCTCACGACACCGTCAACGATGCTGCCGGCTGGTCACCCACCTCACGCTGCAGGCGGTCGAGTTCGCGTTCGAGGTCGCGGCGTACCGACGCGTAGGCCGGGTCGTCATGAACGCTGTTCAGCTCCATCGGGTCATGTTCCAGGTCGAACAGCTCCCACTCGGGCTCGAATGTGCGGTCGGTGTTGCCCGGCAACCCGAAGCCTTCTCCGTAGTAGTGGATGAGCTTGTACCGATGCGTGCGAACCCCGTAATGCGCCCGGACGTGATGGAAGAAGTCGTCGTGCATCCAGTAGCGGTAGTACATCGAGGTGCGCCAGTCGTCGGGGACGTTGCCCTGCAGTAACGGCGTCAAGCTCCTGCCCTGCATCGTCGGCAGCTCCGGCACCCGCGCCAGATCGAGGAAGGTCTGCGCGAAGTCGACGTTGAGCACCATCGCGTCGCACGACGACCCCGGCTGGATGACGCGCGGATAGCGCATGAGCAGGGGCATGCGCAGCGACTCCTCGTACATGAAGCGCTTGTCGTACCACCCGTGATCACCGAGGAAGAACCCCTGGTCAGAGGTGTAGACGACGAGCGTGTCATCGCTCAGCCCGGCCGCGTCGAGCCGGTCGAGCAACCGCCCGACGTTGTCGTCGATCGACGCCACGCAGCGCAGGTAGTCCTTGATGTAGCGCTGGTACCGCCACGACAGCTCCTCGTCAGCGGACAGGCCCTCGGGCACCGGCTCTTTGAGGTCGTCGGGCTTCAGGTCGCGGTCGATGCGCATCGTCGCAGCCGCGGCCGCTTCGGATCGCCCGGAGTAGTCGTCGCGAAGCGTCGGCGGCTCGGGAATGTCGACGTCGGTGTACATGTCGGCATGCGCGGCGTCGGGCTCCCAGGGCCGGTGCGGGGCCTTGTGGTGGACGAGCAGGCAGAACGGGCGGGCAGGGTCGCGTCGCTCGAGCCAGTCCAGGGACATGTCGGTGACGATGTCCGTCGCGTAGCCCCGGTGGACCCGCCGGCCATCGGGATGAATCATCTCCGGATCGTGATAGTCGCCCTGGTCGGGAAACACGGCCCACTCGTCGAACCCGCGCGGATCGTGCAGACCGCCGTGTCCCAGGTGCCACTTGCCGAACAGCGCCGTCTGATAGCCCTGCTCGGCCAGCAGCCCGGGAAAGCTCGGCTGCCGGGTGTCGAACGGCGTCGCCAGGGTCGTCACGCCGTTGACGTGGTTGTACGTGCCGGTCAGGATCGATGCTCGGCTCGGCGTGCAGATCGAGTTGGTGCAGAACGCATTGTCGAAACGCACGCCGCCGTCGGCGAGCCGGTCGAGGTGTGGCGTCTGGTTGATCGTGCTGCCGTAGGCGCTGATCGCGTGCGAGGCATGATCGTCGGACATGATGAACACTATGTTCGGACTGCTCGGACTCACGTGCCGGATGTTCCTTCCCTAACGTCGGTCCACACACACCGTAACGGGTCCGGTCAGGCCTCCGGGAAGCGATTCCCACGCGAACATGATCATCGGTGAGCGGCGAGCCAGGTGCGGGCCTCACTGATGCGCTCGCGCACCGAGCCCAGTTGTTCGCGGACGCGATCCGGTGCCGTGCCGCCCTTGGCCGCGCGGGAGGCCAGTGCTCCCGGCACCGACAGCACCTGACGCACGGCCGGGG
>JAJYTA010000030.1 GCA_021793295.1 Actinomycetes bacterium
CAGCGGCTCGAACGGTTCGGTGATCGCCGGCTTCCCGGTGAGCGCCAGCGCGCCCATCGTGCGCCCATGAAACCCGCCCTGGGCTGCGACCATCTTCCTCCGGCCGGTCCGGCGGGCGATCTTGAACGCCGCTTCGTTCGCCTCGGTACCGGAATTGGTGAAGAACACCCGGCCCGGCTCGCCGACGTCCAGAAGCTCGAGCAACCGCTCAGCCAGCGACACCTGCGGCACGCTGGCGAAGAAGTTCGAGATGTGCCCCAACGTGGCCGCCTGAGCGGTGATCGCCGAGACCAGCAGCGGATGAGCATGCCCGAGTGCATTGACCGCCAAGCCCCCGAGCAGATCGAGGTAGCGCCGGCCGTCGACGTCCCACACGTAGCATCCCTCGCCGCGGACCAGGACCCGTTGCGGCGAGCCGAAGGTGTTCATCACCGCGTCGCTGTAGCGCTGCATCCAGACGTGGCCGCTGTCCTCCGCCGGCGCAGCCAGCCCGGGCACCTGATCCACCATGCCGTCAGACACCATGCCGTCAGACACCATGTCGCCGATCACGCTCCGTCCGTTGTCGGGATATCTGCTGATCGCGCGTCCGGGACCACCATGGTGCCGACGCCTTCGTCAGTGAAGACCTCGAGCAACAGCGAGTTGGGCACGCGTCCGTCGATCACCGTCGCCTCGGGCACCCCGCCGTCGACGGCACGCAGGCACGCCTGCATCTTCGGGACCATGCCGGCGGCCAGTGACGGCAGCAGGGCGGTCAACTCGCTGGCGGTGATCTCCTTGACGATCTCCGCGGGCTCGGACCCGTCCGGCGTCCAGTTCCGGTACAGCCCCTCCACGTCGGTGAGCACGACGAGCTTCTCCGCGCCCAGGTGGACGGCCAGGGCCGCGGCCGCGGTATCGGCGTTGACGTTGTGCACCACGCCCTCGGGGTCCGGCGCCACCGACGAGACGACCGGGATCCGGCCGGCCTCGATCAGGTCGCGGACCGCATCGGCGTTCACCTCGGCGACATCACCCACGAGGCCGATGTCCACCGATTCGCCGTCGACGATCGCCGCCTGTCGCCGAGCGGTGAACAGTCCCGCGTCCTCGCCGGACAGACCGACCGCGAACGGGCCGTGCGAGTTCATGATCCCGACGATCTCGCGTCCAACCTGCCCGACGAGCACCATCCGGACCACGTCCATCGCCTCCGGCGTGGTGACGCGCAACCCGCCGCGGAACTCGCTGGCGATGCCGAGCCGGTCGAGCATCGCCGAGATCTGCGGACCGCCGCCGTGAACGACCACAGGCATGATGCCGGCCAGGCGAAGGAACACGATGTCGTCGGCGAAGGCCTGCTTGAGTTCGTCGTCGACCATCGCGTTGCCGCCGTACTTGACGACGACGATCTTGCCGTGAAATCTCTTCAACCACGGCAGCGCTTCGACGAGTACGCCTGCTTTGGCCAGCGCGTTGGCTGGATCGGTCGTCGCGGTCATGTCGAATACGCCGAGTTCTCGTGTACGTAGTCGTGGGTGAGGTCGCTGGTCCGGATGGTCGCTTCGTGCCGGCCCGCGCCGAGGTCGATCTCGACGAGCACGTGCCGCCCCGACAAGTCGACCGCCGTCGCCGGCTCACCGTGGCGGGTACCGCCACCACGGCAGACCTCCACACCGTTCATCGCGATGTCGATCGCGTCCGGTTCGAACGTGGCCGACGTCGTGCCGACCGCCGCCAACACCCGGCCCCAGTTCGGATCGCCACCGAACACAGCGGCCTTGAACAGGTTGCTGCGGGCCACGGCACGCCCGACCGCCAACGCGTCCGCCTCGTCGGCAGCGCCCCGGACGACGATCTCGATGTCGTGGTGCGAGCCCTCGGCGTCGGTCCACAGCTGCCGCGCCAGGTCGTCGCAGACCGTCGTCACCGCTGCGGTGAGCTCGTCTCGGCCGGCCGTCACGCCGGACGTGCCGCTGGCCATCAGGATCACGGTGTCGTTGGTGGACATGCACCCGTCGGTGTCGAGCCGGTCGAAGCTCACCGCGGTCGCCGCACGCAGCGCCGCGTCCAGATCGGCCGCGTCGGCGACCGCGTCGGTGGTGATCACCACGAGCATCGTGGCCAACGCCGGTGCGAGCATGCCGGCCCCCTTGGCCATGCCGCCGACCACCCAGCCGTCGCCGGTGGCCACCGCCTCCTTGGCCACGGTGTCGGTGGTCATGATGGCCTCGGCCGCCACCGCGCCGCCTGTCGCCGACAACTGTTCGGCCGCGGCCTTGATACCGGCCTCCAGCAGACCTCGATCCAGTGGTTGGCCGATCAGCCCCGTCGAGCACACAGCGACGTCGAACGCGGCGCCGCCGACGAGCTCGGCGACCAGCTCGGCGCTGGCATGCGTGGTCTGGAAGCCCTCGGGGCCGTTGTAGCAATTGGCGCCCCCGGAGTTCAGCACGACCGCTGACAGCTGGCCGTCGGCGATGGTCCGTTCGCTCCACAGCACCGGGTTCGCCTTGCAGCGGTTGGACGTGAACACCGCGGCGGCGTCGCGGCGAGGCCCGTCGTTGACGACGAGCGCGACATCGGGTTTGCCGCTGGGTTTGAGGCCGGCGGTGACACCCGCGGCCCGGAACCCCGCGGCTGCGGTGACGGACATGATGATTCGCTCCCCACTGTGAGCTCGGCGGATCCTACGACTGATCGACGACGACGTGGCCGCGTCGTCGCAGTGCTTCCTTCGCCGCTCCGCTGCGGCCGGCGGGGACGAGGATCCAGTCGGTGTCGTGAGTCGAGAGGGTGAACACGCTGATCTCGGCCTCGGCCAGCGGCTGCAGCAGCCCCGCGAGGACTCCGGTCAGCGTGAAGTCGAGCGGACCGGCGACGGAGAAGGACGTGAACGGTCCCTCGTGCGGCACACCGCTGGGCACGGCACTCGCCGCGCAGACGAGGCTCGTCTCGTCCGCGGTGTAGGTGAGCGAGACGATCGGTGCGGGATGGGTGGTGGCCCAATCCGGCGCTTCGGCCCCGGCCGGCAACCGGCACACGGCGAGGTCGCCTGGATGCTCGTGCAGCGTGCGAGCGCTCACGGAGCCACCCCTGAGGTCGACAGTCCCCGCGTCTCGGACAGCCCCAGCGCGATGTTGGCCGACTGCACGGCCGCGCCCGCGGTGCCTTTGGTCAAGTTGTCGATCGCGACCACCGCGACCACTCGCCCGGCACGCTCGTCCACCGCGACCTGGACGTGCGCGGTGTTGGCGCCGAGGACGGCGGCGGTGGTCGGCCATTGCCCCTCGGCCAGCAGGTGCACGAACGGCTCGTCGGCGTACGCGTGCAGCCATGCCTCTCGCGCCGTGGCGGCCTCGCCGGTCAGTTTGGCGGTGACGGTGGCCAGGATCCCCCGGCTCATCGGGACGAGGGTCGGCGTGAACGACAGGCTGACCGGTGCGCCTGCGGCAGCGGCGAGATTCTGCTCGATCTCGGGGATGTGACGGTGCACACCGCCGACGGCGTACGGGCTGGCGGCACCGAGGATCTCACTGGCCAGCAGGTGCGGCTTCAACGACTTGCCAGCGCCGGATGGCCCGCAGGCCAGCACTGCCACGATGTCGTCGGGCGCCACGACACCGGCCGCCAGCCCTGGCGCGAGGGCCAAGCTGACCGCGGTGACGTTGCATCCGGGCACGGCGACGCGACGCGCGTTTCGCAGAGCCTCCCGCTGGCGGGTGCCGTCGGCGCGGATCAACTCCGGCAGGCCGTAGGGCCACGACCCCGCGTGTTCGCTGCCGTAGAACGCCGTCCAGGCGTCGGCGTCGATCAGACGGTGGTCCGCGCCGCAGTCGAGGACGAGTACATCGTCGGGCAACTGTGCCGCGATCGGTCCGGATGCACCGTGCGGCAGCGCCAGCACGACGACGTCGTGGCCGGCCAGCGCTGCGGCGGTGGTCGGTTCGAAGACCCGGTCGGCCAACTCCACCAGATGGGGGTGCTGCTCGATCACCCGCGCACCGGCGTTCGTGTGAGCCGTGACCGTGCCCACCTCGACGTCGGGATGCGCGAGGAGCAGTCGTAGAACTTCGCCACCGGCATATCCGCTCGCGCCTGCGACGGCCGCTGTCACACCCATAGGCATGATTATGTCGCTCACAGAAAGTTCATGCAAACCATAGATCTGTGTGCCCCGGCTCAGGCGCCGAAAAAACCGATGCGCCTCGTGCGCCGCGCGGGCACGATGATGCCCATGTCCACGCCACCCCCGGCGGCCGGGAGCCGTCTTCCGTGGGACCGGCTGCCCGCCCACGTCCAGGACGCTATCGAACAGCGCCTGGGCGCACCGGTCGTGCGTGCGACGAATCAGTCCGGCGGCTTCTCCCCCGGCGTCGCGGCACGGGTCACCTGCGCCGACGGCAGCCGGGCGTTCGTCAAGGCCGTCGGGACCGAGCTGAACGACCGATCCCCCGACATTCACCGCGCCGAAGCGCGGATCACGGCGCAACTGCCGCGCAGAGCGCCGGTTCCCCGGTTGCGTGCGACCTACGACGACGGCGTCTGGGTCGCGCTGATCTTCGACGAGATCGATGGCCGGATGCCGGCGGAACCGTGGCGCCGCGACGAGCTCGATCGTGTCCTCACCGCCGTCACCGAACTGTCCCGCACGCTCACGCCGTGCCCGATCTCCGGTGCGCCGAACGCGCGCGAATCGATCGCGAAGGAGTTCCTGCACGGGTACCGGCAGCTGCTTGAACAGGCGCCGGACGACCTCGACCCGTGGGAGCAACGGCACCTGCCCGATCTGGCCGAGCTCGGCGAGGCAGCGCTGGACCACGTCGACGGCAACACGCTCGTCCACTTCGACCTGCGCGCGGACAACATCCTGCTCGACGGCGACCGCGTGTGGTTCGTCGACTGGCCGTGGGCCTTCGCGGGCGCACCGTGGATCGACTCGCTGATGCTCGTCAAGAACGCCGTCTTCCACGGTCACGATCCTGAGCCCATCGTCGACCGGCATCCGCTGCTCGCCACCGTCGAGCCCGCCGTCATCACCGGATTCGTCGCAGGCATGGCCGGGTTCTTCGCCCTGGCCTGCCGCCGGCCGGCTCCGCCGGGCCTACCGACGCTTCGCGAATTCCAACGCGCTCAACACCGGACCACGCTGGCTTGGCTGCGCCGCCGGCTCGACTGGGGTTGATCGGGCGGCCTGCGTCGCCCACGTAGGCTGCTGGGGTGACGGCTGCCCGGAGGATTACACCCGCACACCGTCGTCATCAGATCTTGGCGTTGACCGCCATCGTCATGATCGGGCTCAACCTGCGACCGGCCGCCAACGCCATGGGTGCCGTGATACCCGAGGTCCGGGCCGATCTCGGCCTGTCGGCCACGGCAGCCGGCGTCCTCAACGGGCTACCCGGGCTGTGCTTCGTGATCTTCGGGCTCACCGCCCCCGCGGTGGGTTCGCGTCTCGGCGCGCACCGCACCGTGGTCACGGCGTTGGTGGTCATGGTGGCCGGCCAGTTGGCGCGGGTCGTCTTCCCGGGCGTCGTCGCGGTCTTCCTCGGCAGCGTCGTGGCCCTGGCCGGCATGGCGATGGGCAACATCTTGCTGCCGGGGCTGGTTCGCATTCACTTCCCCCGCCGGGTCGCGGCCGTCACGTCGCTGTACACGACCTGCATGCTCGTCGGCGCCGCCGCGGCCTCGGGCCTGACGGTGCCGATCGGGAACGGACTCGACGGCGGCTGGCGCGCCGGAGTAGGGAGCTGGGCGATCCTGGCCTGCGCCGCGCTCATCCCCTGGATCGCCTTGATCGTCACCGACCGGGTCAACGCCGGTGAGCAGCAGGTTCACGGGGGTCCGCGGATCCGGCTGCGCGCACTGCTGCGCAATCCGGTCGCATGGTCGATGGCGATGTTCTTCGGGACTCAGTCGATGCAGGCCTACGTCGTGACCGGTTGGTTGTCGCAGATCCTGGTCGACGCCGGCGTGGACTTGCCCGCTGCAGGAAGCGCCGTGGCGGTGTTCGTCGTGGCCGGCATACCAGTCGCCGCGCTCATGCCGATCCTCGCGCGCCGACAGTCCCGGTTGCCGCTCCTGGTCGGCTCCCTGGCCATCAGCTACGTCGTCGGCTATGTGGGGCTGCTCATGTGGCCCGCGCAGGGCTTGTGGGTCTGGCCGGCGTTCATCGGAGCAGGCGGCGGCGCTTTCGCCTTGTCGTTGCTGATGGTGACGTTGCGAGCGCGCACCATCTCCGGCCTGACCGCGCTGTCGGCGTTCGGGCAGAGCGGCGGATACGTCTCGGCGACCCTGGGACCGTTCGTCTTCGGGCTCTTGCACGACCTGAGCGGCGGCTGGACCGTGCCCATCATGATGATGATCGTCGTCGCCCTCGCGATGATCGTCGCCGGCTTCTTGATCGCGCGTCCGCAATCCGTCGAAGACCACCTACCTCTTGGGTCCAAATGATCATGTTCACTTGGTGATTCCCTGCCGCACCACCCATACACGCCTCGTGGTGCAGCACGAAGCCTCGTGGTGCTCGACACCACCCCGCCGCACGCGGCGATCGTGCGGTCCGAGCACCGCGCTGGGCGGCACCGGGGGCGCTCGGGGCCGCTGACGCCCCGCACGCGGTGCACCCCTAGGACTTCTGCTGCATCAACAGGCGTGCACGGGTGGTGGACCAGGCGAATACCTAGTGAACATGATCATTTGAAAGCATCGGGGCTCAAGGGAGGGGGTCGTCGGGGCCGTACGGGATCAGCCCCAGGACCCGCGCTCCCCCATCCACGATCTCGGTGCGCTTGTCGAGCAGAGACTCGACGGTGTCGGTGCCCGCCCGAACGTACCGCCCGGCCAGCTCGTCGAGGCGGCCGGCACTGATCGCCGCCACCATCTCGACCACCGCCTCGGGCGGCGTCCACGTCGTGCGCCCCTCGTGCATCGGCATCGCGGTGGTCATCTCGGTACGCACGTGCCCCGGCGCCACGTCGAAGGCGTAAATGCCCTCGTCACGGTACTGCGCGTCGATCAGGGTGGTCAGTCGCGCCAGGGCGCCCTTGCTGATGCCGTACCCCGTGTAGGCCTGCGTCGCCTTGTACCCCGATCCGCTGTTGATGTTCACGATGCGTCCGCCGCCACCGGCCAGCATCACCGGGAGAACGGCATGACTGACCAGGACGGGTCCGCGCACGTTCACCTCGACCACCCGCCAGGTGTCCTCGACGTCGGTGTCGAGGAAGGCCCGCTCCACCGGCTCGATCACGCCGGCGTTGTTCACCAGCAAGTCGATGCGGTCGAGACTGCCGACGACGGCGTCGACGGCGCGGGCCACGTCGTCGCGGTCGGTCACGTCGGCGCTGACGCCGACCGCCACGACGTCGTGGCTCCGGCATTGCGCGACTACGGCGTCGAGCCGTTGCTGATCACGGGCCAGCAAGCCCACGCTCACGCCGCGCTGGGCCAGGCCGATCGCCAGTTCTCGGCCGATGCCGCGGCTGGCGCCGGTGATCAGAGCCGTGTGCCCGGCCGGCTGAGGCATCAACTACCCCGCAGGACCGCGCCGGTACGCTCGGCCGCTGCCGCGACCGCCGCGTCTCGCGCTGCCGACGCCTCTTCTGCGGTCAACGTGCGATCGGGTGCGCGGAACCGCAGCGCGTACGCCAGCGACCGCCGTCCCTCCCCGATCTGGGCGCCGGTGTACACGTCGAACAGCCGCACCGACTCGAGCAGCTCACCGGCGCCGGCGCGCAGCGCCGCTTCGACCTCGGCGGCCGGCACCGCGGCGTCGACGACGAGCGCGACGTCCTGGGTGGCCACCGGGTACGTGGACACCGACGGCGCCGGGACCGGCTCGTCCACGCCGCGGGCGACACTGCCCAACAGGTCGAGATCCATCTCCATCGCCACGGTGCGCGGCGGCAGGCCCAAGGCGGCCACGACGCGCGGATGCAGCTCGCCTGCGTGGCCAACGAGCAGGTCGCCGACGAACAATGCAGCGCAGCGGCCCGGATGCCACGGCGCGTGGTCATCACTTCGGACCTGCACCTCCACGCCGGCGGCCCGCGCCACCACGCGCCCGGCCTCCACGGCATCGGCCCAGACGACCGGCCGCGCCGGGCCCCACCAGCCCTGGGGTTCACGGTCGCCGCACAGCGCCACGGCGAGACGATGCGGCTGCGCCGGAATGGCGGCCTCGAGTTCGGCCAGTTCGGCGTCCGTGGGCCGCCGGTCGACCGGCAACCTCGGCGCCGCCGGCCGCACGCCTGGCTCCGGCCGGAAGACGAGGCCGGACTCGAACACCGCCACATCGGGTGCTCCCCGGCTCACGTTGCGACGCAACGTCGCGAGCAGTCCGGGCAGCAGGGTGGTACGCAGCAGCGGCTGTTCCTCGGAGATCGGATTCGCCAGTCGCAGCGCCTGCCGGCGAGCATCGTCGGCCGGCAGCCCGAGGGCGTCGAAGTCGGACTCGCCCACGAAGGGATAGGCCGGGGCTTCGATGTAGCCCGCCGAGGCCACGGCGCGCTCGATCCGCCGCCGTAGTCGCTGCGCCGGAGTGATGCCCCGGCCCGCGGGCGCGGCGGGCAGCACCGACGGGATGGCGTCGTAGCCGTTGAGCCGCGCCACCTCCTCCACGAGGTCGAACGGGTCGGTGAGGTCCGGGCGCCAGGTCGGTGCGACCACGCTGATCCGCTCGGCGTCCACGGTCTGCACCTGGGCGCCGACCGCCGTCAGCGCGCCGGTCACAGCGTCGACGGAGTAGTCGACCCCGGCGATGCGCCCGGGCAGGGCGACGTCGATCTCGATCGGCTCGGCCCGTGGCGGGCGCCCGGTGACCGTGACACCCGGCTGTGCCGTCGCGCCGCCGAGCTCGACCAGCAACTCGGCCACACGCCGGGCGGCGGCCATCGGCAGCGCAGGATCGACGCCCCGCTCGAACCGCTTGGACGCTTCGCTGGGCAGCTTGTGCCGCCGCGCGGTGCGTGCGATGCCGGTGGCCTCGAAGTGTGCCGCCTCGATGACCACCGACGTGGTGGTGTCGCTGAGTTCGGTGGTGCCCCCGCCCATGACCCCGGCCAGACCGATCGGACCGGAGTCGTCGGTGATCAGCAGGTCGTCGGCATCGAGGGTGCGCACGACCCCGTCGAGCGTGGTGAGCTTCTCGCCCTCCTCGGCGCGCCGCACCACGATCGGGCCGGACAAGGCCTCGGCGTCGTAACCGTGGATCGGCTGCCCGAGCTCGAGCATGACGTAGTTCGTGACGTCGACGGCCAGGGAGATCGGCCGCATGCCGGCCAGCTGGACCCGCCGCTGCAGCCACCGCGGGCTCGGCGCTGTGGGGTCGAATCCCGTCACCGTGCGGGCGACGAAGACCGGGCAGCGGTGCGGGTCGTCGACACGCACGGGGTAACCGCTGGTGGACGGCTCGGCGGCCTCGCCCGCCTCAGCACCGGCCGGATCGCGGAAAGCCACACCGAACGCCGTCGCGGCCTCGCGGGCGACCCCGCGGATGGACAGGCAGTACCCGCGGTCGGGTGTCACGGCGATGTCGAGCACGTCGTCGCGCAAGTGCAGCACCGCTGCGGCGTCGTCGCCGGGCTCGCCGGCGCCGGGCTCGAGTACGAGAATGCCGGTGTGGTCATCGCCCAGGCCCAACTCTCGGGCCGAGCAGATCATGCCGTCGGACACGTGCCCGTAGGTCTTACGCGCCGAGATCGCGAAGCCGCCGGGCAACACCGCCCCCGGAAGCGAGACGATGACGAGGTCGCCGACAGCGAAGTTCAGCGCGCCGCACACGATCCCTCGCGAGGGGGCGGAGACGCCCTCGTCGGTGCGATCGGCGTTGTGCTCGGGGCCGACGTCGACCGAGCACCAGCGCACGGTCTTGCCGTTGGAGTGGGTCTCCTCGGTGAAGTCGAGCACCCGCCCGACGACGACCGGACCGGTCACGTCGGCGCCGGCCTCGTCGACCGTCTCGACCTCCAACCCGGCACGGATCAGCCGCGCGGCGGCCTCACGGCCGGTGACGTCGGGCGCGAGGTCGGCGTACTCGCGCAGCCAGGACATGGGGACGCGCATCAGATCTCCATCCCGAACGCAGCAGCGAACCTGACGTCGCCTTCGACCATGTCGCGCATGTCCTCGATGCCGTGCCGGAACATCAGCGTGCGCTCGAGGCCCATACCGAACGCGAACCCGGTGTAGCGCTGCGGGTCCACGCCGCATGCGATCAGCACGCGGGGATTGACCATGCCGCAGCCGCCCCACTCGATCCAGCCTTCGGAACTGCAGGTCCGGCACGGACGATCCGGGTTGCCGACCGAATCGCCGCGACAGACGAAGCACAGCAGATCCATCTCGGCGCTGGGCTCGGTGAACGGGAAGTACGACGGACGCAGCCTCGTCGTCATCCCGGCACCGAACATCGCCTCGGCGAAGTGATCGAGCGTGCCCTTCAGGTGCGCCATGGTGAGCCCTTCGTCGACGGCGAGGCCCTCGACTTGGCTGAACACCGGCGTGTGGGTGGCATCGAGCTCGTCGGTGCGGAAGGTGCGCCCTGGACAGACGATGTAGATCGGCGGTGACCGGTCGAGCATGGTGCGCGCCTGCACCGGCGATGTATGGGTGCGCAGCACCAGTCCGGACGGTTCGGGCCCGTCGCTGTCGATGAAGAACGTGTCCTGCATCGTCCGGGCGGGGTGGTCCGGGCCGATGTTCAACGCGTCGAAGTTCAGCCACTCCGCCTCGGCCTCCGGGCCTTCGGCGACCTCCCAGCCCATGGCGACGAACACGTCACCGACCCGCTCCTGGATCGTGGTCAGTGGATGCCGCGCGCCGACCGGCGCACGGTCCCACGGCAGCGTGACGTCGACGGCTTCCTCGACCAACACCCGCGCGTCGCGCTCGGCTTCGAGGGCCTCTTGCCGCTTGGCGATGGCTTCGGCGACCTCGCGCCGCGCCGCGCCGACGCGCTGCCCTGCGTCCTTGCGCGCCTGTGGGGGAAGCGCGCCGATCTCGCGGTTGGCCAGGGCCAGCGGCGAGCGGTCGCCGGCATGGGCGAGCCGGGCTGCTTTCAGTTCGTCGAGATCGGTCGCGGCCGCGATGGCCGCCAGGGCCTCGCGCACCATGCGAGCCAGCTCGTCCGGGTGCAGACTACTCGTTCGGACCGGATCGAAATCGCTGTTCGGCGCGGACATCTTCCTCGCAACTCACCTATATCTCACCCGCCGGGTACGGGTTCAGGAACAACCCCGCGAGTCTACGGCGCTCCCCCGGCTCGTCGCCCACGGGATCCACGAGCTCGTCCTCAGCGGGCAGAGGTTCGCGCCCGCATCGGGCTGAGGTCCGTGGCCGGCATGATGATCTCAGTCGTCCTGGCCCGCCAGGTGGGCCGGGATGCCGCCCGTGGCGATCGGGCTCCAACGCTGCGGGGTCAGCCGGATCAGCGACTTGGCCCGCCGCACCATCGCCTCGCGGTATTCGTCCCAGTCCGGATGTTCGCCGGCGACGTTGCGGTAGTACTCCACCAGCGGCTCGACCGCCAGCGGCGAATCGACGACCTCCGCCGCCCCATCGACCTGGACCCACGCCCCGGTGAACTCGTCGGACAGCACGACCATGCTGGCGCGCGGTGTCCGGCGGATGTTCACCGCCTTCGCGCGATCAGGGTAGGTCGACACGACGATGCGCCCGGAGTCGTCGACACCGCATGTCACCGGTGAGGCCTGCGGTGACCCGTCGCCGCGGAAGGTCAGCAGGATGCCGTGGTGGCGAGGCCGGACGAATTCCAACAGCCCCTCGAGATCGACGGTCGTGGTGGTGGCAATCGTGGGCATCGGACCAGCGTAATGCCAGCCGTCTCGCCGGGGCGCGGTGTCGCCTGGCGCGGAGCGGGTGCCGACGCCGACCGGCGGGTACTGAGAATCTGAGTATGGATTTGCAGATCGTGCTTCCCGACGAGTCGCCGGCCGTGGACGCCCAGCGGGTGATCGATCTCGGCGTCGAAGCCGAACGCCTCGGTTACGAGACCGCATGGCTGCCCGACCACCTCTTGCCGCCACGCGACTACGGCGAGACGTACGGCGGCGTGTACGAGCCACTGGTCACCTTGACCTACCTGGCGGCGCGGACCAGCCGGATCCGGCTGGGCACCTCGGTGCTCGTCCTGCCGATGCGCAGCCCGTTCGTCGTCGCCAAGCAGGCCGCCACGCTGCACGAGCTGTCGGGTGCACGGTTCGTCCTCGGGGTCGGCATCGGGTGGGACCGTACCGAGTTCGAGTCCGTGGACGCCGACTTCACCACCCGGGGTGCCCGCACCGACGAGGCGATCGCGCTGCTGCGGCATCTGTGGACCAGCCGCGAGCCGTTTCAGGGGACCCACTACGGCTACGACCAGGGCGTGTTCGAGCCGCAGCCCCGGGGACACCTGCCGATCATGGTCGGTGGAACCTCTGACCGGGCCGTGGCGCGGGCCGCGGCGCTGGCCGACGAGTGGCAGGGGGTCGGTGTGGAGCCGGCGACGTTCGCCGAGGTGGCAGCACGGCTGCGCAACCGAGCACAGCGGCCGCTGCGGCTGGGCACGAGAATCGCGTGGAGCGGCGGTGCTGACGAGCTCACGCAGGTGATCGACCAGGCGCACCGGTTCGCCGATGCCGGCGCGGACGCGCTGGCCGTGTGGTTCGGGCCGGCGGAGGGCACCGAGGAACGGATGGCGGAGTTCGCCGCACGCATGCGGGGCTGAACGCTTGCCGGCTCGGGCCGGGGCGGTCACCCGGTGCGTTGGCCCGCGTGCACGCGGGCCGAGGCGTACAGGCACACCGCCGCCGCGGTCGCCAGGTTCAGGCTCTCGGCCCGGCCGTAGATGGGGACCCGGACGACGTGGTCGGCGAGGGTTCGCACGGCCTCGGGCAACCCGCGCGCTTCGTTGCCGAACAGCCACGCCGTCGGCCTGGCCAGGAGACCGGCGTGCTCGGCTTCGTCCAGGTCGAGGGCGCCGACGCCGTCGGCGGCCAGCACGCTCAGTCCACGCCCGCGCAGCAGGGCGACGGTGTCGTCGACGGTGGTGCCCGCGCCGATCGGTAGGTGGAACACGCTGCCGGCCGAGGCCCGGACCGCCTTGCCGCTGTGCACGTCAGCCGATCCGCGCGTCACGAGCACCGCATCGGCGCCCGCGGCGTCGGCGCAGCGGATCACGGTGCCGACGTTTCCAGGATCTTGGGCTTCCACGAGTACCACGATCAACGACGGTGTGTCCGGGAGTGCCGTCTCGGCGTCGACGACCACGGGCCGACACACCGCGACCAAGCCCTGCGGCGTCACCGTCTCGGACAGGGCGGCCAGGGCGTCGTCGTCAGCGACCGACACCGTGATCCCGGCTGCCTGTGCTGCCGCGATGATCGGGGCGTGCCGATCTCGGGCCGAGGTGGTCGCGAAGACCTCGACGACACCAGCTCGACCCGTGGCGACGGCCTCGCGAACAGCCTGCGCCCCTTCGGCCAGAAATAGCGCGGCCTTCTCGCGCCCGGCTCTGCGGGTGAGTTTGCGCGCTTCGCGGATGCGACCGGACTTCGCGGTCAGCACACCTGCCGCCCTTGGTCCGGGCCGGCGGCGTTCGTCACGGCGGCGTTCGTCACGGCAGACACAGCGAGGGGCCCGTCGACGAGGTCGGTCATCGACGGGCCCACGCGGCGAACGAAGCTGATCAGGCCGCCGGAGCGTTACGGTCGGCCGGCAGCGCGGCCCGAGCCGTGTCGACCAGCGACTTGAACGCCGCCGGATCGTTGACGGCGAGGTCAGCGAGGATCTTCCGATCGACCTCGACCTCTGCGAGGCGCAGGCCCTGAATGAACCGGTTGTAGGTCAGCCCCTCGGCGCGCGCTGCCGCGTTGATCCGAGTGATCCACAGCTGCCGGAAGTCGCCCTTGCGCTGCTTACGGTCGCGGTAGGCGTAGACGAGCGAGTGGGTGACCTGCTCTTTCGCCTTCCGGTACATCCGGGAGCGCTGACCCCGGTAGCCGCTGGCCCTCTCGAGCGTCTCGCGGCGCTTCTTGTGGGCGTTGGCCGCCCGCTTCACGCGTGCCACTGGTACTCCTTGCTCGGTCCGGCCCGATGGGGGCCGAAGGTCATCTCGATGTCAGTCGGCGCGGTTCTACCGGCCGAGCAGCTTCTTGACCCGCTTCTGGTCGCCCTTGGACACCTCGGTGGTGCCGGCCAGGCGGCGCGTCAGGGTGGACGGCTTGTGCTCGAGATAGTGGCGCCGGTTCGCCTTCTGGCGCAGGACCTTCCCGCTGCCCGTCACCTTGAAACGCTTGCGCGCCCCGCTGTGCGTCTTGTTCTTCGGCATGGCGCCGTTCGTCTCCTCTTACTCTTCGTTCTCAGCTACGGCCTGGGCACGTGAGCCCTTGCCGGCCTTGTCTACCTCGGCCGCGGCGCGGCCTGCGGCTCGCTCGGCCTTCTCGGCCTCTTCATCGGCTTGACGTTGCGCCTGCCGATTGGCCTTGGCGACCTCACGGTCGGCCTTGGCGTCGGACTTCTTCTTGTGCGGCCCCAGCACCATGATCATGTTGCGGCCGTCCTGTTTGGGCGAGGACTCGACGAAGCCGAGTTCGCTGACGTCCTCAGCAAGGCGCTGGAGCAACCGGAACCCGAGCTCGGGCCGCGACTGCTCCCGTCCGCGGAACATGATCGTGACCTTGACTTTGTCGCCCTCGGCCAAGAACCGTTCGACGTTGCGCTTCTTGGTCTCGTAGTCGTGCTTATCGATCTTCGGGCGGAGCTTCTGCTCCTTGATCAGGACATGCGACTGGTTTCGTCGAGCCTCGCGCGCCTTCATCGCCGACTCGTACTTGTACTTGCCGTAGTCCATGAGTTTGGCCACCGGGGGCCGTGCTCCCGGTGCGACCTCGACGAGGTCGAGGTCTGCCTCCCCGGCGAGCCGCAGTGCGTCCTCGATGCGGACGATGCCGACCTGCTCACCATTGGGGCCGACGAGCCGGACTTCCGGAACGCGAATCCGGTCGTTGATGCGTGGCTCTGCGCTGATGCCTTCCTCCCGGCAAATCGATGGGGTGTGTCCTGTCGACCACGCCGCGAAACGCACAAGGCTCCGCGACACGTGCTCGCGGAGCCTAACCCATCGACGCCGTGGAATATTCCGTTCGGCGCCTACTCGGAGCGCCGTCGCCGACGCTCTGACCTGGGGACCCGACGACCTGGACGGTCGGTGCGGGTGGGAGTGTCTCCGCTTGCTGTCTGCCTTGCCCGATGGCTCGGACACGGCGGACCGGTCGGTCGACAACTATAACACGCCTACCCGCTGCCGGGGACATCTCCGCCCCTGGCCACACGGGATCTCGGCCGCCGAGAACGGCGAGCGGCTCAGCGCACCAACGTGCGGCGGGCCCGGCGCCACAGCCGTCCGCCCGCCCGGCGGACCCGGCGCTTGATCGTCGCGGCCTCGGTCGCCCTGGCCGACGGCGCAACTGGTGGATCGGCGGTGCCCACGCCCTGCCAGGTCCCCAACGGTCGCCACCCCGACGCCAGCGAGCGCAAGTCGCGGGCATCCACCGAGAACATCACCGGCCCGGCGAGGTCGATCACCAGGGCGTCGGCCCCTTCGGCCAGGGCGGCCTCGGCGGCGGTGCGGGTGGGGACCGGCGACGGACGAGCCTCGGTGTTCCATCGCTGCAGCGTCTCGACGCTGGTGAACGCCAACAGTCCGCGACGGCCGTCACGGCCCGTCGTCAAGACGGTGGCCATGTCCGCGTGCGAATGGTCGGCCCGGCCACCCGATCCGTCGGCACCGGGCACGTCGTCATTCGGTCCGTCATCACCCGGGACGGCCACGATCGGAATCAGTAATCGGCTCGTCGCCAGCGCGGCGAGGACGTTCGCCGGGCCGCCCTCGGCGCGGTCGAACTCCTCGAGGGCCGCCCGGACTCGAGGGTCGGCCGAGCCGTCGTCATCACCGAACGGTGCTGACGGTATGGGTCGCGGCACGGAGGTCACGTGCGGTGAGACTAGCCCTCGCCGCCATGATCCGCCACACGATTCACCGCGTGATCTCGTCGGCGCCCAGCCGTCCACGACGATGCGCCGCGCCTCCTGACAACCGTCGCCGACGCCTTGCCTGCGACGCGGCGCCGCACGTCCGGCCGCATGCCCCGCCCCGCCGGCGTCCGTGGCCGGAAGTCGTCGCCGCGACCCGTACACTCCCACCGTGGACATTTCTGTCTCCGAGGCACCGGTCGGCCGTCTCCTCGACGGCCGGTACCGGATCGAAGCGCTGCTCGCGCGCGGCGGGATGGCCACGGTGTACAAGGCGACCGACACCCGGCTGGGCCGGCGGGTCGCGCTGAAGGTGATGCACGCCGAGCTGGCCGCCGACGACGATTTCGTCGCGCGGTTCATCGGTGAAGCCCGCTCGGTGGCTCAGTTGTCCGATCCCAACGTCGTCAACGTCTTCGACCAGGGCGAGGACGACGGCGCGGTGTTCTTGGCGATGGAGTACATCGAAGGCCGCACCCTGCGCGACGTCTTGCATGAACGCGGCCGGCTCGGCGCGGCGCTCGCCCTGGAGGTGGCCGAGTCCGTCCTGTCCGCACTGGCCGCCGCGCACCGCGCCGGCATCGTGCACCGCGACGTCAAGCCCGAGAACGTGCTCGTCGGTAACGACGGTCGCGTCAAGGTTGCCGATTTCGGGCTCGCCCGGGCGGTGAGCAGCTCGTCGAAGACCACCCGGGGGCTGCTCGGAACCGTGAACTACATCTCGCCGGAGCAAGCGCTCGGGGAAAAGGCCACCCCGCGCTCGGATGTGTACTCCGCCGGCATCATGCTCTACGAGCTGCTGGTGGGACGACCACCGCACGACGGCCCCACGGACTTCGTCGTGGTGCGGTGCCACATCGACGAGAACGTGCCGCCGCCGTCGGCCGCGGTCCCGCTGCCGCCGATCGTCGACGAGCTGACGCTCACGGCCACGGCGCGCCACCCGGAGGCCCGCTACGCCGACTCCGGGGAGTTCCTCGCCGCCGTGCGCTCAGCTCGCGCTTCACTGGCCGGCCTGCCCGGGACCGAGCCCGACGCCGGCGAGGCCGCCGAGTTGAGCCAAGCGCATGCGGAGTCGCGCGATTCCGCGGGCGTGGCGTTGAACGAAGCACTCGTCGAGACCGTGCTCGCCGGCGAGATGGTCGATGACGACGACGACCTCGACCACGCCGACGCCGCGAGCACCGCCGACGACGTCCCCGTCGTGTCCGCGGCGGGGCCGCCACCGCCGCCGCCGAACTCGGCACGCACTCGCGTCATCTCCACCCCCGCCAGCCAGGGACTCGGTTCGCAGCCGCACGCCGCCACGCCAGAGCAGGCCGCCTCCGCGGACGAGGCCGGCCCGCGGCGCAGCCGCCGGGGCCTGATCATGTTCCTGCTCGTGCTGTTGCTCGTCGTCGGCGTCGCCGGGGCCGCGTGGTGGTACGGATCCGGCCGCTGGGACACGACGCCGTCACTGCTCAACCTCAGCGCAGAACAGGCCGAGGCCGCGGCGGCGGACGAGGGCTTCACCGCCAGCCAGGGCGGTGAGGAGTTCTCCGAGACCGTCGAGGCCGGGTTGGTCGTGGCGACCGAGCCCGGCCCCGGTGAGCAGATCCTCGACGGGGGCGAAATCACCTACATCCTGTCCAAGGGGCCCGAACGGTACGAGGTTCCCGACCTCACCGACATGACGGTCGACGCTGCCAACGAGGCGCTGGACGGGCTGCCACTGACGCTGAACGTCGCTGACGAGGCCCACCACGACGAGATCGCCGAAGGCCACATCGTGTCGCAAGACGTCGAGGCGGGCGAGCAGGCGCGAGCCGACACCGAGATCGGTGTGGTGGTGAGCGCCGGCCCGAAGCCGATCAAGATCGAGGACTTCACCGGGCAGCCGGCCGATAAAGCACAGGAGGCCCTGGCCGAGGCCGGATTCAAGGTCTCGACCTCGGAAGATTTCTCCGACAGCGTCGAGGCCGGCCACGTCATCTCGCAAGATCCGACCAAGGGCACCGGTGTGCGCGGCGACGTGATCAAGCTGGTCGTGTCGAACGGGCCGCAGATGGTCGAGGTACCTGCGGTGGTCGGCCAGCCGGTCGACGAAGCCGAGCGGACACTGCGCGAGCTCGGCTTCCACGTCGAGGTGGTCGACCTGTTCGACGGGCCGGGCGGTGGTCGCAAGCCTCGTGTCGTGCGAGTCGACCCGGTGGGCGGAAGTCAGCCGCACGGCTCGACGCTGACGCTGTACCACTTCTGAGCGCACGCAGCCCGGTGGCGGTCACCGCGGCGACAAGGGAGAGGATCTCGCGGTGCCTGCGACCCCGCCGGTGATCGGCACGCACATCTCCGCCGGTGGCAAGCTCGCGACCGTGCCCCGCCGGGCGCGAGAGCTCGGCGCGGAATCCGTCCAGATCTTCCTCGGGAACCCACGCGGCTGGGCGACCACCGCCGGCGACCCCGCCGCTGACGCAGCGTTTCGTGCAGCGGCCGCGGAGACGGGCATGCCGGTCCTCGTCCACACGCCGTATCTGGTCAACTTGGGTAGCCCGACAGCGCTGACGTACGAGCGCTCGATGCACAGCGTCGCGCACGCTGTCACCCGTGGCCGCGCCGTCGGCGCGAACGGCGTGGTGGTCCATACCGGCTCGTGTGTCGACGGCGGCGGGCGCGCGCAGGCGATGCTCCAGGTGCGCGAGGCGCTGCTGCCGCTGCTCGACCAGCTCGACGACGACGCGCCCGACGTGTTGCTGGAACCGACGGCCGGACAGGGACGCTCGCTGTGCGCGACGATCGACGACCTCGGCCCGTACCTCGAAGCGCTCGACTACCATCCCCGCGCGAAGATCTGCCTCGACACGTGCCATGCCTTCGCCGCCGGGCACGACCTGGCGCCGGCCGGGGCCATGTCCGCCCTGCTGGACCGCCTCGCCGAGGTCGCGGGTACCGGTCGCCTCGCGGCCGTGCACGCCAACGACTCCATGGACGTATGCGGATCGTTTCGCGACCGGCACGCTCGCATCGGCGCGGGTCACATCGGGACCGACCCGTTCCGGGAGCTGCTCGCGCACCCGTCCGTGGCCGGGCTGCCCGTGGTGCTCGAGACGCCGGGCGGGACGGACGCGCATGCGGAGGACTTGGCGCTTCTGGCCAAATTGCGTGCGCAAGTTCCGTGAGTTGTTCCCGCACGAGCACTCGGTGACCACATCGTGACCAACCGTCTTGTTCTCCGGACGAGGCGTCCAGTCTCGAGATTTCCTGCCTTAGCGTCGACACGGTCACAGCTGGGCTGGAGGGTTGCCATGGTCGTCGTGATGTCGCCCGATGCGAGCGATACCCAGATCGACGCCGTCGTGCAACGTGTGCGGGCCACCGGCGGCGAGGCGTTCGTCAGTCGCGGGGTTCGTCGCACCATCATCGGGCTGGTGGGCGACATCGACGAATTCCGCGCGCTCAATCTGCGCAGCATGCCCGGCGTCGCCGACATCATCCACGTCTCGACGCCCTACAAGCTCGTCAGTGTCGACCATCAGCCGGCTCGCAGCACCGTCCTGGTCGGGACGGACACCGGGGCGCAACCGGTCACGATCGGCCCGGACAGCTTCACCCTCATCGCCGGCCCATGCACGGTCGACTCCGTGGACAGCACGCTCGAGGCCGCCGAAATGGCCAAAGCCGCCGGCGCCGCCATGCTCCGCGGAGGCGCGTTCAGGCCGCGCACCTCGCCGCAGGCGTGCCAGGGCCTGGGCAAGAACGGCCTGCGCATCCTGGCCGAAGCCAGGGACGTCACCGGCCTGCCGGTGGTCACCGAGGTCATCGATGCCGCCGACGTTCCCCTGGTCAGCGAGTACGCCGACATGCTCCAGATCGGTGCCGGGAACATGCAGAACTATCCGCTGCTGCAAGCCGTAGGGGAGGCGACGAAGCCGATTCTGCTCAAGCGCGGCGTACACGCGACCATCGAAGAATGGCTGTTGGCTGCGGAATACGTCGCCCAACGCGGCAATCTCGACATCGTGCTGTGCGAGCGGGGCATCCGGACGTTCGAGACGTCGACGACCACCACCCTCGACATCTCGGCGGTGCCCGTCGTGCAACGGCTGTCACACCTGCCCGTGGTCGTCGACCCAACCCACGCGGCCGGGCGACGCGAACTCGTGCTGCCCCTGTCGCGCTCGGCGATCGCCGCCGGCGCTGACGGCATCCTCGTCGACGTCCACCCCGACCCGGACTCCGCCGCGTCCGACGATCCACACGCGCTGGCCGGCGCCGACGTACGCGAGCTGGCTTCCGCCCTGCGTCGCATGGTGCCGGTCGTCGGGCGCCGGCTGAATCGGCGCGAGCCGGTCGCCTGACCGGCGGCGAAGGCTGACCTGCCCCAGGGTCAGCCGGTGGGCTCGTCCGCCCGAAGCGCCAATTGGGCGTCGCGTTCGGCGCGATGCGCCCGAAGCGACCACGCCACGGCGCTGATCCACGCCACGACGATCACGCCGTAGGCGAAATTCAGCGGTGTCCCGGTGATGCCGATCCAGTCGCTACGCAACACCGTTCGGACGTTGGTCAAGATGATCAGTCCGCCGACGGCGGAGCCGAGCACGCGCGGCGGCAGGTGGCGCACCAACCAGGCGGCGATGGGCGCGGCGATCACGCCGCCGGCGAGCAGGACGGCCACCCACGCGGCGTCGATGTTCTCCTGCCCGAGCCCGACGAGGAAGCCTGCGCTGGCCGCCAGGGCGACGACGAACTCGCTCGCGTCGATCGATCCGATGACCTTGCGCGGTTCGAGCCGTCCGCTGGCCAGAATCGCCGGGGTGCCGACCGGACCCCATCCGCCCCCGCCCGTCGCGTCGACGAACCCGGCCACCAACCCGAGTGGCGCCAGGAACCGCTTGCGCAGCGGTTTCCCGAGCCGCTCACTCGGCAGCCCCCACGCGGTGAACCGGACGAACACGTACAGCCCCAGCGCCAGCAGGATCAGCGCCATGACCGGCTCGGCGATCTCGGTGGACAGACTGGACAGGAACGTCGCGCCAGCGAAGGCGCCGATACCGCCGGGCACGGCGATACGAGCCACGACCTTCCAGTCGATGTTGCCCAACCGCCAGTGCGCCAGCCCCGAGGCCAGGGTCGTACCGATCTCGGCCAGGTGGACCGTGGCCGATGCGGCCGCCGGGTTGGTTCCTACGGCCAGCAGCAACGTCGTCGATGTGACGCCGTAGGCCATGCCCAGACTGCCGTCGACGAGCTGCGCGGCGAACCCCACGAGCCCCAGGACGATGAGCGTTCGCACCCGCGCTCCAATCCCTTTATTCCTATCTGTTCTATGGGAATAGTAGCGATAAGGGGCGCACCGTCAAAGGGGGCGAGTGCTGGAATTCAGCCTTTGATCGCGCGCGCGAGTACGGTGCCGGCCCGCTCGGCGGCGTCGCGGCTCACATCGAGATGCGTGATCAGCCGCACCACTCCGGGCGCGACGATGCCGGCGAGCACGCCTTCGGCGCCGGCTTGCTCGACGACGTGGCCCGCGCGCTCGCCCAGCCTCAGCAGGACGATGTTGGTCTGCACGCGCTCGGGGTCGACGACGGACGGATCGACGTCGGCGATCGTCGCGGCGATCGAGCGCGCGTGCGCGTGATCCTCCCCCAGCCGGTCGATGTGATGATCCAACGCGTACAGACCGGCAGCGGCCAACACCCCGGCCTGTCGCCAGCCCGCGCCCAGGCGCTTGCGCCACACGCGCGCCTCGGCCACGATGTCCGCCGACCCGGCGAGCAGTGAACCCACCGGTGCGCCGAGCCCTTTGGACAGGCACACCGCCACGGTGTCGAAGTGCTGGGCACAATCCCGCGCCGGCACACCGGTGGCGACCTGGGCATTCCACAACCGCGCCCCGTCCAGGTGCAACCGCACGCCGGTCCCGGCCACCAGCTCGCGCAAGGCGGCGACGTCGGCCAGCGGATGGACGGTGCCACCGGCGAAGTTGTGCGTGTTCTCCACGGCGATGGCAGCCGTGGACACCAGGTACGGACCGGCATCGGGGACCATGAGCGAGCGCAGCGCCTCGAGATCGATCAAGCCATCGGGGTGCCGCCACGTGCGTGTGGTCACGCCATGCCACGCGGCGTGGGCACCGAGCTCGGCGCGGACCACGTGTGCACGTTCCTCGCACAGCAACTCCTGTCCGGCTCTGACCAGCGCACGAACGCCCAGTATGTTGGCCAACGACCCGGACACGGTGAACAGCGCGGCCTCGTGGCCGAGCAGGTCGGCGACTCGCTCCTCCAGCGCCATGACGGTCGGGTCCTCGCCGTAGACGTCGTCGCCGGTGTCCGCCCGGCTCATCGCGGCGAGCATCCCGGGGGTCGGGCGGGTCACCGTGTCGCTGCGCAGGTCGATCATGCCTGTGGTCATACGACGACGATAAACGCGCAGATCGTGCGGTTGACGTGCGGGTGGGCGGGTCAGATCCGGGCCAGGACCAAGCCGGTGGGCACGCTCACCAGCAGCACGCCGGCGAAGGCGTAGTACGCAAGCAACCAGCCGCGCCAGCGACGGTCGGCCTCGCGCACACCGAGGATCAACAGCGCGAGCGCCAGCACGACGAGGACACCACCGACGTCGACCAGCCACACCGCATCCAGCAGCGTTCCGGCCACGACGGCCGCACCACCGGCGTTCCAGCCTCCGAGCTCGAGCGCGACCCGGCGACCCGGCACCACCCGCGGCGCGAGCACAGCTTGCCCGACGCCGAGCACGAGCTGGGCGACACCGACGACCAGCACCAGATACGCCGCCACCCATGCACCGTGCTCCGAGGGAACCGACGCAGTGAACGCCGCCACCAGGCCCCCGGCGACGACTGCCACCGAAGCGACGACGGCGAAAGGTGAGGCGGCGCCGCGACGGCCCGAGCTGGCGAGCGCGGTGACGACCAAAGCCATGATGACCAGCCTACGAAGAGCTTGCGGACGCGCGATGGTGCGGCCCGGTGGACCAGCACGTGGCTGTCCCGGCCACCCCGCCGCAGCAGGCACGACAAGACGTTTTTACTATAGACACTAGTAATTATTCGCGCACGCTGAAGGATGGAAGAGGGCGTGGGCCATGACCTACGTGATCGGCGAACCCTGCATCGACGTGCTGGATCGCGCCTGCGTCGACGAATGCCCGGTCGACTGCATCTACGAGGGCAAGCGATCGTTGTACATCCAGCCCGACGAATGCATCGACTGTGGGGCGTGTGAGCCGGTGTGCCCGGTCGAAGCCATCTACTACGAGGACGATCTACCGGAGCACCTGCTCGAATACCGTGAGGACAACGCCCGGTTCTTCGAGCAGCCGCTCATGGGACGGTCTGAACCGCTCGGCACCCCCGGCGGCGCCGCCAAGCTGGGCGCCCTCGGCGTCGACACCGAGCTGGTCGCCGCCCACCCGGGCCCGGCCGGGTAGCACCGCGAACGGTCCAGCCGGTGGCGCCCTCAGCGCACGTCGGTCGCCTACCGGGTGGCCTCGAGCAGTTCGGCGACCAGGAAGGCCAGTTCCAGCGACTGGGTGCGGTTGAGCCGCGGGTCGCACACGGTCTCGTATCTACTGGCCAGCCCATCCTCGGCAATCGGGTCGCCGCCGCCGACGCATTCGGTGACGTCGTCACCGGTCAACTCGACATGCAGCCCACCAGGATGGGTTCCCAACGAGCGGTGCACCTCGAAGAATCCGCGAACCTCGTCGACGACGTCGTCGAACCGGCGCGTCTTGTGCCCGCTGGGCGCCTCGTAGGTGTTGCCGTGCATCGGGTCGCAGATCCAGGTGGCGACCAGCCCGTTCGCGGTGGCCTTCTGGATCAGCGAAGGCAGCGCGGTACGGATGCGCTGCGCACCCATCCGGGTGACGAACGTCAACCGGCCCGGCACCCGGTCCGGGTCGAGCTTGTCGGCCAGGGCCAGCAGTTCGTCGGTGGACGTGGTCGGCCCGATCTTGACCCCGATGGGGTTGCGGATACGCGAGGCGAACTCGACGTGGGCGCCGTCGAGCTGGCGGCTGCGCTCGCCGATCCACAGGAAGTGCCCCGACACGTCGTACGGCGCGCCCGAGCGGGAGTCGACCCTGGTCATCGGCAATTCGTAGTCGAGCAGCAACGCCTCGTGCGACGAGTACAACTCGACGGTGCGCAACTGCTCGGGGTCGATCTCGATGGCCTTCATGAAGGCCAGGGCCTGCTCGATGCGCCCAGCCAGTCGCTCGTAGCGCTGCCCGGCCGGTGACGTCCGGACGAAATCGGTGTTCCACGCATGCACCTGGTGCAGATCGGCGTAGCCGCCACCGACGAACGCGCGGGCGAGATTCAACGTCGCAGCCGAGGCATGGTAGGCACGCACCATCCGCGCCGGGTCGGGCCTGCGCGCGTCCTCGGTGAAGTCGAACGAGTTGACGATGTCGCCACGGAACGCCGGCAGCGTGACGCCGTCACGGGCCTCGTCAGGCTTGGAACGCGGCTTGGCGTATTGGCCGGCCAGACGGCCGACCTTCACCACCGGGACGCTGGCGGCATACGTCAGCACGACGGCCATCTGCAGCAAGGTCTTGAGCTTGTTGCGGACGTTGTCCGCGCTCACCCCGGCGAACGTTTCGGCGCAGTCACCGCCCTGGAGCAGGAACGCCTCGCCCTGCGCGACAGCGGCCAAGCGGGTACGCAGCAGGTCGCATTCGCCGGCGAACACCAGCGGTGGCATCTGGCGCAGTTGCTCGGTCGCCTCGGTGACGGCGCCGGGCTCGGGCCACTGCGGCTGCTGCGCCGCGGGCAGGCCGGCCACGGCTTCGGTCAGCTCGGCGTACAGGGCACGATCTTCGGGCGAGTTCACCCGACCAAGAGTAGGACCTCGCGGCCAGCCACCGGGCAGGTAGCCCACAGCCCGGACACCGCCTCGGTTCCCCCGGCGCCTGCGCGGGCGGACGCGGAGGCGCCGATTTCCGGCGGTAAGGTTGCATCTCGAATCGAGAACGTCCTGGAACGCACGACGAGAAGGTCTCCGCATGCCCGAGAGCACGCCTCAATCGCACCATTCGGCCGACGAGCGCTCGCACCGGCCCGTCCGCAGGGTCGCCATGCTCACCGCCGGCGGATTGGCGCCGTGCCTGTCGTCGGCCGTGGGCGGATTGATCGAGCGCTACACCGAGATCGCGCCCGAGATCGAGATCATGGCCTACCTCGACGGTTACGCCGGGCTGCTGACCGGCCGCTCGATCACCATCTCACCGGAGGTGCGGTCGTCGGCCAGCCGACTGCACCGCTACGGCGGCTCGCCCATCGGCAACAGCCGCGTCAAACTCACCAACGTCGCCGACTGTGTCAGGCGCGGGCTCGTGCGGGAGGGGCAAGACCCCCTGCACGTCGCGGCCGAGCAACTCACCCGCGACGGCGTGGACGTGCTGCACACCATCGGCGGTGACGACACCAACACGATGGCGGCGAGCCTGTCGGCCTATCTGGCCGAGAACGACTACGAGCTGACCGTCGTCGGGCTGCCGAAGACCATCGACAACGACATCGTGCCCGTCCGGCAGAGCCTGGGCGCATGGACGGCGGCCGAGCAGGGCTCGATCTACGCCCGCAACATCATCGCCGAGCACTCGTCCAACCCGCGGATGCTCATCATCCACGAGGTCATGGGCCGGCATTGCGGCTGGCTCACCGCAGCCACCGCGCGGGCGTACCGCGGCTGGCTGGCGACCCGCGAGTGGGTGCCCGAGATCGGACTGGACCCCCGGCGCTGGGACATTCACGGCGTCTACGTGCCCGAGGTCAAGCTCGACATCGACACCGAGGCCGGCCGGCTGCGCAAGGTGATGGACGACATCGGCTGTGTCAACATCTTCCTGTCCGAGGGTGCGGGCGTCGACTCCATCGTCGCCGAGCTCGAGGCCGCCGGCGCCGACGTCCCCCGCGACCCGTTCGGACACGTCCAGCTGGACAAGATCAACCCGGGTGCGTGGTTCGCCGACCAGTTCGCCTCCCGGCTGGGCGCGGAGAAGGTCATGGTCCAGAAGAGCGGATACTTCAGCCGCTCCGCCGCGGCCAACGTCGACGACCTGCGATTGATCAAGAGCTGCACGGATCTGGCCGTGGAGTGCGCGCTGCGCCACGAAGGCGGGCTGATCGGACACGACGAGGGCCAGGGCGGGCGGCTTCGGGCCATCGAGTTCGACCGGGTCGCAGGCGGCAAGGCCTTCGATCCCGCCACGCCATGGTTCGCCGACCTGGTCGGCGCCATCGGCCAGCCCACGCCCTGATCCCCAGCCCACTCCCTGATCCCGGAGTGCGCAAGCTACTGCGACAGGAACTCCGACAGCAGCGGCCCCGCCGTCCGGGAGCCGGACTCGCCGTCCTCCACGAACACGGCGACGGCCAGGTCACCCTGGATGGCGACCATCCACGCGTGCGTGCGCGGCGGGTCCTCGCTGCCGTACTCGGCGGTCCCGGTCTTCGCGCCGACCCGCTCCCCCGGCACGTCGCCGAGGAACGTCGCGCTGCCTTCGGACACGACGGCGTACATCAGCTCGCGCAGCACATCCGCCTCGGCCGAGGTGAGCGGAGCCTGCGGCGTGGCGGCGGCTGGCTCGGCGCCGTCGACCAGCTTCGGCACCACCGTGCTGCCGGCTGCCACGGAGGCGGCCATCGTCGCCATCGCCAACGGTGACGCCAAGACCTCGCCCTGCCCGATCATCGACGCCGCATGGGCCGTCGCACCGGCTTCGGCCGGGACGTCACCGAGGAAAGCCGGCGCCCCGATGTCGGCCTGCGTGCCGATACCGAGAGCTTCGGCCGCCTGAGCGAGCTGAGCCTGGCTGACGGTGTCGTGCTGATCGATCAAGGCGGTGTTGCACGATTCGGCGACCGCTGTGCGCAGCGGTATCTCCCCGAGACTGGAGCTCGGGTAGTCGTCGTAGTTCTCGAAACTCCTACCGTCGACGGTGACGGTCGGGGTGCAGTTCACGCTCGTGTCGGCAGTGAGTCCCGCGCGCAGCAACGCCAGCGACGTGACGATCTTGAACGTGGAACCGGGCGCGTACTGGCCGAGCGTGGCCGTGGAGTAGCCGTCGCTGCCGGGGCCACTTGCCGCGGCGAGCACGGCGCCGGTCGACGGCTGGACGACCGTGATCGCGCTGGGCGGCCCGACGTCGGCCAGCACCTGCTCGGCTCGGGTCTGCAGGTCCGGGTCGAGGGTCGTGCTGACGTCCGCACCCGGTTGGGGCTCGGTCTCGTACACCGTCGTCGGCTCGCCCTCAGGCGGGACGATCTCCACGGTGATGCCCGGCGTCCCCCGAAGTTGCTCCTCGTACTGCTGCTGCAGCCCGGACAGGCCGACGATGTCACCGGGTTCGACTGCGCCGTCGGACTCCTCGATGATCTCTGCCGTGGCCTCACCGACCGTGCCGAGGATCGGGCGGGCGAACTCGCGCGTCGGAGCGAGGGCGAGGGTGTCCTCGAGGGCGACGGCGCCGTCGATCTCGTCGACGGCGCTCAACACCGGCACCGCGTCGGCTTCGCGCAAGGTGATGGCTTCGACGAAGGCCTCCGGCCCGGCGGCTTCGGCCCGATCGGCGAGCCCGTCCGCGTCGACGTCGACGACCGCGGCGAGCTTACGGGCGGCGGATTCGACCTCGGCGGCCGGGATCCTGGTCTTGTCGATGCCCACGCGGTAGACCGGGCGTTCGGTCACGATGGCTGCCCCGTCGGCGCCGAGGATGTCGCCGCGCTCGGCCGGCTGGCGACTCGCCGCCAGTCGAGCGTCCGGCACCAGATCGGGGTGGATGATCGCCGGGTCCCATTCCACCTGCCAGGCGTCGTCGACGAGCACCAAGGCGGCCGTCGAGGTGTACTCCCAGGTCTCACCGCCGACGTCCCACGCCAGCTGGAGCTCGGCCGCCCGCTGGTCGTCGCCGGCGTCGCGCACGTCGGACACCTCGACGCTCAGCGACGACTCGCCCATGCCGCTCGTGATCTCTTCCACGGCGGCGGCGACTTCCTCCCCGGTCGCGCCAGTCCATGGCGCGTCACCCCACTCGCCCGACTGCAGTGCGGCAGCCAGCCGCTGGGCTACCGGATCGGCGTCGGGTGGGCCGCTGCAGCCGGCTGCCGAGGCCGCCATGATCACGGCTGCCGCGGCAGCCACGCCCGTAGTGAACCCCCGTCGGTGGTTGTGGTCCATCGCTCCCCGTTTCACGTCAGTATCGTCTGGTCTCATCCGGTGGCGGCTGCGGCCGGCGAGCAGCCCATCTCGCCGGGTTGAAGACTCATGCGGTCGGGAACCCAAACCGTCACGTCGGCGGGCGCTACCCGCACGAACACGCACGCGGTCCCCCGCCCGACGGCCACGCCCACCGCGTCGTCGACGACGGCCACGGAATCGTCGCTCAGTGCCGTCGCAGTATCCATCACGTCCTCGGGCTCGACCTCATCGCGCTGCAGCTCGCTCGCCACGGCAGCGTCGTACTGCCTCCGGACGTCGGACAGCACGTCCGCGGCACGCACCGGGCCCGGCCCTGCGACCAGGTGGGCGCTCAACCGCTCGACGAGGCGAGCCGGCAACCGCGGTTCGACCGGCGCCGGCCCCAGCTCGATCACCGCAGTGTCCGGGCAGGCCTCGAGCCGCTCCGGCTCGTGTTCGTCCATCCGGTCGTCGAACACCCACCGATAGCACCCGGTCACGGCGTAGTTCTGCTCCTGCCACCCGAACCCGTCCCGCCGGGTACGGTCGCGGCGCAGGCGCAAGACGACCTCGGCGCCGCCGTCGCCGGTCGCACCAGCCAGCTGCAGCACCTGCACGTCGTCGCCGGGCCCGTCGACGCGGCGGGCATAGGCCTGCGGCTGCGGCCCTCGCGAGCGCGCCATCACCAGGCCGAGTTCGGCCGCGTAGTCGTCGAGAATTCGGACGTCGTCGCCGTTGGGTTCCTCCGGCGCCCCGGTGTGCGAGCCATCCGCGTTCGCCGGGCGCACGGTGAGGCCGTCGGTGTCCGGCGTGGTCACAGCGACGACCGCCGCCACCGTCCCGGCCACCACCGCCAACGCAGCCAGCGTCCTCGCCGTCCTGTTCATCCGGGTACCCGGCTCCCTCCGCGGTCGCGCCGTAACGGTCGTCAGCCGAGCCGGGCGACGACGAGCCGGGCGATGTCGGCCAACACAGCATTGTCCCTGTCCGCGTCCGATTCGTCCCGCCGGGTCAGCGCGGCTATCACGACCGGTGTCCCGGACGGCGTCCAGGCGACGCCGACGTCGTTGTTCGTTGCGTAGTCACCGGCCCCCGTCTTGTCCGCCAGCCGCCATCCTTCCGGCAATCCGGCGCGGAACCGGTCCGCGGAGGTCTGGTTGTCCTCCATCCACGCCCGCAACCGACGCCGGTCGCGGGGCGCGAGAGCATGGCCGACCAGCAGGCGCGCGAAGGTGCGCGCGATCGCCGCAGGCGTCGTGGTGTCGCGGTCGTCCCCCGGAAGTGCGGTGTTCAGGTCCGGTTCCCAGCGGTCCAGCCGCGTGGCGCGGTCACCGAGGGAACGGGCGAACGCGCTCAGCCCGCGCGGACCGCCGATCTCACGCAACAGCAGGTTGCCGGCCGTGTTGTCGCTGAGCTGCAGCGCGGCCGTGCACATCTGCGCCACCGTCATCCCGGTGTCGACGTGCTCCGCGGCGACCGGCGCGTACTCCAGGACGTCGGCGGGCGGGAACCAGACACGGCGATCCAAGGTCTCCCCGTGGACGTCGTGGTCGCGCAGGACCGCCGCCGCGGCCAGCACCTTGAAGACCGACAGCATCGGGAAGCGTTCGCCGGCCCGGTGCGCCAGGCGGGTTCCAGTGTGCAGATTCATCGCAGCGAGTCCGATGGTCGTGTTGTAGTCGCGTTCCAGCGCCGCGATCGCGTCCTCGCGGCGAGCAGTGGCCTGCGCAGTTCCCGTACTCGGCGCGGCAGCGGCACCGGTGAGAGCCAGGGCCACCGGCGCAGCGGCGCCCAGCCGGAGCACGCTGCGCCGAGACGGTGTAGACAGGCTGGGTGCGACGGTGGAAGAAGCGGGACGGCGCATCGGTCCTCCTCGGGGACTGGGACTGGGCATGACCTTGGGCACCGGCGGTCATGGAGACCGGCGGGTGCCTTCCGGTGCACCGAGAGTGCCGACGCCGGCCGATCGATGTCCAAGCCGTATCCGCCACTGATCAATACCTTTTCGATATGGTTCGTGTTCGTGGACCTGATCACGCACTTGGAGGCGTTCGTCGCAGTCGCCCGGGCGCGCAGTTTCACCCTGGGTGCGCAGGATTGTGGTGTGCCGCAGCCGGTGGTGAGCCGACGTGTCTCGGCCCTGGAACGCCACCTCGGCGGTGCGCTGCTGCGGCGTACGTCCAGGCGGGTCGACCTCACCGACCTCGGCCGCACCCTGCTGCCGCATGCCGCCGACCTGGTGGCCCGGGCCGCCCATCTGCGCGAGCTCGCCGGAGCCGCACAGGCAGCCACCATCGTCGTCGGGGTGCCACCCGGACCGGACCCACGCCACCTGGTCGCCGCACGCGCCAGCGCCGCAGACGCCGGCATGGCGCTGTCGTTCACCGAAGATGGCGTGCAAGCTCGGACCGAGTTGCTGCGCCGGGGCCGCCTGGACCTCGCACTGTTGCCGTGCCCGCCGGACGAGGAGGACGTCGGCGCCGACCTCGGCGCGGCTACCGCCACCGGGGACCTGCGGGGTCGTCGCGTCCACCTGGACCAGCTGCGCCGCAACATGGGCGAGGCGGGCCGGCCGCGGCGGATTCATCTCGACGCCGAGGACGACGTCCCGTGGATCCGGGACCCGCTGCGGCGAGCGGCGCGGGCCGCCGGGCTTCGCGACGATCAGGTGTGCACGTCGACGACGCGGACCGAGGCCGTCGCCGGTGCGATCGAATACGGCGACGTCGTGGTCGCCACCGCGGCGTGGGCCGGGGCGCAGGGGCTGCGGTGGCGCGCTCTCGGCGAGGTGTCGCTGCGGCGCTCCTACGCCGTCGCCACTGGCGGCCACACACGCGCGGCCTCGCTGGATGCGGTGCTGCCCGCGCTGGCCCGGGCGGCGGCCCTGTCCGACGGCGCGGACCCTGATGGCGCGGACTCCGGCGTCGAGGAGCCGGCATGACGATGACACCGGGCCCGTCCAGCGCGTACGGCTTCGCAGGTGAGGCCGTCCAAGCCGCGGTCGAGATCCAGCAGGAATGGGCCCAGGACGGACTGCATGGCGCCCTGTGCGCACGCCACCTCGACACCGGCGAGGAACTCGGCTTCGACGCGGACACGCCGTATGCGCTCGCCTCCGTGAGCAAGGTGCCGCTTGCCCTGGTCACACTGGATCTGATCGCGCGAGGTCGCCTCGACGGCGCGCAGCCGCTGGTGCTCGATCCCGAGACGGCGACACCGGGGCCGACCGGAGTCTCGATGTTCCGGCACCCCAGCCGGATCGCGCTGGACGATCTGCTCTACCTCATGCTGGCGGCCAGTGACAACGCCGCCGCCGACGCAGTCTTCGAGCTCGTGCCGCCCACCCTGGTCACCACCACTTTGCACGAGTGGAACTGCCCCAGCGTCGTTGTCCGGCACCCGATGCGAGTGCTCTACGACGCCGCGGCGGCCGTGGCGCCCGACGATCCCGCACTCGCGCTCGAACTCGCTGTCCGCGCCACGACCGAAGGCGGCGGGCATGTGCTGCCCTCGCTCGACATCGCCTCGGCCACCAGCGGGACGGCGCGTGGCCTGGTGCTGCTGTTGGAACGAATCTGGACGGATTCGATCAGCGTTCCTGCAGCGACGCAGCGGCTTCGCGACCTGCTCGGGCGCCAACTGGGTCGCAACCGCATGGTCGCCGAGCTGGCCTCGGACTCGGTGACGGTCAGCAGCAAAACCGGCACGTTCCTCAACCTGCGGCACGAGGCCGGCGTGGTGTCGACGGCGACCGGCGACCGGATCGCCGTCGCCGTCCTGACCGCGTCGACCATCCCGGCGGTCCATCAGCCGGAGGTCGACCGGGCCATCGGCCGCGCCGCCCGCGTCGCCGTCGACGTCCTGCGGCTCTGACGCTTCTCCCGCGCCGCCGAGCACGACGACCCGGTGGACCTCCCCTCGCTCAGGACGCGGCGTCCGGGCGAAGATCGAGGCGACGAAGCAGCTGGGCGTTGAGCGCGACGATGATCGTCGACAGCGTCATCACGACCGCCCCCACGGCCGGCGGCAGCACGACCCCGACCGGCGCCAGCACCCCGGCGGCCAGCGGCACGGCGATCAGGTTGTACCCGGTTGCCCAGGCCAGGTTCTGCACCATCTTGCGGTACCCGGCCTGCGACAGCCGCCGCGCCGACAGCACCCCGCGCGGGTCGTCCGAGGCGAGCACGATGCCGGCCGACTCCACGGCGACGTCGGTCCCCGCGCCGATGGCCACGCCCACGTCGGCTCGGGCCAGGGCGGGAGCGTCGTTCACCCCGTCACCCACCATCGCCACCGACAAGCCACGTCGTTGCAGATCGGCGACCACCGCTTCCTTGTCCGCGGGCAGGACCTCGGCGAACACCTCGTCGATCTTCAACTCGGCGGCGACCGACTCCGCGACGTTTCGCGCGTCACCGGTGATCATGACCGTCCGCACACCCTCGGCACGAAGCGCTTCGATCGCCTCACGCGATTCGGCGCGCACCTCGTCGGCCAACGCCAACGCCGCGATCACGACGCCGTCGCGCACCACGTGCAGCACCGTGGAGCCGGCGTCGATCCATCGCGAGACCGGCTCGGCGAGCTCGTCCGGCGTGCGCAAGCCCAGCTCTGCGACCAGCGAGGGCCCACCGACCTCGACCTTCGCGCCGTCGACGACGGCGCGCACGCCTTTGCCGGTCAGCGATTGGAACTCGGTGGCCGCCGGAATGTCGCCACGTTCCTCGGCTGCCGCGACCACCGCGCGGGCCAACGGGTGTTCGGAGGCGTACTCCGCGGCGGCGGCCATGACGAGCGCGTCGTCACGGTCGACTCCATCGGCGGTGACGACCCCGGTCAGCACCGGGCGCCCCACGGTCAGCGTGCCGGTCTTGTCGAACAGGACGGTGTCGACACGGCGCATCCATTCCAGGGCCAGCCGATCTTTGACCAGGATGCCGGCGCGGGCAGACATGCCGGTCGAGATCGCTATGACCAGCGGGATCGCCAACCCCAACGCGTGTGGGCAGGCGATGATCAACACCGTCACCGTGCGCTCCACCGCCTGCGACGCCTCGCCGAGCGCGGCCCACACGGCGAACGTGACGAGCCCGACGCCGAGAGCGAACCAGAACAGGTAGGCGGCCGCGCGGTCGGCCAGGGCTTGCGCGCGCGAGCGAGACGCCTGGGCGTCGGCCACGAGCCGGCGGATGCCGGCCAGTGCGGTGTCTTCGCCGACGGCCGTGACCTGCATCCGCACCGCGGTGTCGGTCACCACCGTCCCGGCCACGACTCGATCACCCGGCCCACGCGAGACCGTGACGGACTCGCCGGTGACCGTCGACTCGTCCACTTCGGCCGTCCCGGCCACGATGACGCCATCGGCTGGAACCCGTCCGCCCGAGCGCACCAGCACGACGTCGTCGGGGCTCAGCTGCGTCAGCGGTACTTCCTCGACGGTGTCGGCGCGCTGACCGGCGGCTCGATCGTCGTCGTGGGTGACAATCCGCTCCGCGGTGTCCGGCAACAGTTCGGCGAGAGCTTCGAGCGCGCCGGAGGCCTGCCCGAGCGCGCGCATCTCCAGCCAGTGCCCCAGGAGCATGATGACGATCAGGAGGGCGAGCTCCCACCAGAAGTCCAGGTCGAAGCCGCCGACACCGAGGGAGGTGAGCCCGCTCGCGACGAAGGCGACCGTGATCGCCAGGCCGATCAAGGTCATCATCCCGAGCTGGCGGCTCTTGATCTCCGCCCGCGCGCCGGTCAGGAACGGCCAGCCGCCGTAGAAGAACAGCACGGTGCCCAGCACGGGCGGGATCCATGCGCCCCAGCCCGGCGGTTCGTAGCCCAGCAGGTCGCCGGCCATGGGGCTGAAGCCCACCACCGGGATCGCCAGAGCCAAGCTCACCCAGAACTTGTCGCGGAAGGCTGCGGCGTGGTCACCATGGTCACCGTGCGCGCCGTGCCCAGCGTGACCGGCGTGCGTGTCATGCGCGGCGTGGCCGCCGTGACCGGCGTCGCCGGCGTGCGTGTCATGCGCGCCGTGACCGGCGTGGCCGCCGTGATCGGCGTGTGCGCCGTGGTGCTCGTGCATGTCGTCACCAGCGTGGGCACCGTGGGCGTCGCCTGTGGTGGCCGGTCGTGGCGTGTGTTCCATCGTGGCACTCCGTGGTTGTCGGTCTCCGGACAACGCGATACCCACCGGGGGTATTTCACGTGCCGGGGCCGACGGCGGCGGGCGATCCGGGCAACCGGTCCCGTACCCGTCCGCACGAAACGTAGCGGCGCCCTGCGGAACGTCGCGCGCGGAGTCGCACCACGAGGAAATCTGCTGCATCACCAGGCGTGCATGGGTGGTACAGCAGGCAATTACCAAGTGAACATGATCATTTCACGAGCGAGAGTGCGGAATTCAGATTGCGAGTGTCACCGTGGGGACGTCGACGGCGTCGTCGGGTTCGATGCTGATCTTCACGATCCTGCCTGCGGCCTGGATGTCGTCGATGACCTGGTTGATCAC